>DASTIY010000395.1:0-9969 GCA_035717085.1 Casimicrobiaceae bacterium | reverse complement strand
AGCTCGCGCTGCAGCGCAAGCGCGAGCGCGAGGATCAGGAGCTCGCGGCGTTGCAGGCTGCCAACAAGGCGCGCGAGGCCGAAGCGGCGTAAGCGGGCAGGTCCTCGAACAGGCCGACGACGATCTTCACACCGTCGGCCGCGACATCGGCGAGCAGGTGCTCGTCGGGCGCGTGCTGCGAGCACGCGGGGTACGAATGCGGCACCCAGAGCGTCGGCAGGCCGAGCAGCTCGGCGAAGCAGTCGTTGGGCAGCGAGCCGCCGAGGTTCGGCAGGATCGCCGGCGCCTTGCCGGTCGTGCGCTCGATGCTCGCCGCGGCCCAACGTACCCACGGATGATCGGGATCGAGCCGCGTCGCATGCATCACTTCCGCGCGATCGCGGGCGACGTGTACGTTGCCGAACCCATGCGAATCGAGATGCGCGCGCACTGCGGAAATGACGCCGTCGGGAGCGCAACCGGTCACGAAGCGCAGCTGCAACGTCGCGCTGGCGCGCGGCGGAATGGCGTTGACCGGGTGCTCTGGGTTGCCGGTCTTGAACGCGAGCACTTCGAGCACGTTGTACCCGAACACGCGCTCCGCGGGCGTGAGACCGGGCTCACCCCAATCGACGTCGATCTCCGGTCCATCGGGCTCGCCCGGCTCGATCGTGGCGAGCGCGCGGCGGACGCTCGCCGGAATCGGCGCGGGTCGTAGCGACTCTACGAGGATCCGCCCACGACCATCGACGAGCGATGCGATCGCATTCGCGAGAATCGTTCCGGGGTTGGCGAGCAGCCCGCCCCAGTTGCCGGAATGATGGCCGCCGTCGCGCAGATGACAGTCGAGCGTGAAGTTGATGCAGCCGCGCGAACCGAGGAAGAGGGTCGGCGTGTCGGAGCGCACGCGCGGGCCGTCGCTCGCGATGAAGACGTCGGCGGCGAGCGCGTCGGCGTGACGCTCGCAAATCGCGCGTAGCCCGGGCGAGCCGATCTCCTCGCCCATCTCGAACAGCCACTTGACGTTGCAGCCGAGCGCGCCGCGTGTCGCCAGCACGTGCTCGAGCGCTGCGAGGTTGATCGAATGCTGCCCTTTGTTGTCGGCGGTCCCACGCCCGTACCAGCGATTGCCTTTTTCCTCGAGCGTCCACGGCGACGCGGCTTCGCGCCACTGATCGTCGTAACCGCGCACGACATCGCCGTGGCCGTACATGAGGACTGTCGTCAGATTCGGATCCTCGATGCGCTGCGCGAAGAGGAAAGGCGGCGCGTCGGCGACCGGGTTGTCCCACAGCGTGCAGGCGAATCCCAGTCGCGTCAGCGTCGGCGCGATTTCGTCGGTCAGGTAGCGTCGAAGCTCGGGTCGGCGCGCGTCGACCTGGCTTTCGGTGGGAATCGCCACGCGGCGGGCGAGGGCGCGTCGCAAGGTGCCGAGCTCGAATGCGGCAGCGCTCGGTACGCGTTGCATGTCGATTTCGTTCGCCATCGGGTGCTCCCCACCTCGCCTCGTCCATGCCGTTCCGGCAACGTATATGATGCGCCGGTCGAGTTCACGAGCGGGCACGCGGCGACATGGGGGCGACGAGCGACGGCCTCGCGACGACGCAGTCGCGCTCGCGCGCGCCGGCGCGGCTTACACGCTCGAACTGCTGCGGATCGACGGGACGGGCGGCGGGGCCGAGGCGCTGGACAAGTACCTTCAACGCAATCCCGGCGACCTCGACGCGGTCACGTGCAAGGGCAACCTGTATGCGCTGCGCAGTCGATACGAGGAGTCGCTGCTGATCGTCGACGGCGTGCTGAGGCAGGGGCCCGAGAACGTGAAGGCCATTCAGGTCCAGGCGTTCGACCTCCTGAAGCTCGATCGACTTCACCAGGCGCTCGACGCCTTGAACCATTTGCGCATGCTTCGCGGCGTATCTCGCGGGCTACGGGCCGCTCATCGATGGACTGCGGCTTGCGGGCGTGCCGGATTGAATTGCGGCCGGAAGGTCGGGGGGTGGCGATGTTCGTAACGCCGTTGTATGCGGGAATGCTTGCGCTGTGGTTCGTCGTGCTTTCCGCGCGCGTGGTCGGCATTCGTCGCCGCGTGCCGTTCGGTGACGCCGGCGACGTCTCGATCACCCGCGTGATTCGCGCGCAGGCGAACTTCGCCGAGTACGTGCCGCTCGCGCTCATGATGATGGGCTTTCTCGAGGTCGGCCGACACTCGATCTATCTGCTTCACGCACTCGGCATCGCGTTGCTCGTTGCGCGTCTACTGCACGGCTTCGCACTTTCGTTTGCCTGGCACCCGCGCAATGCGCGTATGGCCGGTGCGGCCCTGACGTTCGTCGTGCTCGTCGTCGAAGCCGTTCTTTGCGTCGGACAGGGGATCGAGGGTCAGGCGCTGTGGGGAAGGTGAGCGATCTGCTCGATCTGAACGCCGTTGTCGCGGAGGCCATCGCGAACCGCAAGGCGATCGTCGCGCTGGAATCGACGGTCATCGCGCACGGCTTGCCGTGGCCGCGAAACATCGAGACCGCGCTCGCCCTCGAGGAGGAGATCACGCGACAAGGCGCAGTGCCCGCGACGATCGCGATTCTCGATGGGCGCCTGAAAGTCGGCTTGCGCGGCGACGAAATCGACCGCATCGGCCGCGCGGGAGACGGCATCGCCAAAGTCAGCCGAGCCGACCTTGCGATCGTCACGGCTCGCGGCGGAAGCGGGGCGACGACCGTCGCCGCCACGATGATCATCGCAGCGCTTGCCGGCATCCGCGTCTTTGCGACCGGCGGCATCGGTGGCGTGCATCGCGGCGCGGAGACCTCCTTCGACATTTCGGCCGACCTGCAGGAACTTGCCCGAACATCGGTCGCCGTCGTCTGTGCCGGCGCCAAATCGGTCCTCGACCTTCGACTGACGCTCGAATACCTCGAAACGCACGGCGTGCCGGTGATTGGTTATCGCACAGATCGGTTTCCGGCGTTCTTCAGCCGGGACAGCGGTTTCCCGTTGGGCGCGCGCATCGACGAAGCAGGCGACATCGCCCGGGTAATGCAAGCGAAGTGGGCGCTTGGATTGACCGGTGGCATCGTCATCGCCAATCCGATCGCGGCCGAATTCGAAATGCGCCATGACGCCATCGAACCGGCCATCGAGCAGGCGCTCGATGAGGCGCGCGCGCAGCGGGTGACTGGCAAGGCGGTGACGCCGTTTCTGCTCGCGCGCGTCAATGCGTTGACCGAAGGCAACAGTTTGCGCAGTAACGTCCAGCTTTTGATGGATAACGCGCGGCTTGCAGCGCGTATCGCCGTGGCGTACGCGACGCTTGCGATTTAACCCTTTACGCGGGCGCGGTCCTCAGCGGCCTTGCTTTTGCGCGATGTAGTTGTCGACGACGCGCTCAAGAATCGCGAGCGGCATCGCGCCGTTCCTCAGCACCACGTCGTGAAAGTCGCGCAGATCGAACTTGCTTCCCAACGCGACGCGCGCGCGCTGGCGGAGCTCCAGGATCTTCATCATGCCGACCTTGTACGCGAGCGCCTGGCCCGGCTGCACGAGGTAACGCTCGATCTCGATGACGACTTCGCTTTCCGGCATTCCGGTCGTCTTCGTCATGTAGTCGATCGCCTGCTCGCGCGTCCAGCGCTTCCGATGCAAGCCGGTGTCGACCACGAGGCGCACGGAGCGAAACAGTTCGGCCTGCAGTCGTCCCAGATTGTCGAGCGGGTCCTTTTCGTAGCCCGCTTCCCATGCGAGCCGCTCGGCGTAGAGCGCCCAGCCTTCGCTGTATGCCGTGAACGGAACCAGCTTGCGGAAAATCGGTAGCCCCTGCAGCTCCTGCGCAATCGAAATCTGCAAGTGATGGCCGGGAACCGCCTCGTGGTACGCGGTCGTGCGCATGGCGAATCTCGGCGTCATGCCGACATCGTGGAGATTCGCGTAGAACGTGCCCGGACGTGACCCATCGAGCGGCGCACCCACGTAGTACGCGCCGGGGGCCGTCTTTTCCGCGATCGGCGGCACGCGCTTCGCGACGACGTTCGCCTTCGGCTTCGTCACGAAGTACGGATCGAGTCCCCTGCTGATCGCGTCGATGATCGCCTGGTAATCCGCGAGAATGCGCGCGCGACCGTCGTCGCTATCCGGATAGCGTTGCGCGGGCGATTGCGCGAGTCGATGCATCCGTTCGCCCACGGTACCGTCGCGATAGCCGGCGGCGTCGAGGATCGCGTCCATCTCCCCCGTGATCCGTGCCACTTCCGACAGTCCGAGCGCGTGAATGTCGTCGGCGGTCATCGTGGTGGTCGTATTGCGCTCGACCTGGTACTGGTAATAGCGGTCGCCTTCAGGAAGCGCCCACACGCCGTCGTTGCGCGTCGCTTTCGGTCGTAACGTCTCGAAATACGCAGCGAGCTTCGCATAGGCGGGAAGCACGCTGCTCTCCACCACTCGCGTCGCGCGCGACAAGAATTCTCTGCGTTGTGCCGCATCCATCTTCTCGGGCGGTATCCGGTCGAGCTTCTCCCTGAAGGTGACGACGAGAGCATTGCTCGCGGCGCCGGCGGCGATGAACGCGTGGATTTGATCGAGCACCTTTTCGACGACGAACTTCGGCGGCAGCACACCCCGGGCTTCGCGAAACCGGATGCTCTCGATCAACTCGTCGAACCTACGCGGGAACGCGCCGAGTCGCGCGATGTAGTCCTCGGCATCCGTCACATCGTTGACTTGCTGCATCTGGGTCATCAGGTTCGGCAGCTCGCTCTGGACGCCGAACAGTTGATTGACGGGATAGTCGTGAAAGCGCCACGGCTCGCCGCGCACGTTCATGCCGACAAAGTAGTCGAAAATGTCGTAGGACAGGCGATCCTGTCCGGAATAGCGGCTCGGGTCGTAGCGATGGAGCGTCGCGTAATCGTCCTTCAGTCGCGCGAACTCCTCGTTCTGGTGCGCGAGCGAGGCATCGGAGAACCTGGCGTTGTGCGCATGCAGCCCGAACGGCTCGAGAAGACGGATCTGCGTGAGCAATTCCGGATTGTCGAGCGCGAAGCGCAGGAACGTGCGCGTGTAGAACCAGTCGATCGACAGCGGCTTCGCGTACCACGTTTGCGCGCCGAGGCCGGCGGCGACGACTAGGAAGCCGAGAAAACCGACACCGACCCACTTCAGCACGCGCTTCATGTTCGTGACGCCGAAACGGACATGTGGGGTCCTCGTAGCGACCAGCAACCGCGTCGTCGACGCCGCCGGCAGGAGCCGCCGATCGCGATATTAAGGGAGGTCGAACTGCCCGGTGATCAGGAGGTCGATCGGGGGACGACGGCGATCGTCACAAGTCTATGCGAACATAGGCGTCCACGCGCAATGCCAGCGCAGACGAGGTCTCCGAAATGGCTAACGATTCACACACCCGCGGCTCCGACGAAACGCCGACATCGAGCGCCGAATCGGGTCGAACCGATCGGGTCGTCGAGCGGATGTTCTCCGGATTCGGTCGCGCCGCTCGCGTTCCCGTCGTCGGTTCGCCCCGGCCCCCGGAGCGAGCGTACTCGCCGCTGCATCAATCGCGGGCAGTATCGGGCGGGACGTATCGGCTGCAGATGCAGCAGCGCGTGCTGCGCGTTCAGGCCGATTCGCCGGCAACCGACGTGATGACCGACTTGAGCCGCGCTGCCGCGGTGACGACGCGCCCGCAGGCGACGGTCAACGCGGCGCGGCAAACGATGGTTTCCCAGGGCGTGCGCGCGCTGTTCGTCGTCGAAAGCGAGAACGTCGTCGTCGGCCTCATCACGTCGACCGACATTCTCGGCGAAAGGCCGATCCTGGTCGCACAGCATCGCGCCATACGCCACGACGAGGTGCTGGTGCGCCACATCATGACGCCCGCCGAAGCGCTCGAAGCGATGGATCTGGACGAGGTGATGCGCGCGCGCGTCGGCGATATCGTCGCGAGCCTGCGCCTTTCCGGGCGCCAGCACGCGCTCGTGACCGAAGGCGAGCCGGCGTCGCCGACGCGCATCGTACGCGGCATCTTTTCCCTGACACAGATCGCTCGACAGCTCGGCCTGCCGGCGCAGGCGACCCACGACGTCGCGAGGACGTTCGCGGACATCGAAGCGGCGATCGGCGCCTGACCGCGTCAGGGTCGACGTTCCCGATGGCGGTGCTCGACACATCGACGCCGACTGCGCCATCGCGGCCACAAACTGCCGCGCCGAGTCGCGCGGCAGCTGCGTGTCGGTGTCCAGCGCTATGACGTACTTCACGTGCGAAAGCACTGAAGTGTCGCCGACGACGAGCGAGACGCGGCCTTCCTGGTCACCGCGCAGGAACGCGTTCAGGTCCGCAAGCTTTCCACGCTTGCGTTCGTAGCCCATCCATATCCGCTCCTGCGGGTTCCAGCGGCGCGGACGGTGGAACAGGAAGAAGGCGTCCACGATTGCGCCATCGCCGGCCGGATTCGTCGCCTGCCGGTACTTTTCGTTCAGCTCCTCGATTGCCTTCCGGGCGAGCCACAACAGGGATACGTCCTCGGGCAACCTCTCCGCGGACGCATCGCTGAAATCGGTCAGCAGGCAGATGCTCGTCCCGATTGGCGAGAAACCGGACCTCCAGCGCCTCAGCCAAGCGTTCGATGTTGCCGGCGCTGGTGAGCATCGTCGGCACCACCACCAGCGTGCGCGACTGCGCCGGAATTCCGCGGAAAAAGTCCATTCGTGGCAATGGCCGCGGCGCCACAACCAAGGTGGCCAGCCAGTTCATGGTAGCCACTGCGAGTTGGCTGGTCGCCACCAATAAAACAATTCCGAGTATTACGAGCACGTGATCGGCAACGCCGTCGCGATGGGCCCGCGTCAACAAGGTCGCCGTGAGGGCGAGCGTGATCACCGCGATAGCGCCCAGGTACATCGGCAGCGGCATCCGACGCGTCAGCCTTTGAAGAGTCGCGGCGGCTCCCGGACGCATCTTCGCGGCCCGCTCTAGATGCGGCCGCCCCTCGTCGACCAAATGGAAGCCGGAAGCCTACGTGAGCTGGCGCGGCGTCACCGTCCTTGCCCGCGGCAACCTCGCATGCGAACTGGATCGCCCTTTGCGCTACCTCGCCTTCGGACAGAGGGCTCGCCTTCGCGATCTTCTCGACCGCGTGCCGGTAGCGATCGCGCGTCGCGAAATCCATCCTGCCGTAGAGCCCGTTCGGATCTTCCCGCAACTTCTTCTCGACGAGGCTCATCGCTTCGACGAACTCGCGCCAGTCCGTCGATCCCAATAGCCGAAGACTGCCGATGGTGTTGCTGACCGAGACCTGGTCGCCCGCCTGTTCCTGCGTCTCCGATTGGACGAGCCGCTCGATCGTCGAGCCCGATTCCGCAAGTCGCTCTTCGATCCAGGTGAGCGGCAAAGCCAGCGCGGCGCCCTTTCCTTGCAGCCGACGTGCCAGTTCGGCGACGAACGAGCTCACCATCGGCGGGTTCGAGCGCGCCATGTCCGCGATCACGAGGATCAGGCTCTTGGGGTCGCGCCCGGCGACGTCCACCATCTCGTCGGCCCAGGCACGGGCCCTGTCGCGGTCGATCGCGCCGGTCGCAATGCGGACGGCGACGCGGCGAAGATTCTCGATGAGCGCCAGTCGCAGCATGATGGGAATGGCCCACAGCTCCCCCAGCTTGAGGGGCACGGCCGTCTGGTAGGCTGCAACGAACCGGGAAAGGCCTTCTTCGTCGATCCGGCAATCGCCATGAGCGATCGCTTCGAACGCGAGGTCGTATACACGCGGAAGTTTGGCGGACGGTCCGTGCGCCCAACGGGGCAGTTCGCGGCTGTAGCCCTTGGGCAAATGCCGCTTGGCCGTGCGAATCTGCTCTTCGATCAGGTAGAAGTTGTCGAGCATCCATTCCGCGGCCGGCGTGATCCGACGGTTCGCCGTCACCGCCGCAGTCAGCAGATCACAAACTTCGACGAGGATGCCTTCGTTCTCGCCCAACCGTGTCAGCAAGTGGTCGGTGCGGCTCGGTGCCAACCTGTGAACGAGCGCAAGTTTCTTCCCGTGCTGCTCCAACTGGTCGGTGCTGAACAGCTCGGATCTTAGCGGCGGTTTCTCGTCCGCGTATCTGCCGGGCGCGTCGGTGCGACCGAATCGTGCCGCCACGGCGAGCAATTGCTCGAAGCTCATCCACCTGCTCACGTTGACCCTGCCCTTTTGTTCGCTGCCGTACAGACATAACCAGAGCGAGAACGAATGATTCGTCTCCGCGGACCCCCTACGCGGACGTGCACGATACATCCGCCATCGGATCTGCGCGTGCGGAACCGCCGAGCGCAACTTCCCGAATGTTCCCCAACCTCCACGAATAGTGTCATGTTGCGTCGATTCGCCTGGTCAAGCCTTCCGTCCGCGTCATTCTCTGCAGCACGCCTTCATGAAGCCGCCGCTTTGTGGCGCTTCAACAACGAGCGCCATCACGTCTCCGGCATGCTTCTTTTCACCGGCATTCATTTCCTTGCCATTGTCGAAGGTGATGAATGCGACGTCGGTCGTCTCTGGCTGCGCTTGCAAGAGGACGACCGGCATCGCGACCTGGTTCGCATCGGAGACGTCGCCTGCGGAACGCGATGGTTTCCGCGGTGGATGATCTCGTGCACGAATAACGCGGTGGCGGGTCCGCAGATCGAGGCGCTGCGTGCTTTGCAGGCGCCGATCCCATCGAGGTGGGCGCGACTGATCCACCCCATCATGTTGCGGGCGCTGGCCTCTACGTAGTGCGGATCGACGTGGAAACAGCATGAGTCGGCGAACGACATTCGGTCCGAGGCCGAATGCGTTATTGGCCCACGCATTCGATCCGTGTCCCCCCATGAGGTCCACTCCCTACTCGGGCCGAATTTGGAGTCGTCGGACGCCGGCGGGTGCGGATCGAGCAGAGGCGACGTCGTTTTGCCCCTCCCGCCATTTCCTGCGCGTCGGGCGCGTCCTGCGCGTCCTACGTCAACTCGCGGATCGCGTTCTTGACGGCGGTATCGACCAATTGGCGGTCCGCAGCCGTATCCCGCATGATCGCGCCCCAATGCAGCCGCACGTATGCGGATCGGCGGCTGCTCTTCAAAGCGAGTGTTTGCAGACCTCTTTTGTCGCCGAACGCATAGTCGGTGGCATAGGCGAGAAGCTCGCACACTCCCGCATCCCACATACCGGTCTGGACAGCATCGATGATCGTCGCCATGCGCCGGTGAAATTCGCGCAACACGTCCACCGAGAGCGGATCGTTTTCTGCCGCGACAGTGGGCGCGTTCATGGCAATCGATCAGCGAAGGGCAGCAGGTTGCTCACATTGCGAAGAGCCAGCAACTGCGCCGATTGAATAGCCGAGCGCGTCGTCGACCGAAGCAGGCGAAAGCTCGACCATCGAGTCGCTGACGCGGCATTGGACAAGCGGGCCCTTTCCGGTCAATGTTGTCGACCGGATCTCGGCAGACTATCAGTTCGGCAGCGAGAGGTCTGTGCGTTGCCGCACATTACGACGAGCGAGGCAAACGTCGATGAGCGTCATTTCGCGAGCAAGGAGCGCTGCGCAGGCGGCCCTCTGCTTTCGGCGCTAATCGTCATCATCGTGGCGGTCGTAGCCGAATATCAGCATCTGCTGTGGATACTGCTGTTTATCGTCGGGTATCGCTTCTTCCAGGATTACGTTCTTGGTCCCGCGGCCGGGCGCAAATCGGTCACGCGCGAATCGAAACTCGGTCGGGAATTTCCATTCGCCCCAAAGGACGGAGGCCGTTTTGTGCGATATCGCACTAACGCGCTTGCCGTTGGTCTAGACTGTCGTTAGTGCAATCCGGTAGACAGAGGCACGGCGTCGCCGACGTGTCGCCCTTTGAGAGACAGGTCGAAATCAGCGGCCCCTGCGAGCCAAGGCCGCCACCGCAATCAACTGCTCGATGCGTTGCCGGAGAGCGACTATGAGCGGCTCGCATCGCATCTTGCACTGGTTCCCATGCCACTGGGTGCTG
>DASTIY010000394.1:0-6526 GCA_035717085.1 Casimicrobiaceae bacterium | reverse complement strand
CCGGCTTCGGCTTGCGACATTCGCAGCGCGAATCGGCGGTGTGCGGGCAGAAGAAGATCGCGTCGATCCGCCCGCCGGCATGCGCGAGCGCGCGATACATCTTGTCGTGAATCGCGGTCAGCGTCGCGAAATCGAGGAGTCCGCGGCCCACGCCCGACTGGTTCGTCGCGACGACGACGCGAAAGCCGGCCTGATTGAGCCGGACGATCGCCTCGAGGCTGCCGGGGATCGGCCGCCATTCGTCGGGCGACTTGATGAACGCATCGCTGTCGTGATTGATGACACCGTCGCGATCGAGCACGATGAGTCGCGTCGGGCGGCTCTGCACGAGCCCTTCGGCCGCGAACGGGGCGAGCAGGCTCTTCGGCAAGGCTAGGTCGCGAGCTTCGAGATGTCGGCGACGCGGTTCATCGTGCGGGCGACGCGATCGAGGAGCGCGAGTCGGTTGGCGCGCAGCGCCGCGTCGTCGACCATCACCAGCACGTCGTCGAAGAAACGATCGACGGCCGGCCGTGCCGACGCGAGCGCCTTGAGGGCCGCCGTGTAGTCGACGTCGGCCACGTGACGGTCGACTTCGCGCGCGAGCGCATCGAACGCCCTCGACAGGTCGCGCTCCGCGCCTTCGGCGAGCCGCGCGACGTCGACCTCGCGCGCCGCTTCGGCGCCGCTCTTGCGCAGGATGTTGACGATCCGCTTGTTCGCCGCGGCGAGCGCAGCCGCTTCCGGCAACCGCTCGAATGCCTTCACGGCAGCGAGTTGCTGCGGCACGAGATCGATGCGCTCGGGACGCCGCGCGAGCACCGCCTCGACCTGATTCGCCGTATAGCCCTGTTCGCGCAGATGCGTACGCAGCCGGTCGAAGAGGAAATCGGCGAGCGCATCGGGAACCGCTTCGACCGCTGCGACGTTCGCGAACGCATCGAACGCGAGGCCGATCAGCTCCCGGAGCGGCAACGCGATCCGCTTCTCCATCAGGATGCGCAACACGCCGATTGCCGCGCGACGCAGCGCGAATGGATCCTTGTCCCCGGTCGGCAGCGCGCCGATGCCGAAGAGCCCCGCGATCGTCTCCAGCTTGTCGGCGAGCCCGACGGACTGCGCGATCGGTCCGGCGGGAAGCGCGTCGCCGGCGAAGCGCGGCAGGTAATGCTCGGCGATCGCGTCGGCGACCTCCGGCGCCTCGCCGTCGGATTGCGCGTAGTAGCGCCCCATCGTGCCCTGCAGTTCCGGAAACTCGCCGACCATGTCGGTGACGAGGTCCGCCTTGGCGAGCAGCGCCGCGCGATCGGCGAGCGCGGTGTCGACGTGCGTCGCCGCGGCGATCGCGCTCGCGAGCGAGCGCAGCCGCGCGACACGATCGCCGAGCGTGCCGAGTCGATGGTGATAGACGATGCCCGCGAGCCGTGGCACACGCGACGCGAGCGGCGCCTTGCGGTCCTGGTCGTAGAAGAACTTGGCGTCGGCGAGCCGCGCGCGCAGCACGCGCTCGTTGCCGCGCACGATCGCCGACGGATCGGGCGCAGGCGTGTTGCTGACCACGAGGAAGCGATTGACGAGCGCACCGTCGCGGCTCGCCAGCGCGAAGTACTTCTGGTTCTGTTGCATCGTGAGAATCAGGCACTCGGACGGCACGGCGAGAAACGCCGCGTCGAACGTGCCTGCGTACACGGCGGGCCATTCGACGAGCGACGTCACCTCGTCGAGCAACGCGTCGGGCATGATCACCCGATCGCCGAGCGCGGCTGCTTCGAGCGCCGAGACGATCCCCGCGCGTCGCGTCGCGAACGACGGCAGCACCTTGCCCTCGGCTTCGAGCGTCGGCGCGTACGCTTCGGCCGTCGCGATGCGGAGATCGCCGCGCGCGAGGAAGCGGTGGCCCGCGCTCACGTTGCCGGCATCGAGTCCGAGCACGCGAACGGGCACGACGTCGGCACCGTGCAGCGCAACCAGGCGGTGCGCAGGGCGCACGAACTCGACGTCGTTGTAATAGTGCCCGGGCGCTGCATAGCGCATGAGCTTGGGGATCGGCAGCCGCGACAGCGCGGTGTCGAGCGCATCCTGAAGCGCGCGCATGAGCGGTGAGCCCTTGGCCATGCTACGCAACCATAATTGATCCGCCTTGCCGTCGCTCGCCACGTACAAATGATCCGGGCCGTCCCATGCGTCGGGGTAGCCTCCGACGAGTTTCGATCGACCGGCCTTTTCGAGACGCCGGAGCAGCGCGGTCGTCGGCTTCCCGTCTCGATCCTCGGCGACCGAACGCGGCATCAGACGTTCCACGATCTCGGTGTCGGGTGAAGTCGCGAGAACGTGCGTGATCGCGATCGCGAGCCGCCGCGGGGTCGCGTAACCGGTCGCGACGCTCTCGCTCGTTAGAACGCCTGCCTCGCGAAGCTCGTCGGCCATCGTCGATGCGAACGCTTCGCCGAGCGCCTTCAGTGCCTTCGGCGGCAGCTCCTCGGTGACGATTTCGACGAGGAGCGACTTCCCTTCACCCGCCTCGCGTGCGCTCGGCTCCCTCTCCCCGCCGGCGCGGAGAGGGTTGGGGTGAGGGGCGATGTGGTTCTCGCTCATGCGGCATCTTTCCGCAATGTCGCCGGCAGCATCGGAAACCCGAGTGCCTCGCGCGACGCGACGTACGCCTGCGCGACCTGGCGCGACAGCGCGCGGATACGCGCGATGTACGCAGCGCGCTCGGTGACGGAAATGGCGCCGCGCGCGTCGAGCAGGTTGAAGGCGTGCGCGGCCTTCAGGATCATTTCGTATCCCGGCAGCGGGAGCGCGGCGTCGAGGAGCCGCTTCGCCTCGCTCTCGTAGAACGCGAAGAGGTCGGCGAGCTTCGGCGCATTCGACTGCTCGAAGTTGTACGTCGACTGCTCGACCTCGTTCTGGTGATACACGTCGCCGTAACTCAGTGCGCGTTCCTCGCCGCCGACGCGCGTCGTCGTCCACACGAGGTCGAACACGTTGTCCTTGCCCTGCAGGTACATCGCGAGCCGCTCGAGGCCGTACGTGATCTCGCCGGTGATCGGGTCGCAGTCGAGGCCGCCCACCTGCTGGAAGTACGTGAACTGCGTGACCTCCATGCCGTTCAGCCAGACTTCCCACCCGAGTCCCCAGGCGCCGAGCGTCGGGTTCTCCCAATCGTCTTCGACGAAGCGCACGTCGTTTTGCGCGAGGTCGAAGCCCAGCGCCTCGAGCGATCCGAGGTAGAGATCGAGAATGTCGGCCGGCGCGGGCTTCAGCACCACCTGGTATTGGTAGTAGTGCTGCAAGCGGTTCGGATTCTCGCCGTAGCGGCCGTCCTTGGGCCGGCGTGAGGGCTGCACGTACGCCGCGCGCCACGGCTCGGGTCCGAGCGCGCGCAGGAACGTCGCCGTGTGCGACGTGCCGGCGCCGACTTCGATGTCGTACGGCTGCAGCAGCGCGCAACCGCGCTCGCCCCAGTAGCGCTGCAAGGCCTGGATGATCTGCTGGAACGTCTGCATCGGGGTCCGCGTCGGGGTGGTCGCGATTCTACCTTCGCCACGCCATGCCGATCGGCACGACGACGAGCAGCGCGCACAGCACGAGCACGAGCGTGTCGCCCATGCGCATGTACGGCGTCTCGCCGGCGCGACCGACGACGCTCGCCTCGAGAATGCCCGTCGTGAACCACGGGAGCCGCGCGACGTCGCGGCCGTCGGGCCCGATGTACGACGTGATGCCGGTGTTCGTCGCGCGCAGCATCGGCCGGCCGAACTCGAGCGCGCGGGTCGCTGCGATCTGGTTGTGCTGCAGCGCGGCGATCGAGCGACCGTACCACGCGTCGTTGGTCACGTTGACGAGCAGCGCGGCGTCGCGCGCGCCGTGAATCAGCTCCGCCCCGAACGCATCCTCGTAGCAGATGTCGACCGCCACGCGCGTGCCGGCGACTTCGAGGGCAGGCTGCGTCGCGCCGCCGCGCGCCTGATCGGCGAGCGGGATCGCGAGCACGCTGCGCACGAACCAGCCGATCACGGGCTTCAGCGGAATCGTCTCGCCGAACGGCACGAGATGATTCTTGCGATAGAACTGCAACGGGCTCGAGCCGAGCGCGACGACGGTGTTGTAGTAGCGCGGGTCGTCACTGCCGGGCTCGGGCGGCAGGGCGGTGAAAAATCCCAGCAGCACGTCGCCGTCGCGCGCGCTCGCCGTGCGAATCAGCGACAGCAGCACCTGATCGGGCACCTCGTTCGAGAACACCGGGAACGCGCTTTCCGGCAGCACGATCAAGCGGCCGCGGCTTTGCCGCACCAGCGACAGGTAGCGCTCGTACGTCGTCGCGCGAAACGCCGGATCGAACTTGAGCTCCTGCACGACATTTCCCTGCAGGAGCGACACGCTGACCGGCTCGCCCGCAGGTCGTGTCCACTCGACGCGCGCGAGCACACCGCTCGCGACCGCGATGACGATCGCCGCGACAAGTGACGTCACGACGCGCGCGCGGCGGCGTTCGGCGAGCGCGTCGACGAAGAACGCCACGAGGCCCGCACCGAGCGCAATGGCGAGCGTCACGAGATACACGCCACCGATCGGCGCGTAGCCGCGCACGATGCCGTCGGGCACCTGCGTATAGCCGAGCGCGAGCCACGGAAAGCCGGTGAAGAGATAGCTGCGGATCCATTCGGTCGCCGTGAACGCGCCCGCGGCAGCGAGCAGCCGCCACACCGAGTTCGCCGGCGTGAAGCGAACCGCGATGCCGCCGGCGAACGCAGGCCAGAGCGCGAGATACGCCGTGAGGATCGCGATCGCGAACGCCGCGACCGCGATCGGCATGCCGCCGAAGTTGACGAGCGCCACCGTGAGCCACGACGAGCCGGCGCCGAAAAGGCCGGCGCCGAACGCGAAGCCGTCGCCCGCCGCTTCGCGCGCCGACGTCGCGCGCTGCCAGCGCCACGCGAGCACGCCGAACGTGACGAAGATCAGTCCCGACCAGCCGAATGGCGCGAATGCGAACACCGACAGCGCGCCGGCGGCCGCCGCGAGCGCCAGCGACAAGGCGCGCGCGAGGGTCATCGCCGTGACGTCATGCGGCGGGCGGTTCTTCGGCGGGCGGTGCGATCCGCTCGGCCTGAAGCGTGTGAATGCGCCGGCTGTCCGCGCGCAGCACGCGGAAACGGAACGCGCCGATCGTCGTCGCCTCGCCGCGCTTGGGCAACCGGCCGAACGCCTTCAGCACGAGGCCGCCGATCGTGTCGAATTCCTCGTCCTCGTACTGCGTTCCGAACTGCGCGTTGAAGTCGCCGATCTCGGTCTGCGCCTTGATGCGGAAGCGGCCGTTCGCTTCCGGAATGATGTTGTCCTCGCTCTCGTCGAAGTCGTACTCGTCCTCGATGTCGCCGACGATCTGCTCGAGCACGTCCTCGATGGTCACGAGGCCCGACACGCCGCCGTACTCGTCGACGACGATCGCGATGTGATTGCGATTCGCGCGGAACTCGCGCAAAAGCACGTTCACGCGCTTCGACTCCGGCACGAACACGGCGGGCCGCAGCGTCTCGCGGAGGTTGAACGCCTCGGGGTCGAGGTAGTAGTTCAGGAGCTCCTTCGCGAGCAGGATGCCCACGATGTCGTCCTTCGATTCGCCGATCACCGGGAAGCGCGAGTGCTTCGTCTCGATGATGAGCGGCATGAATTCGGGCGGCGAATCGTCGATCGACACGCAGTCCATCTGCGCGCGCGGGATCATGATGTCGCGCACCGTCGTCTCCGACACCGACAGCACGCCCTCGATCATCGACAGCGCGTCGGCATCGATCAAACGGTGCTCGAATGCGCCGCGCAGCACCTCGACCAGGTCGTCGCGGTCCTCGGGCTCGCGCGTCAGGAACGCCGAGAGCCGCTCGAGCAGGCTCGGCTTGTCGTCGGAGGCGTCGAACGGCGTCGCCATCAACGCTCCGCGTACGGATCGTCGTAGCCCAGCTCGCGCAACAACCGGATCTCGCGGGCCTCCATGCGGGCCGCCTCGTCGTCGCGCTCGTGGTCGTATCCCTGCAGGTGCAGCATGCCGTGGATCACGAGGTGCGCGTAATGCGCCTTTTGCGTCTTCTGCTGCGCGCGTGCCTCTCGGGCCACCACCGGTGCGCACAGCACGATGTCGCCGGCGAGCGACATGCCGTCATCGTACACGAACGTGAGCACGTTGGTCGCGTAGTCGCGGTGGCGGTAGCGGCGGTTGAGCGCGCGGCCCTCGCGCCCGTCGACGATGCGCAGCGTCACGCTCGCATCGCGCTCGAGCGCGGCGCACGCGATGCGGCGCAGCGCCGTGCGCGACGGAACGTCGTCCGAAACGACGTTCGATTGAACGGTGAGCGTGAGCTTGCGCGAACGAGCAGGCGCCACGCGACGCTTACGCGCTCGCGTCGCGATCGTAGGCATCGATGATCTTCTGCACCAGCGGATGCCGTACGACGTCGGCGCTCGTGAAGCGCACGAACGAAATGCCGCGCACGCCTTTCAGGATGCGAGCGGCCTCGATCAAGCCGCTCTTCTGCCCGCGCGCGAG
>DASTIY010000393.1:0-2797 GCA_035717085.1 Casimicrobiaceae bacterium | reverse complement strand
GGTCGTCGCGCAGGTCGACGCGGCCGTGAAGGCGGATGCGCCGGCGCAGCGCGACGCGCTCGTGCAGGCGGATGCGCCGCCGCAGACCGACGCCGAAGCGCATACCGATGGCGAAAGGTCGCTTCCTACCGAGACCGAGGCGACCGCGCAAACCGAAGCGCCATCCGAAACCCCGCTGGCCGCGTCGACCGCGCATTCACGCGATTACGAGTGGCGCCCGCGGCGCCGCTTGCGCGAGCAGCCGACGGCGCTCTACGCGCTCGCGCTCGTCGCGCTGGTTGCGCTGCTGGGCGCGCAGCTCCTGTTCGAATATCGCGATGCGCTCGCCGCGCACGCGCCGCTCACGCGGCCGCTGCTCGAGGCCGCGTGTCGCGCCGCACAGTGCGAGATCGCGCCGCTGCGCGACGCCTCCGCGCTGTCGATCGAGGCGTCCGACCTGCAGGCCGACCCCGCGCACAAGGGATTGCTGAAGCTCACCGCGACCGTACGCAATCGCGCCGGATACGCGATCGCCTATCCGTATCTCGAATTGACGTTGACCGATCCGTCGGACGCCGTCGTCGCGCGACGCGCGTTTCCACCGGCAGCGTACGCGCCGGCACCGGCCGCCGGCATCGCCGGCAACGGTGAGGTCGTCGTCACGATGTTCTTCGACGCGAGCGCGACGTCGCAGGCCGGCTACCGCCTGTACCTGTTCTATCCCTGAGCATTGCACCGAATTCGGGCGACGTGTAGAGTCGTCTGCCCCAATTTCGTGCGAACGCGTCGGACCCACCCGGCATTTTGCCGGGTAATCAACGGCTTGCCGAGGCCTGCGGATGGCATAAAAGCCGCTCGTCGCTTTCAATCCCGGCTTTCGTTCGCCCCATTCCCCTTCCAGGAGATCGCAATGAGCAAGACGCCCGCCGACGTGCTTTCGATGATCAAGGAGAAGGAGGTCAAGTTCGTCGACCTCCGCTTCACCGACACGCGGGGCAAGGAACAGCACGTGTCGGTGCCCTCGAAGGTCTTCGACGCGGAAAAGTTCGAGTTCGGTCACGCGTTCGACGGCTCGTCGATCGCGGGCTGGAAGGGCATCCAGGCCTCCGACATGCTGCTGATGCCCGACCCCGCGACGGCGAACATCGATCCGTTCATGGACGAGACGACGCTGATCCTCACGTGCGACGTCATCGAGCCCGCCGACGGCAAGGGCTACGAACGCGATCCGCGCTCGCTCGCCAAGCGCGCCGAGGCGTACCTCAAGTCGACGGGCCTCGGCGACGTCGCGTATTTCGGCCCCGAGCCCGAGTTCTTCATCTTCGATGCGGTCGAGTGGTCGGTCGACATGTCGGGGAGCTATTGCAAGATCTTTTCGTCCGAGGCGTCGTGGTCGTCCGCCGAGAAGATGGAGGGCGGCAACATGGGCCATCGGCCCGCGGTGAAGGGCGGCTATTTCCCGGTGCCGCCGATCGACTCGCTGCAGGACGTCCGCTCGGCGATGTGCATGGCGATCGAGCAGATGGGCGTGCCGGTCGAGGTGCATCACCACGAGGTCGCGAACGCCGGACAGTGCGAGATCGGCACGCGCTTCGCGCCGCTCGTGCAGCGCGCCGACTGGCTGCAGATCCTCAAGTACTGCGTGCACAACACCGCGCACGCGTATGGCAAGACCGCGACGTTCATGCCGAAGCCGATCGTCGGCGACAACGGCTCGGGCATGCACGTGCATCAGTCGGTGTGGAAGGACGGCCGCAACCTGTTCGCGGGCGACGGCTACGCCGGCCTGTCGGAGTTCGCGCTCTATTACATTGGCGGCGTGATCCGCCACGCGAAGGCGTTGAACGCCATCACCAACCCGGGCACGAACTCGTACAAGCGCCTGGTGCCGGGCTTCGAGGCGCCGATCAATCTCGCGTATTCGGCGCGCAATCGCTCGGCGGCGTGTCGCATCCCCTACGTGAGCAGTCCGAAGGGGCGCCGCGTCGAGGTGCGCTTCCCGGATCCGACGTGCAATCCGTATCTCGCGTTCGCGGCCATGCTGATGGCGGGACTCGACGGCGTGCAGAACCGGATGCACCCGGGCGACCCGATGGACAAGAACCTGTACGACCTCGCGCCTGAGGAGGCGGCGAAGGTGCCGCATCCCTGCGCGTCGCTCGACGAAGCGCTCGCGAGCCTCGATGCCGATCGCGAGTTCCTGACGCGCGGCGGCGTCTTCACCGACGACGCGCTCGACGCTTACATCGAGCTCAAGATGGAGGAGGTCACGCGTTTCCGGATGACGACGCATCCGGTCGAGTACGAGATGTACTACAGCCTCTGAGATAAACTCGGGCGGATGAGCCGCCGTGAATCGCCGCCCGCTCGTGCACTCCCCGTTCTCGTCGTCGTCGCCGCGTGGCTCGCATTCGCGCCGCGCGCGCACGCGGCGATCTGCAAGTACATCGACGCGGGCGGCACGATCCACTACACGAACATCGCTCCCGAGAAGGGTTGGCGCAAGCTCTCGTGCGACATCGCCGAGGAAGCGGCCCGGCCTTCGAACGGCGGCAAATCGTCGTCTACGCCGTCGTCGTTTCCTCGCGTCGAGGCCGCCACGCAGAAGAGCCGTGACGAGATGCGCAGGAAGGTGCTCGGCGATGAACTCGCGAGCGAGGAGAAGCTGCTCGACGAGGCGCGCCAGGCGTATGGCAACGGCGCGCCACCCCCGCTCGCCGCGGAGCAGAACGACGCCGAGAAGTATCGACAGCGCATCGCACGGTTGCGGCAGGCCGTGCAGGTGCACGAGCGCAACGTCGACGCGCTGCGCAAGGAA
>DASTIY010000392.1:0-8897 GCA_035717085.1 Casimicrobiaceae bacterium | reverse complement strand
GAATGAGCGCGATGGCACGCGCCACTCCGCGTTGCGGTCCGAGATTGCCGGTGAGAACGATCACCGCGATCATGGTGAGCACCATCGCGAACACCGATTTGAGACCGGCGAACTGGTCGAGGAGATAGGCAGCGAACGCCTGCGGCGTGCGGACGTCGACGAGCAGATCCGCGGTGGCGCTCACGATCCGGATGAAGACCAGTGCGACGATGATGCCGATCGCGCTCGGCGTGACGCCCGCGAACGCGCGGCGCCACAGGGGAATGCGTGTGTCGTTCGGGGGATCGAGCGCAGGCGCCGCGACGTCTTCGCCGATGAGTGCGGACGGGGCGAGGGTGCGGGCGCGGGAGGTCACGATCGACGTGGAGATGCCGGCCTTGGCGACGGCGTGACGAGCATAGGCGATCGCAGTCGCGGACCGCAACGGTGCCTCCGACGAAGTCGCGGATTTGCGGTGCAAGTTGCGACATTCTCCGGGCACGTATAATTCGCCGCGTCATCGGGGAGTAGCCTCCCGTCCCCACGGGGCGTGCGTCAACATGCTTGGCCGACCGGCCATGGCGCACGCGGTCTTCCGGCCTGGCGAGACCTTTGACTACGCCGCCTCGGGATGGGCTGGAGAAGCGGCGTGGTCATCCGTCCGTCGTTCCGGCCCGGGAGTCCCGTTGGAACCCTTCCTCGTTTCGACCGGCGTGGTCGCGCTCGCCGAGATCGGCGACAAGACGCAGCTTCTCGCGTTCGTCCTCGCGGCACGTTTTCGCAAGCCGGTTCCGATCATTCTCGGCATCTTCGTCGCGACGCTCGCCAACCACACGCTCGCCGGCGTCGTCGGTGCGTGGATCGCCGAGGCGCTCGGGCCCGTGAACCTTCGCGTCGCGCTCGGTCTCTCGTTTCTCGCGATGGCGGTGTGGACGCTGATTCCCGATCGCCTCGACGCGTCGAAAACGGCGATGCCGCACGCGGGCGTGTTCATCACGACGATCGTCGCCTTCTTTGCCGCCGAGATGGGCGACAAGACGCAGATCGCGACGGTCGCGTTGACCGCGCAATATCACGCGTTCATTGCGGTGGTCGCCGGGACGACGCTCGGCATGATGATCGCGAACGTGCCCGCCGTGCTCCTCGGCGGGCGGCTCGCGGATCGCCTGCCGGTGCGTCTCGTCCATATCGTCGCCGCCGCGATCTTCGCCATCCTCGGCTTCCTCGCGCTCGCGACCCTGGCGTGAATCCGCGCGGGCCGCTGGTAGCATCTGACCCCCATTGCGGGGAGGAGGAACGCGTGAACGCGACGTTGACGATCTCGGGGCTTTCGAAAACGTACCCGAACGGCGTGCGCGCGCTGTCCGATGTTTCGCTCGCCATTCCAACCGGCATGTTCGGCCTGCTCGGGCCCAACGGCGCGGGGAAGTCGACGTTGATGCGCACGCTCGCGACGTTGCAGGACGCCGACGCGGGCAGCGCGCGCCTGGGTGAAGTGGACGTCCTTCGCGACAAGTCCGCCGTGCGGCGCATCCTCGGCTACCTGCCGCAGGATTTCGGCGTCTATCCCAAGGTTTCGGCCGAGGAGTTGCTCGACCATTTCGCGCGGCTCAAGGGCATCGCGCCGAGAAGCACACGGCGCGACGTGGTCACCGCGCTGCTGCGGCAGACGAACCTCTACGACGTACGCCGCAAGGCGCTCGGCAGCTTTTCGGGCGGCATGCGGCAGCGATTCGGCATCGCCCAGGCGCTGCTCGGCAATCCGCGGCTCGTCATCGTCGACGAGCCGACCGCGGGCCTCGATCCCGAGGAGCGCGTGCGCTTCCACAACCTGCTCGCCGAGATCGGGGAGAACGTGGTCGTGATCCTGTCGACGCACATCGTCTCCGACGTCTCGGATCTGTGCGATCACATGGCGATCATCGACAAGGGACGCGTGCTGCTCGCGGGACGCCCCGCGATGCTCACGCGCCGCCTCGACCGCCGCGTCTGGCAAAGGACGATTGCGCGCAGCGACCTCGAAGCGACGAAGGCGCGCTATCCGGTGATCTCCACGCGGCTCGCCGCCGGCCGCACGCTCGTGCACGTGGTCGCCGACACGTCGCCGGGCGAGGGATTCGCAGCGGTCGAACCGACGCTCGAGGACGTTTACTTCGCGGCGATCACCGGGCGGCTCGACGTGCCGGAGCGCGTGCCGGCGACCGCATAGCGCAGCGCGTGCGCATGAGCACCTTCCTCGCGATCGCGGCGTTCGAATTCCGCACGCGCGTCGCGCGCATCTCGACGTGGGTTTACTTTGCGATCTTCGCCGCGCTCGCCATCCTCTGGGTCGCCGCGGCCGGGGGTGCGATCCAGGGCGCGGTCGTTTCGTTCGGCAGCGGCAAGGTCTGGGTCAATTCGCCCTACGCGATCGCGCAGACGTTCGCCTTCCTCGGGCTTGCATCGCTCACGGTCATCGCGGCGGTGATGGGGCGCGCGGTACAGCAGGATTTCGAGCATCGCACCGAGGCCTTCTTCTTCACCGCCCCGATCGGAAAGCTCGACTACCTCGCCGGCCGCTTCGTCGGCGCGTTTGCCGTGCTGATCGTGATCCTGTCGAGCATTCCGCTCGGTAGCCTGCTCGGATTGGCGTGGCCGGGCATCGACGCCGACCGCGTCGGACCGGTACGGCCGCTCGCCTATCTAATCCCGTATGCGACGACGCTCGCGCCGAACGTCATCGTGCTCGGGGGGTTCTTCTTCTGCCTTGCCGCGCTGACGCGGCGCATGGTGCCCGTGTACGTCGCGAGCGTCGTGCTCCTGGTCGGCTATCTCGCCGCGCAGGGGTTGCTGCGCGACATGGACAACAAGACGGTCGCGACGCTCCTCGATCCCTTCGGGGTGACCGCTGCATCGAAGCTCGTCGAATACTGGTCGATCAGCGAGCGCAACGCGCGCCTCGTACCGTTCGCCGGCTACCTGCTCTGGAATCGCGTCGCGTGGCTTGCGCTCGCGGCGATCGTCATCGCGGCGAGCGCGAGTGGGTTCCGCTTCGCGCAACCTGCGGCACGCCGCGAGCGGCGCCGCGTCCAGCGCGCCGACGGGGGTGAGGCGCCGTTGGTCACAGGCTTCGTGCGTGCAACGCCATCGCGAGTGCCGCCGTGGCGACTGCTGCCACGGATGGTGTGGCTGAACTTCCGCGAGACCGTCAAGAACCTCTATTTCGCGGTGATTGCACTGGCCGGGGTTCTGTTCTGCATCACGGTCAGCACGACCGCCGGCACCATCTACGGCACCACGACGTGGCCGGTGACGTATCAGATCCTCGAGCTCGTGTCGGGAACGTTCGCGATCTTCATGCTGGTGATCGTCACGTTCTACGCCGGCGAGCTCGCATGGCGCGAGCGCGATGCCCGGCTCGACCAGATCCACGACGCTTTGCCGATGCCGACCTGGCTGCCCTACCTGGCGAAGCTCGTCGCGTTGATGCTCGTTCCGGTCGTGCTGCAGGCGGTGCTCATGCTGACCGGCCTCGGCATCCAGGCGGCGAAGGGCTATCACCACTACGAGATCGGTTTGTATCTGCGCTGGCTCTTCGGCATCCAGCTCGTCGACTACTGGCTGGTGTGCGTGCTCGCGTTGACCGTGCAATCGCTCGTCAACCGCAAGTACCTCGGTCATTTCGTGATGATCGTGTACTTCATCGCCGTGTCGTTCGCGGGGCTGCTGGGCTTCGAGCACAACCTGTACAAGTACGGCGCGAACGGCGAATTCGTCTATTCGGACATGAACGGGTTCGGGCCGTTTCTGGTTCGCGTCCGCTACTTCCAGGCGTACTGGGCGGCTGCCGCGTTGCTTCTCGCGCTCGCCGGCTATTTGTTCTGGCAACGCGGGATGATGGAAGGTTGGCGCGCGCGGGTCGCGACGATGCAGCGGCGCTTCACGCGTCGCGTTGCCGTCGCGGGATCCTGCGCGCTGCTCGCGATGGCGACGCTCGGCGGCGCGATCTTCTACAACACCAATGTGCGCAATCCCTACGTCACGGCGTACGACCGCCAGGCGCGGCAGGCCGAGTACGAGAAGCGGTACAAGGCGCTCGAAACGGTTCCGCAACCGAAGATCACGGCGGTGAGCGTCGCTGTCGACCTCTACCCGCGGGAGCAGCGCGTGCGCATGAAGGGCCGCTATACGCTCGAGAACCGCACCGACGCGCCGATCCCCGTCATCCATCTGATGTTCGTCGCCGGCGAGCGCCTCGTCATCCATGCGCTCGACTTCGGCGAGCCGGCCAGGCTCGTCGACGACGACATGAAGCTCGGCGTGCGCAGCTACCGTTTGGAGACACCGCTCGCGCCGAAAGCGAAACTCGAGCTCGCGTTCGATCTCGAAGTGCCGACGCACGGCTTCACGAACAGCGGCGCGACGACCAGCGTCGTCGCGAATGGATCGTTCGTCAACGGCGACGCGGTGCTGCCTTTCGTGGGCTACCAGGCGCAGGGCGAGCTCGTCAACGACAATGACAGGAAGAAGTTCGGACTCGCGCCGAAGGAACGCATGCGCACGCGCGAAGATCCGGTGGGTCTCGCGCAGAACGCGCTCGCAGCCGATGCGGATTTCATCGCGTTCGATGCGACGATTGCCACCGATGCCGACCAGTACGCGATCGCGCCCGGCTACCTTCAGCGCGAATGGATCGAGGGTGGGCGACGCCACTTCACTTACCACATGGACGCGCCGATTCTCGATTTCTTCGCGGTGCAGTCGGCGCGCTACGCCGTGCGAAAGGATCGCTGGCACGACGTCGCGATCGAGATCGACTACCAGCCCGGGCACGAGTACGACCTCGATCGGATGATCGCCGCGACCAAGGCCGGCCTCGACTATTTCACCGCAAACTTCGGGCCGTACCAGTACCGGCAGTTTCGGATCGTGGAGTTCCCCCGATACGCGACCTTCGCGCAATCGTTCCCGAACACCGTTCCGTATTCGGAGGGCATCGGATTCATCGCGCGCGTGCGCGACGACGACCCGAAGGACGTCGACTATCCGTACTACGTGACCGCACACGAGCTCGCGCATCAGTGGTGGGGCCACCAGGTGCCCGGCGCGAACGTCCGGGGCAACACGATGCTCGTCGAGACGCTCGCCCAATACTCGGCGCTGATGGTGATGAAGCAGAAGTACGGGGCCGCGAAGATGCAGCGGTTCCTGCGCTACGAGCTCGACCGCTACCTGATCGGGCGCGGCACCGAGCAGAAGAAGGAGCAGCCGCTGTCGCAGGTCGAGAACCAGGACTACATCCACTACCGCAAGGGCAGCCTCGTGATGTACGCGCTCGCGGACTACATCGGCGAGGCCAACGTGAACCGCGCGCTGCGCGCGTATCGCGACAAATGGGCGTTCAAGGGGCCGCCGTATTCGACGACGAAGGACCTGTTGGCCGAGATCCGCGCGGTGACGCCGCCGTCGCTCGCCTACCTGATCGACGATTTTTTCGAAACGATCACGTTCTACGACAACCGCGCGCTGGCCGCGAGCGCAAAACCTCTGCCGGGCGGCCGCTACGAGGTGACACTCACGGTGTCGTCACGGAAGAGTCGCGCCGACGGCCTCGGCAAGGAGACCGACGTGCCGCTCGACGAGCTCGTCGACGTCGGCGTCTTCGACGAGCACGACGTGCCGCTCCTGCTCGAGAAGCGGCGCATTTCGGCGCCGAGAACCACGCTGTCGCTCGTCGTCGCCGGCAAGCCCGCGCGCGCGGGCATCGATCCGTTCAACGCGTTGATCGACCGCCAGCCGAAGGACAACACCGTCGTCGTGACGTTGGGGTCGGAGCAATGAGTCGCGCGCGACGTCGCGCCTACTTCGCCGCCGTCTTCTCCTTCGCGAGCTTGAACTGCTTGTCGAACGCGTCGAGCACATCCTTCACGTGCTTCGGATCCTCGGAGCCCGCAACCTCCGCCTCGGAGATGCCGGTGTTCTCGCAGTTCACGATGGTGCCGGTCTTGCCGCGCCACCGCTTGTTCACGACTTCCATGTTGATGCGGCAGCGCACGACCTTCTCGGGCTTGTCCCAGCCGTTGGCGGCGTTGACGTCGCCCTTGAAGCCGCGCTTCTCGAGCCCGCTCATCACCTCGGAGACGCGCGTCAGCGCCTTCTGGTCGTACGCGGGGTCGTTGCGCCAGAATTGCGTTTCCAGGAATACCTTGTCGCCTGCGCCGTCGCGCATGTAGACGTACGGGTTGAGCTTGCGCGCCTGCTGTTCGGGCGTGTCCTTGTATTGCGCCCACGTCGCCATCGAGGCGACCGCGAGCAGCGCGCAGGCGGCGGCGCGAATGGGCTTCCGCATGGAACCGTTCCTCCTCATGTCGCTTGTTGGAGCGATCGTTTTAGCACAGGACTTCTTGGCAGTGCCCGCGGCGCGCATCACGCAGGCGCGAGCGTGTTTTGGTCCGCCGGCGCGCGTCCGTCGAGCATGACTCGCCAGAAGCCCGAAAAGAGGAGCCAGAACCCGGTCAGGAGCCCGATGAACGCGATCGAACTCGCGGGCCAGCCCCAGGCGATCAGCCCGCCGATGACGATCGACAGAATGGCGTCGACGAGCACCCAACCCCAGCCCTTCGCGGGGCGCACGCGAAACGCGAGGATCAGCCGCACGATGCCGCCGGCGAAGATGAAGGCGCCGATCCACAGTGCGAGCGTCGCGATGCCCGCGATCGGGAAGACGAGAATGGCGATGCCGAGCAGCAGCGTGATGATCCCGGCCGCGAGCTTCCAGCCGAAGCCGTTTCGACGGCGCGTCTGGAAGGCGTGGACGACTTCGACGATTCCCGCGAAGATCAACAGCCACGCCAGCGTGAGCACCGTGGCGAGCGCCGCGATTTCCGGCATCAGCAAGGCGAGGATGCCGGCGATGATCAGCAGGACGCCCCAGAAGATCGACCACCCGCGACTGTGGAAGACGGGGGGCTGGGCTGGCATGGGCGGGGTTGCCATGGGACCTCCTCGAAGTGAACGTGCGGTTTGGACCCCCGAAGTGCGCGGGGATTCGCTGGTCCGGCCGGTCACGCTGGCCGATGCGCCCGGCAACGGCCATTTTCACGCTCGGGTGGCGTGCCGGAAGTGCGGGATTGGTTTGACGGCCTGACGAGATTCGTCCTATAATCGCGGTCTTTTCGTCCGCCGCTTCGGGCGCGGTTTGCCCGGGGCGCGACGCCGGCCCGAGGGACGGGTGCTCGCACCCCGAACCGCCGGCGCAAAACGTGGCCTGAGACGACGCCTCGCGAGGTCTGCGAGGCCCGAGCGCTTGGGCCACTTTTGATTTGCGGGCGACATGAGCCATGCGGCACGCGCCGCACACTCAGGAAAACCAGAGCGGGACTAAGTCAGATGCCAACCATCAATCAACTCGTGCGGAAGGGCCGCGAGGCGCCCGTCACGAAAAGCAAGGTGCCGGCGCTCCAGCAGAGCCCCCAGAAGCGCGGCGTCTGCACGCGGGTGTACACGACGACGCCGAAGAAGCCGAACTCCGCTCTGCGCAAGGTCGCCAAGGTGCGGCTCACCAACGGCTTCGAGGTCATCAGCTACATCGGCGGCGAGGGGCATAACCTCCAGGAGCACTCGGTCGTGCTGATCCGCGGCGGTCGGGTGAAGGACCTCCCGGGCGTGCGCTACCACATGGTGCGTGGCGCGCTCGACACCGCCGGCGTCAAGGATCGCAAGCAGGCGCGATCCAAGTACGGCGCGAAGAAGCCGAAGTCATAAAACCGCCGAAAGTGAAAACCTACTTTCGGCGGGTGAGCTAGCGTCGAATCGCCGGCAAAGCCGGACGATTCGACGGGGCAAATTCAAGAAGGTACGGAGTATCGATGCCAAGACGCAGAGAAGTCCCCAAGCGCGAGATCCTGCCGGATCCCAAGTACTCGAACATCGAGGTCGCGAAGTTCATCAACGTGCTGATGACGAGCGGCAAGAAGTCCGTCGCCGAGCGCATCGTCTACGGCGCGTTCGAGCAGATCGGCAAGCGCGGTGGCAAGGATCCGCTGGAAGTGTTCAACCAGGCGTTGCAGAACTCGCGCCCGATGGTCGAAGTGAAGAGCCGCCGCGTCGGCGGTGCGAACTTCCAGGTGCCCGTCGAAGTGCGTCCCGTGCGGCGCATGGCGCTGGCGATGCGCTGGCTGCGCGAGGCGGCGCGCAAGCGCGGCGAGAAGTCGATGGGGCAGCGGCTCGCGGCCGAGTTGCTCGATGCGTCCGAAGGACGCGGCGGCGCGGTGAAGAAGCGCGAGGAAGTGCACCGCATGGCCGAAGCGAACAAGGCCTTCTCGCATTTTCGCTTCTGACCCCGACTTTTCGCCGCCGACAACACGAGAAAAGCGACATCAGGACGGATTTTTGCGGGCGCGCGCGTTGCGATGCGCGACCTGCACTTTGGCTGAAGACGAAAAGTGCCTAGAACCACCCCCATCGACCGGTATCGGAACATCGGCATCAGTGCGCACATCGATGCCGGCAAGACCACGACCACCGAGCGAATTCTTTTCTACACCGGCGTCTCGCACAAGATGGGCGAGGTGCACGACGGCGCCGCCGTCATGGACTGGATGGAGCAGGAGCGCGAGCGCGGCATCACCATCACGTCGGCCGCGACGACCTGCTTCTGGAAGGGGATGGACGGCACGTACCCGGAGCACCGGATCAACATCATCGACACGCCGGGGCACGTCGACTTCACGATCGAGGTCGAGCGCTCGATGCGCGTGCTCGACGGCGCGTGCATGGTCTACGACTCCGTCGGCGGCGTGCAGCCGCAGTCGGAAACGGTGTGGCGGCAGGCGAACAAGTACGAAGTGCCGCGGCTCGCGTTCGTCAACAAGATGGACCGCATCGGCGCGAACTTCTTCAAGGTCCACGACCAGATGAGGTCGCGGCTCAAGGCGAAC
>DASTIY010000391.1:0-4520 GCA_035717085.1 Casimicrobiaceae bacterium | reverse complement strand
GATCGTCGCGAGCGTCGGCAACGGTTCACCGGCGTATTGCGCTGAATGCCACGCGCCGGCGTCGAGCTGCGCGAGCTCGCGCCATGTGTTCGTGTCGGCACGTCCATGACCGTTGGTCGTGCGGTCGAGCGTCGCATCGTGAAGCAGGAACGCGACGCCATCGGCCGAGAGCTTGGCGTCGAGCTCCGCCATTCGATAGCCGTGCGCATGGCCAAGGCGAAACGCAGCGAGCGTGTTCTCCGGCGCGAGTTTTCCCGCGCCGCGATGCGCGGCAAGCCTCGGATACGGCCAGGCGGGGAGATCGTTCACGCGAAGATCAGGCGCGGATGCGCGAGCCGCTCTTGCTGTCGAAGACGAACACGCGCGCGGGCTCGACGCACATGCCGAAAGGCGCGCCCACTTCGGGATGCGTGCCGTGCGGGACACGCGCGATCAGCGCGCCGTTGCCATGCGCGACGTGCACCAAGGCATCGGCACCGAGTTGCTCGACCATTTCCACTTCGCCGGCGACCGCGGCGTCGCGCGGCGCGCAAGGCGCGACGTGCTCGGGGCGGATGCCCACGGTGACCGGCTGCCCGGCCGCGATGCGCACGCCGGCCGGCTTGATGCTGCCGCCGTGATCGAGCGCAATCGTGCCGTTGCCGTTGCCTTTGCCCGGAAGGAAGTTCATCGACGGCGAACCGATGAAGCCGGCGACGAAGATCGTCTGCGGATCCTCGTACACCCGCATCGGCGTGCCGATCTGCTCGGCTCGGCCCGCGTTCATCACGATCATCCGGTCGGCGAGCGTCATCGCCTCGACCTGGTCGTGCGTGACATAGAGGCTCGTCGTCCTGAGGCGCCGGTGCAGTTTCTGGATCTCGAAGCGCATTTGCACGCGCAGCTTGGCGTCGAGGTTCGAGAGCGGCTCGTCGAACAGGAACACCGCCGGCTCGCGCACGATCGCGCGGCCCATCGCGACGCGCTGGCGCTGGCCGCCGGAGAGCTGGCGCGGCGTGCGCTGCAAAAGCGGCTGCAGTTCCAGGATGCCGGCGGCGCGGTCGACCCGTTCCTGGATGTCCTTGCGCGCGAAACCGCGGATGCGCAGGCCGTACGCCATGTTGGCGAACACGCTCATGTGCGGATAGAGCGCGTAGTTCTGGAACACCATCGCGATGTCGCGATCCTTGGGCTCCAGGTTGTTGACGACGCGATCGCCGATCTCGATCTCGCCGCTGGTGATCGCCTCGAGGCCTGCGACCATGCGCAGCAGCGTCGACTTGCCGCACCCGGAGGGCCCGACGATGACGATGAACTCGCCGTCGGCCGCGTGCATGTCGATGCCGTGGATCACCTCGAGAGCGCCGTAGCTCTTGCGGACGTTGCGAAGCTCGACCTTGGCCATCTACCGTTTCCCGTGTCTGACACGTGTCTGACACGTGTCAGAGGAGTGTCAGAGGAGTGTCAGAGGAGTGTCAGAGGAGTGTCAGAGGAGTGTCAGAGGAGCGGAGTCATTTTTGAGGAGCGGAGTCACTTTTCCGAATCGACGAGTCCCTTGACGAACCACTTCTGCATCGCCAGCACGACGATCGCCGGCGGCAGCAGCGCGAGCATCGCGGTGGCGAGCACCAGCTGCCATTCGATCAGCGTGTCGCCCCCCGCGACCATGCGCTTGATGCCGATCACCACCGTGTACATGTCCTCGCTCGTGGTGACGAGCAGCGGCCACAGGTACTGGTTCCAGCCGTAGATGAACATGATCACGAAGAGCGCGGCCATGCTCGTGCGCGACAGCGGCAGCAGGATGTCGAAGAAGAAGCGCATCGGTCCGGCGCCGTCGATGCGCGCCGCCTCCGCGAGCTCGTCGGGGACGGTGAGGAAGAACTGGCGGAACAGGAACGTCGCCGTCGCCGATGCGATCAGCGGGAGCGTCAGGCCCCAGTACGTGTTGACCATTCCGAGGTCGGCGACGACCTTGTACGTCGGAAAGATGCGCACCTCGACGGGCAGCATCAGCGTCACGAAGATCATCCAGAAGAACGTGTAACGCAGCGGGAAGCGGAAGTAGACGATCGCGAACGCCGACAGGATCGAGATCGCGATCTTCCCGATCGCGATGGCGAGCGCCATGATCAGGCTGTTCACCATCATCTGCCCGACCGGCGCGCCCGAGCCTTTCGTGCTGCCGCTCTTCAGCACCTGCGCGTAGTTCTCGACGAGATGCGTGCCGGGCGTCATCTGCATCGGCACCGTCGTCACCTGATTGAACGACAGCGTCGAGCCGACGAAGCCGACGTAGAGCGGCAGCGCGATGATCACCACCCCGACGATCAGGAGGAGGTGCGTCAACAGCGTGCCGACGGGACGTCGCTCGACCATCGATCAGTATTGAACCTTCCGCTCGATGTAGCGGAACTGGATCACCGTGAGCGCGATGACGATCGCCATCAGGATCACCGATTGCGCCGCCGAGCCGTTCAAGTCGAGCGCCTGCACGCCGTCCTGGTACACCTTGAACACGAGGATCGACGTCGCCTGCACCGGACCTCCGCTCGTCGCCGCGTCGACGATCGCGAACGTGTCGAAGAACGCGTAGACGACGTTGACGACGAGGAGGAAGAACGTCGTCGGCGACAGCAGCGGGAACACGATCGTCCAGAACCGGCGCCACGGGCCTGCGCCGTCGATCGCCGCGGCCTCGATCAGCGATTTGGGGATCGACTGCATGCCCGCGGGGAAGAACAGGGCGTTGTAGCTGTTCTGCTTCCACACGGCGGCGATGACGATCAGCGCCAGTGCCTGTCCGGGATTCAACAGGTAGTTCCAGTCGTACCCGAGGCGGCGCAAAAGGTGCGTGATGACGCCGAGCGTCGGGTTCAGCAGGAACACGAACAGCACCGCCGCGACCGCCGCGGCGACCGCGTACGGCCAGATGAGCAGCGTCTTGTAGACCTTGGCGCCGCGCACGACGCGATCGGCGAGCGCGGCGAGGAACAGCGCGACCGTGAGCCCGATGACCGTGACGAGCACCGAGAAGATGGCGGTGACGCGGAACGACGCGAGATAGTGCGGGTCGTGGAACAGCGTGACGAAGTTGTCGAACCAGACGAACTGCGTCTTCGATGCGAACGCATCCTGGATGAGCAGTGACTGCCAGAGCGCCTGCGCCGCGGGCCAGAAGAAGAAGATCAGCGTGATCGCGAGCTGCGGCGCGACCAGCGCGTACGGCAGCCACGGCGAGTGGAAGACGACGCGCTTTTCCATGACCCTCGGATCGAACGACCCCCACGCTCGCCTGGCTCGCTGCCCCCAAGAGGCGGTCAGTCGCTCGGGGGCGGCCCTTCGCGACTTACGCGAAAATCCCGCCGCCTGGATGCGGCGGCGGGATCGTTCGGGACAAGCGGTACGTGATTACTGGTTGGCCTTCGCGAAGCGCTCGAGCTGGTCGTTGCCGCGCTTCACGGCGTCGTCGAGCGCCTGCTTCGCGGTCTTCTGCCCGCTCCACACCGACTCGAGCTCCTCGTCGATGATGTTGCGGATCTGCACGAAGTTGCCGAGCCGCAGGCCCTTCGAGTTGGCCGTCGGCGGCTTGTTCGTGAGCTCCTTGATCGCGATGTCGAAGCCCGGGCGCTCCGTGTAAAGCCCCTTCTGCTTGGCGAGGTCGTACGCGGCGAGCGTGATCGGCACGTAACCGGTGTCGGCGTGCCACTTCTCCTGCACTTCCGGCGACGACAGGTACGTGAAGAACTTCGCGATGCCCTTGTAGACCTTCGGGTCCTTCTGGTTCAGCACCCAAAGCGTCGCGCCGCCGATGATGGTGTTCTGCGGGGCGCCCTTGACGCTCGCGTAGTACGGCAGTTGCGCGACGCGCCAGTTGAACTTCGCGTTGGCCTTGATGTTCGCGTACGAGCCCGACGACGTCGTGATCATCGCGCATTCGCCGCTGGTGAACGCGGCGAGCGGCTCGTCCTTGCGGCCCTTGTACGTGAAGAGGCCCTTCTTCACCCAATCGCCGAGGTTCTTGATGTGCATCGTCTGCACGGGACCGTTGAACTCGAGCTTCGTGCCGAGGCCGCCGAAGCCGTTCTGCATCGTCGCGAACGGCACGTTGTGCCACGCGCTGAAGCTTTCGAGCTGCACCCACGACTGCCAGCCGGTCGTGAACGCGCATTGCGCGCCCGACGCCTTCAGCTTCTCCATCGCCGGCAGCATCTCTTCCCACGTCTTCGGCGGCGTGTTGGGATCGAGCCCGGCCTTCTTGAAGGCGTCGTCGTTGATGTAGAGCACCTGCGTGGAGCTGTTGAACGGCATCGAGATCAGGTGGCCCTGCGTGTCGGCGTAATACGAGTAGACCGCACCGAGGAAGCCCTTCGGATCGAACGGCTCCTTCTGCTCGGCCATCAGCTGGTAGACCGGCTTCACCGCGCCCTTCGCCGCCATCATCGTGGCAGTGCCGACCTCGAACACCTGGACGATCTGCGGCGGATTGCCGGCGCGATACGCGGCGATCGCCGCCGTCATCGACTCGTCGTACTGGCCCT
>DASTIY010000390.1:0-4416 GCA_035717085.1 Casimicrobiaceae bacterium | reverse complement strand
GTGGATGCGAACGCGCTCCAGCGGCCGAAGCGCTTCTTCGGCGCTGCCCGCAACATCGAGGAGGGCGGGTCGCTCACGATTATCGCCGATCTCGCCGGTTAGGACAAATGCAGGCCGGGCGGCGGAAACGCAAGTCCGCTCGCAACCATTTGATTATTAAGGAAAGGCTGGTCGCGCCGGCGGCCAGCGGAATTCCGAACGGATGTCGGTCGGAGCGTGAAAACGCCGGCGCTAGCCTCGACGCATACTCTCGAAGAATTCCGCGTTGCTCTTCGTCGCCTTCACCTTGTCGAGCAGGAATTCCATCGCCTCGAGCTCGTCCATCGGGTAGAGGAGCTTGCGCAGGATCCACACCTTCTGCAGCACGTCGGGCTTGAGCAGCAGCTCCTCGCGGCGCGTGCCGGAGCGGTTGACGTTGATCGCCGGGTAGATCCGCTTCTCGGCCATCCGGCGGTCGAGGTGGATCTCCATGTTGCCGGTGCCCTTGAATTCCTCGTAGATCACGTCGTCCATCCGCGAGCCGGTGTCGATCAGCGCGGTGGCGATGATCGTCAGCGATCCGCCTTCCTCGATGTTGCGCGCCGCGCCGAAGAAGCGCTTCGGGCGCTGCAGCGCGTTGGCGTCGACGCCACCGGTCAACACCTTGCCCGACGCGGGGACGACGGTGTTGTACGCCCGCGCAAGCCGCGTGATCGAGTCGAGCAGGATCACGACGTCCTTCTTGTGCTCGACGAGGCGCTTCGCCTTCTCGATCACCATTTCCGCGACCTGCACGTGGCGCGTCGCCGGCTCGTCGAACGTCGAGGCGACGACCTCGCCGCGCACGGTGCGCTGCATTTCCGTCACTTCCTCGGGCCGCTCGTCGATGAGCAGCACGATCAGGATGACGTCGGGATGGTTCGCGGTGATCGCGTGCGCGACGTGCTGCAGCATCACCGTCTTGCCCGACTTCGGCGACGAGACGAGCAGACCGCGCTGACCCTTGCCGATCGGAGCGACGATATCGATGATGCGGCCGGTCACGTTCTCCTCGGCCTTGATGTCGCGCTCGAGGACCATCGGCTCGTCGGGGAAGAGCGGCGTCAGGTTCTCGAACAGGATCTTGTTCTTGGCGTTCTCCGGCGGCTCGCCGTTGACCTTGTCGACCTTGACGAGCGCGAAGTAGCGCTCGCCGTCCTTCGGCGTGCGGATCTCGCCTTCGATCGTGTCGCCGGTGTGCAGGTTGAAGCGGCGGATCTGCGACGGCGAGATGTAGATGTCGTCGGTGCCGGCGAGGTAGCTCGTGTCGGGCGAGCGCAGGAAGCCGAAGCCGTCGGGCAACACCTCGAGGACGCCTTCGCCGTAGATGCTTTCGCCTTTCTTCGCCTGCGTCTTCAGGATCGCGAAGATGAGGTCGTGCTTGCGCATCCGGTTCGCGCCGTCGATTTCGAGCGAATTCGCGATGTCGAGAAGCTCGGATACGTGCTTGGTCTTGAGATCGGACAGGTGCATGAGGCGTACGGAAACGGCAGAGGACGGCCGTCGTGGCCGGATGGACGAATCGGGGTTCGTTACGGGGTCGCGACGGAAGGGCGACCCCGGGGAATTTGGCTGGGCTTAGCGCCCGGCGGACCGGCAGGCGTCACCGGTCGCTTCAGGTCCGGAGCGTAGCGGGGTGGCTCCGGTGTGTCAAGAAACGGGGTTACAGATGGCTGTCGAGAAATGCGGTCAGTTGCGATTTGGTCAACGCGCCCACTTTCTGCGCTTCCACCTGGCCGCCCTTGTACAGGATGATCGTCGGAATTCCGCGAATGCCGAACTTGCCCGGCGTCGCCGGGTTGGCGTCGATGTCGAGCTTCGCCACCGTCAGCTTGCCGTCGTAGGCCTTCGCGACCTCGTCGAGCACCGGCGCGAACATCTTGCACGGCCCGCACCATTCGGCCCAGAAGTCGACGAGGACCGGAGTATCCGACTGCAGCACATCCTTTTCGAATGTCGAGTCGGAGACGTGCTTGATGTCGCTCATCGTGTTTTCCTTTCCGCCCTGTGAGAAGCGCGCGCCCGAAGATGCACGTCTCGCGAGTGTAGCGCGAGGCCGCGGTTCGGCGTGACCGAACATGAAAGTGGACTCGCTCTGCTAAAATTCAAGGCTGCCGAGCACCGATACGCACCCGCCGACCCCGCCGTCATGACCTACGTCGTCACCGAATCGTGCATTCGTTGCAAGTACACCGATTGCGTCGACGTGTGCCCCGTCGACTGCTTTCGCGAAGGCCCGAACTTCCTCGTCATCGACCCCGACGAGTGCATCGATTGCACGCTTTGCGTGGCCGAATGTCCGGTCGAAGCGATTTACGCGGAGGACGACGTGCCGGAGGGTCAGCAGCAGTTCAAGGCGCTCAATGCCGAGCTTTCGAAGGTCTGGAAACCGATCATCGAGCGCAAGCCCGCGCCACCCGACGCCGAGGCGTGGCGCGACGTCGCGAACAAGATCAACGAGTTGATCCGCTAGAGCGGCCTGTCGAGTACCGCGCCGCGGCGAATCGCACGACCTTCTACAATCGAGTGCTTTGACCGCGGGATCACCGCCCGCGACCTCCTGTCGACCCACACCCGCCAATGATCCGACCTTTCGCGGTTTTCACGTTGACGTTGCTGTTTTCCGCGGCGCTCGCCGCGCAGACGCCCCCGGCAGCGCCGACGCCCCCCGGCAGCGCACCCGCCACGCCGCCCGCGAACGCGCCGGCTGCCGCCGCTGCCACGGCCGGCGCGCCCACCGCGCCTCCCGCGGCGGAAGCCGTCGGCGATCCCGCAAAGGGCAAGGATCTCACGCGCATGTGCGAAGGTTGCCACGGGATCGAAGGCTGGCGCACCGCGTTCCCCGAGGTCTATCACGTGCCGAAGATCGGCGGGCAGCACGCGAAGTACCTCGCCGCGGCGTTGCACGAATACAAGAACGGCGATCGCAGCCATCCCTCGATGCGCGCGATCGCCGGCAGCCTTTCCGATCAGGACATCGCGAATCTCGCGGCGTACTACGCGCAGGGAGTTCCGCCCACCATGTCGGCGAAAAAATGATGAATCCGCGCAGAATCTCCGCCTTGATCACGGTTGCCGCACTCGCGCCGGCCTTCGCGCTCGCAGCCGATCTCGGCGCCGGCCAGGCCAAGGTCAAGGAAGTCTGCCAGGCGTGTCACGGGCTCGACGGCAACAGCACCGTCGCCGATTACCCGAAGCTCGGCGGCCAGTATCCCGACTACCTGACGAAGGCGCTACGCGACTACAAGAGCGGCGCGCGCAAGAATCCGATCATGGCCGGATTCGCCGCCACCCTGAGCGACAAGGACATCGAGAACGTCGCGGCTTACTACGCCTCGCAGCCCGCGACGCTCGCACCGCGCTACTGACGCTCGGAGTCGGAGAAATAATAGGGTCGGACTCGATTGTTTGAAAAATCGAGTCTGACCTATTTTTGTCGTGCGAGGCAGTCGAGGTAGAGCGTCGCATCGGGATCGCTGCCCGTGCGCTGCGCCTGCCACACCACTTCACCGAGACACTCGACGATCGCATGCAGCGCCGCGTGGTCGTCGCCGCGCGCGGCGCGCAATCGATCGTACTGCGCGACGATGCCCGCGGGCTGATCGATCGCCAATTGCTCGGCAACGGCGAGATGCAGCGACAGGTGCAGGAACGGATTGATCTGGCCCTGCTCGGGCCGGTAGTCGCGGTCAAGATCTGCACCGGCATCCTCGAGAACCGCGTGGTATTCGGGATGCATCGCGATCAGCGCGACGGCCTTCTGCTCGAGTCCGGACAGCGGCTGCGACGCGCGGTACTTGCGCCACGCGTCGACGAGAAAACGCCGCGCTTCGTCGCGGGTCGGCGTGAACACGGCGTCAGCGTCCCGTCTTGCGCGCGACGCTGCCGCGCTTCGCCGGGGGCTTGAGCGGCAGCGCGTGCGCCTCGACGCCGGGCAACGCGCGCGTCTTCGCCTTGTACTCGCACAGGTCGGCGATGACGCACTCCGGGCACCGCGGCAGGCGCGCAAGGCAGACGTAGCGTCCGTGCAGGATCAGCCAGTGGTGCGCATTCAGCCGGAATTCGTCGGGCGTCACCTTGAGGAGTCGGCGCTCGACCGCTTCGGGATCCCTGCCGACCGCGAGCTTCGTGCGATTCGCGACGCGGAACACGTGCGTGTCGACCGCGATCGTCGGCTCGCCGAACGCGACGTTCAACACGACGTTCGCACTCTTGCGGCCGACGCCGGTCAACTTCTCGAGCGCGTCGCGATCGCGTGGCACCTCGCCGGCGTGCTCATCGAGCAGGCGTTGCGACAGCGCGACGACGTTCTTCGCCTTCATGTTGAAAAGCCCGATCGAGCCGATGTAGGGAATGAGCCCGTCGACGCCGAGCTTCACCATCGCGGCCGGCGTGTTC
>DASTIY010000389.1:0-6552 GCA_035717085.1 Casimicrobiaceae bacterium | reverse complement strand
GCGCGCGTGACGCGGGACGTCGCCCGTTGCGATGGCCCGCTTCACGGTCGCGCGCGCAATCCTCATCGGCCCGGCGGGCCGCGCCACGAACATCCGCTACGCACCGCCCGGCGCGGCCTGCACGCGTCAACGTCCGGAAGGAGTATCGCGATGAATCTGCAGCTCACTGGCCATCACGTCGACGTCACGCCGGCGATCCGCGACTACGTCACGGCGAAGCTCGCGCGCATCAACCGCCACTTCGACCACGTCATCGAAGTCGTCGTCGTGCTTTCGGTCGACAAGCTGCAGCACAAGGCCGAGGGGACACTGCGGGTGCGCGGCAAGGACCTGCACGCCGAATGCATCGACGCGGACATGTTCGCCGCGATCGATGGCCTCGCCGACAAGCTCGACCGGCAGGTCGTGAAGTACAAGGAGCTGCTCAAGAACCATCGCACCGACCCCGACGCAGCCCGCGCGGCGAGCGAGACCGGATCGGAAGGCACGACGCCGTCGTGAACCACATCTCGGCACTGCTTCCCGCGTCCAACATCGTCGTCGATCTCGACGTCGCGTCGAAGGCGGACTGCTTCGCGGCGGTCGCGGCGCTCTTCGAGAAAACCGCCGGGCTCGTGAAGGCGAACGTCGCCGCGAGCCTGGCTGCGCGCGAGAAGCTCGGCTCGACCGGCCTCGGCCAGGGCATCGCCATACCGCACGGCCGCATCCCGAAGCTCTCGCGCGCAGTCGGCGCGTTCGTGCGCCTGCGCGCGCCGATCGCGTTCGACGCGCCCGACGGCAAGCCCGTCGATCAACTCTTCGTGCTGCTCGTGCCCGAGCAGGCCACCGACCAGCACCTGCAACTCCTCTCGGAGCTCGCGCAGATGTTCTCGGAGCGCGCGTTTCGAGAGCGTCTCGCAAGTGCAGCGACCGCCGACGAGATCGACGCGGTCTTCCGCGGCTGGCAGCCGCACTAGATGGAACGTCCCCCCACGCTCGCTGCGCTCGCTGCCCCCCGGGGGGCGGATCAGTCGCGGCCTCACTGCACCGCTTGTGCGTGCGTAGGTCCTGCGTGTCGGCGTCGCGTCGACGCGCGCGGTCGGCCCCTTCGGGCCTCGGCTTCGCCCCGCTTGCGTGGACGTCCCGGGGCGGCCCTTCGCGACTGAGGATCCCGGGGTCCGTGCGCCAGGTCAGCATCGAGCAGTTCCTCGAGGACAACCGCGAGAAGCTCGGGCTCGTGTGGCTCGCCGGCCGCGACGGCGGCGACCGGATGCTGGTCGGCGAAAGCGCGTTGCGCCCGACGATCGGTCAGGTCGGCCACATGAACCTGATCCATCCGTTCCGCGTGCAGATCCTCGGCGCGGCGGAGCTCGCGTACCTGCGCGCGCTGCCCGAGGACGAGCTCACGCGTTCGATCAACCGCCTGTTCACGACCGAGCTCGCGGCGATCGTCGTCGGCAACGGCGAGCAGGTGCCGCGACACTTGCTCGACATGTGCAACCAGCACAAGGTCGCGCTCGTCACGTCGCAGCAACCGTCGCCGCACATCGTCGACGTGTTCCGCATCTACCTGTCGCGCGTGCTTGCCGAGTCGACGACGCTGCACGGCGTCTTCCTCGACGTGCTCGAGCTCGGCGTGCTGATCACCGGCGCATCGGCGATCGGCAAGAGCGAGCTCGCGCTCGAGCTGATCTCGCGCGGCAACGGGCTCATCGCCGACGACATCGTCGAGCTCTACCGGATCTCGCCCGACACGATCGAAGGCCGCTGCCCGGCGGTGCTGCGCGACTTCCTCGAAGTGCGCGGCATCGGCATCCTCAACATCCGCACGATCTTCGGCGAAACCGCGGTCCGCCCGCACAAGCTGCTGCGATTGATCGTGCATCTGGAGGACCACGGGAACGAAGCGTTTTCCGACCTCGACCGGCTGCAGGTGAACGCGACGTTCCAGGAAGTGCTGTCGGTGCCGATCCGAAAGGTGACGATTCCCGTCGCCGCGGGTCGCAACCTCGCGGTGCTCGTCGAAGCCGCGGTGCGCAACTTCGTGCTCAATCAGCGCGGGATCGACAGCACGAAGGAGTTCATCGACCGGCAGCAACGGCTCATGGAGGACGGCACCGAAGAATGAACCTGACGTTGATCGGCGGCGTCTCGGGGTCGGGCAAGAGCGTCGCGCTCGCGGCGTTCGAGGATGCGGGGTATTACGCCGTCAACAACCTGCCCGTGCCGCTGCTCGCGGCAACCGCGGACTACCTGCAAGGCGCGGGACAGGCGCGCGTGGCGATCGCGCTCGACGTCAAGAGCGGGCCCGGCCTGCCGGGGCTCGAGGACGCGATGCGCGCGCTCGAGGCGCGCGGCTTCCACGTGCGTTTCCTGTACCTCGACGCGACCGTCGAGACGCTCGTCAAGCGCTTCTCGGAAACACGACGCCGGCACCCGTTCTCGAGCGAGGATCGCACGCTCACCGAGGCGATCGAATACGAGCGCGACCTCCTCGCGCATGCGCGCGACCTCGGCACGTCGTTCGATACCTCCGAACTTACCGCCGCGGGGCTGCGCAGCTTGATCAAGGATTTCCTTTCGGTCGATCCGTCGCAGATCACGCTCCAGTTCGAATCGTTCGGCTTCAAGCACGGGGTGCCGCTCGACGCCGACCTGGTCTTCGACGCGCGCTGCCTGCCCAATCCGCATTACGAGCCGAAGCTCTCCCCGCAGACGGGCAAGGACGCCGACGTGATCGCGTTTCTCGAGGCGATCCCCGAGGTCGAGCGGATGTACAGCGACATCTATCACTTCGTCGCGAGCTGGCTCCCCGACTACGTGCGCGACAATCGCAACTACCTCACCGTCGCGATCGGGTGCACCGGCGGCAAGCATCGGTCGGTCTATCTGGTCGAGCGGCTGGCGCGCGCGTTCGCGGCGCGGTATCAAGTGCTGGTCCGCCACCGCGAGCTCTCGGCATAGTCTCGAATCGAGGCCCGGACTCTCGCTTCGCGTACGATGCCCGACACGATGAGCGAAGCGCGGCGCATCACCCTGGCCTTCACCGGCGCGTCCGGTTTGCCCTACGGCTTTCGCCTGCTCGAATGCCTGCTCGCGGCCGGCACGCAGGTGTCGCTCGTCTACTCGGTCGCCGCGCAGGTCGTCGCGAAGCAGGAGTGCGACGTGACGCTGCCCTCGCAGCCTCGCGAGGCGGCACGCCTGCTGCGCGAGCGCTACCGCGCACCCGACGGGCAGTTGACCGTCTACGGGCGCGACGACTGGCTCGCGCCGATGGCGTCGGGATCGAACCCGGGGGACGGGATGGCGATCTGTCCCTGCACGATGGGGGCGCTCGGCGCGATCGCCGGAGGGCTCGCCGACAACCTGATCGAGCGCGCCGCCGACGTGATGCTGAAGGAGCGCCGTCCGCTCGTCCTCGTGCCGCGCGAGACGCCGCTGTCGGCGATTCACCTCGAGAACATGCTGAAGCTCGCGCGTGCAGGCGCGATCGTCCTGCCGCCGTCGCCCGGCTTCTACACGCGCCCGCAAAGCGTCGGCGACCTCGTCGACTTCGTCGTCGCGCGCGTGCTCGACCATCTCGGCGTGCGCCACGATCTCGTGCCGCGCTGGGGCGACGAGGCGCCGCCTGCGACGACATCGGCATGAATGCGAAGGCCGATGCATGAGCGGCGAGAAACGCGAAGGTGTCGCCCGCCGCGCGACGTCGTTGCCGCTGTTCCCGCTGCGCACCGTGCTGTTTCCGGGGGGCTTGTTGCCGCTCAAGGTGTTCGAGCACCGGTACGTCGAGATGACGAAGGCGTGCCTGCGCGAGGAGCGTCCGTTCGGCGTATGCCTGATCCTCGAAGGCGACGAGGTCGCGCAGCCCGACGCGCAGGCGCCGAAGATCGCGAGCGTCGGCACGCTCGCGCGCATCACCGTCGTCGACATGCCGCAACTCGGCATCCTGCACGTCGCGACCGTCGGCGAAGGTCGCTTCGAAGTGCATCGCTACGCGTCCGATCCGCTCGGCCTCGTCATCGGCGAGGTCACGCCCATTCCCGACGAGCCGCAAATGCCGCTCGCCGAGTCGCAGGCGCGCCTTTCGAAGCTGCTCGCGTTGATCGCGACGAAGCTCGGCCCGGACAGCTTTCCGTCGGAGACGCATTACGACGACGCGACGTGGGTCGGCCATCGGCTCGCGGAGCTGCTGCCGCTGCCGCTCGCGGTGAAGCAGCGCATGCTCGAAGTGAGCGACGCGAACGTGCGCCTCGGCGCGCTCACGCAGTACCTCGAGCGCCAGGGACTGCTGCAAGCCTTATAATTTTCGCTTTGCACGTGCGCTCGGCGCGAACGCGATGGCAGGCCACAGCAAGTGGGCGAACATCAAGCACAAGAAGGCGGCCGCAGACGCGAAGCGCGGCAAGGCCTTCACGCGCCTCATCAAGGAAATCACGGTCGCCGCGCGCCTCGGCGGCGGTGACGCGTCCGCCAATCCGCGGCTGCGGCTCGCGATGGACAAGGCGATGGACCACAACATGCCGAAGGACACGATCGAGCGCGCGATCAAGCGCGGCGCGGGCGGCCTCGAAGGCGTGAGCTACGAGGAGGTGCGCTACGAGGGCTACGGCATCGGCGGCGCAGCGGTCATCGTCGACTGCATGACCGACAATCGCACGCGCACCGTCGCCGACGTGCGCCACGCCTTCTCGAAGTACGGCGGCAACCTCGGTACCGACGGGTCGGTCGCGTTCCTGTTTCGTCACGTCGGGCAGATCGTGTTCGCGCCGGGAAACGACGAGGACAAGGTGATGGAGGCGGCGATCGACGCGGGTGCCGACGACGTCGTCACCAACGAGGACGGCAGCATCGAGGTGCTCACGACGCCGAACGACTTCATCGCGGTCAAGGACCGGCTCGCAAGGGCGAAGCTCGCACCCGAGTTCGCCGAAGTGACGATGAAGCCGATCACCGAAGTCGAGATGCGGGGCGAGGACGGGCAGCGCATGCAGAAGCTCCTCGACGCACTCGAATCGCTCGACGACGTGCAGGACGTCTACACGTCCGCCGTCATCGAGGAAAGCTGATTCGACTCGCGGCGCGCCGCCCCGTCCCGTGCGCCGCATCCTCGGCATCGACCCCGGCCTCCGGGCCACCGGCTTCGGCATCCTCGACGCGGAGGCAAGCTCGCTCGCGTACGTGCGCAGCGGTTGCATTCGCACCGAGGGCCGCAGCCTCCCGGTGCGGCTCGGCGTCATCGTGCGCGACCTGGCGTACGTGATCGCCGAGGAGCGGCCGACCGAAGTCGCCGTGGAGAAGGTGTTCGTCAACGTGAATCCGAATTCGACGCTGCTGCTCGGCCAAGCGCGCGGTGCAGCCATCGCCGCCGCGGTCCTCGCCGGCCTGCCCGTGACGGAATACACCGCGGGACAGGTGAAGCAGGCGGTCGTCGGCGCCGGCCGTGCCCTCAAGCCGCAGGTCCAGGAAATGGTGCGACGGCTCCTGCGCCTGCCCGGGTTGCCCGGCGAGGACGCGGCGGATGCGCTCGCTGCGGCGATCTGCCACGCGCATACGTCGAGCGGACTCGGCGTGTACGCGCAGCACACCTATCGCGTACGCCGCGGCCGGATGTTGGCATAATCGCCGCGGTTTCGACGCGACATCCATGATCGGCCGCCTCACCGGCATCCTGCTCGAGAAGAATCCGCCGCAGCTGACGCTCGACGTGCAGGGCGTTGCCTACGAAGTCGACGTGCCGATGAGCACGTTCTACACCCTTCCGGGCAACGGCGAGCGCGTCACGCTCTTCACGCACCTCGTCGTGCGCGAGGACGCGCATCTGCTCTACGGCTTCGGAACGCCTGGCGAGCGGCACGCGTTTCGCCAGCTGCTGAAGGTCAACGGCATCGGCGCGAAGATCGCGCTGTCGGTGCTGTCCGGCCTGTCGGTCGACGAGCTCGCGCAGGCGATCACGCTGCAGGAGAGCGGACGCCTGACGCGCGTGCCGGGCATCGGCAAGAAGACGGCCGAGCGATTGTTGCTCGAGCTCAAGGACAAGCTCGGCGGCGATGTCGGCGCTGCGGCCAGCATCGATCGCCCGGCGCTCGCGACGTCGGATATCATGCACGCGCTCGTCGCGCTCGGTTACAGCGAGCGCGAGGCGACGACCGCGATCCGCCAATTGCCCGACGACGTTGGCGTCGCCGAGGGCATCAAGCAGGCGCTCAAGCTGCTCGCGAAACCATGACTCTCCCGCCGACACGCATCCTGCGAGCGCGCGCCCATCGATGGCGATCGAGCACGACGAACTGACGCGCATCGTCGCGACGAAGAGCGCGGGCACGCAGGAAGAGGCGCTCGAGCGTGCGCTGCGGCCGCGCCGGCTCGACGAATACATCGGCCAGCGGAAGATCCGCGAGCAGCTCGGCATCTTCATCGAGGCGGCGCGAAGGCGCTCCGACGCGCTCGACCACGTGCTGCTGTTCGGACCGCCGGGCCTCGGCAAGACGACGCTGTCGCACATCCTCGCGCACGAGCTCGGCGTCAACCTGAAGCAGACGTCGGGGCCGGTGCTCGAGCGCCCCGGCGACCTCG
>DASTIY010000388.1:0-4179 GCA_035717085.1 Casimicrobiaceae bacterium | reverse complement strand
TCCCGACACGCCGAGGAGTCCCGAGCGCGCATAGAGCGTGCGCTCGAGTTCCGAAGCGTCCATGCGCTCGCGAAGCAGCAGGTGCAGCACGACGCCGGGGTCGAGCGCGCCGCAGCGCGTCCCCATGACCAGGCCGTCGAGCGCGGTGAAGCCCATCGTCGTCGCGACACTCTCGCCATCGTCGATCGCACACATGCTCGCGCCATTGCCGTGATGCGCGACTACGATCTTCGCCCCCGCGAGCGACGGCGCGACGTGGGGCAGCGCCGCCACGACATATTCGTACGACAAGCCGTGGAAGCCGTAGCGGCGAATGCCCCGGTCGGAGATCGCGCGCGGAAGCCCGAACGTGCGCGCGACGCGCGGTTGCCGGTGGTGGAAGGCGGTGTCGAAGCAGGCGACCTGCGGCACGCCGGGGGCCAGATCCGTCATCGCGCGAATCGCCGCGATTTCGTCGGGTTGATGCAACGGCGCGAGCGCGGCGAGTGCGTCGAGTTCGGCGAGCACGGCCGCATCGACTTTCATCGGCTCGACGAACGCCGCGCCGCCGTGGACGACGCGATGGCCGATCGCGGCGAAGCGCCGCGCGTCGCCGCTCGAAGCGAGATGCCGGTCGATGATCGCGATCGCCTCGGCATGCGTGGCGGCGGCGACCGACTCGTCATACGCGGAACCGGTCGCGGCGTCGGTGACGTGCAGCCGTGGCGCGAGGCCGATCGCCTCGACCTCGCCCTTTCGCTCGAGCGCCAGCGAAGCGCCGGCGAACACCGAGAACTTGATGCTGGACGAGCCCACGTTCAGGACGAGGATGCGGCCGTCCATGCGTTATGCCGTCAGTGTTCCGATCGGCATCGTCGTGGTGCGCGTCGCATGCGCGTACAGCACGGCGACGGCGCAACTCGCCATGCGCGCGCGCAGGTTGTCGGCACGGCTCGTGAGGATGATCGGTACCCGCGCACCGAGGACGATGCCCGCCGCGTCGGCGTTGGCGAGAAACGTGAGTTCCTTGGCGAGCATGTTGCCTGCCTCGAGATCGGGGACGAGCAGGATGTCGGCATCGCCGGCGACGCTCGAGCGGATCTCCTTCATCCGCGCCGCCTCGGGACTGATGGCATTGTCGAACGCGAGCGGACCGTCGACCAGCGCGCCACGAATCTGCCCGCGCTCCGCCATCTTGCATAGCGCCGCCGCGTCGATCGTCGACGGGATCTTCGACGTGACGGTTTCGAGCGCGGACAGCACCGCCACCTTCGGCGTGGCGATGCCGAGCGCGTGCGCGAGGTCGATCGCGTTCTGCGCGATGTCGACCTTGTCCTCGAGCGACGGAAAGATGTTGATCGCGGCGTCGGTGATGAACAGCGGCTTCGGGTACATCGGCACGTCCATCACGAAGACGTGGCTCACGCGCCGCGCGGTGCGCAATCCCGTGTCGGTGCGCAATACCTCGGCCATCAACTCGTCGGTGTGCAAACTGCCCTTCATCAGCGCGTCGGCCTTGCCGGCGCGGACGAGCTCGACGGCCTTCGCCGCGGCCGCGTGGCTGTGCGGCACGTCGACGAGCTCGAGCGATTCGATGTCGAGGTGGAGACCCGCTGCCAGTTTCCGTACGCGCGCCAGCGGGGCGACGAGGATCGGCACGATCAGCCCGAGCCCGGCCGCTTCGACCGCGGCCGACAGCGACGTCTCGTCGCACGGATGCGCGACGGCGGTGCGCACGGGCGCGAGCTGGCGGCTGCGCGCAATCAACGCGTCGTACTTCTCGTGCTGCCGCTTCGTCATGATCTCGGGTCGAGCACCGCGCTTACGTCGCGGACGCTTGCGATGCGGCCGATGCCGGTTGCCCGCAATACCATGCCGCGCGCCGTGTGCGGCGTCACGTCGCGCGGCGCATGTCGCTCAAATCGTCGCGGGCGACGCGGCACGCTTGCCGGCGCGCGGCCGCTCGGGGCTGCTGCGCGTAACGCCCGACTTGCGCGACTTGCCGGGCTTGCGCTTGGCGCGCTCCTGCGTGCGCACGAGCACGACCGGCACGCGCGACTCGCGCACAACCGCTTCGGCGTCGCTGCCCATCAGCATGCGCGCGAGGCCGCGCCTGCCGTGCGTGCCGAGGACGATCGCGTCGGCCTTCTCCTTGCGAACCTGGCCGAGAATGGCGTCGGCGATCGTTCGGCCGCGCGACTGCGCGAGCACCGTCTTCATGTCGACGCCCGCCGCGCGGGCCGCCGCTTCTGCCTTCGCGAGAATCGCCTTGCCGTTGTCGCGCAGCGACGCATGGAGCTCGTCGACATACGACGGCGGGACGTAACCGCCCTCGAAGTTGACGGTGATCGCGGCGTCGTCGATGACGTGCACGCCGACGAGCGTCGCGCGCTGGTCACTCGCGAGCTGCACTGCGGCCTTCAATCCCGCGTTCGACGCGGCGCTGCCGTCGAGCGCGACCAGGATGGACTTGAACATGGCAACCTCCGGTTCGTTGGACCCCGAGCACGCGGCACGCCATGCGGCGCGCGTCATGCCATTGAAGCCTGGTGCGCGGGCCGGCGTCTTGACGGGCGTCAACCCGCAGCCGACCGGTGCGGGCGATGCGCCCCCAGCGCGCCGTAGCCGACGGCGAGCAGCCCCAGCGCGAACCATAACAGGAGCGCGGCGCCGCCGAGGAGTGCCGCATCGCCGGCCGCGGGTGCCGCCATGCGAAAGAGCGTGGGCAGCGGCGCAATCGCGACGACCATCGCATAGAGCGTCAGCGTGCCGAGCACGATGATCCTTGGCGACCGGCACCGATTCGCCGGTCAGCAGCGATTCGACGACGACCACGGACCCGGCGAGGAAGAGCGCCTCGACGTGACTTGACGTCGATCAAGATCGCGATCGTCGTCGTGCGCGACCGATGAGGCGACGTGTTAGGCGCGCCTCCTCCATGCGCATCGCGGGCGCTACACTGCCGGCAAAGCAAGAAATGCACGCATCTCCGCTTCGATCCCCCCTGCGCGGCACGACTCGCCCTCGCCTGTTGCGCGCGGGTCGCGAGCGCGTGTCGATGGCGCCCTGACCTGGGCGGGCAGGACACACGTCGCGCCGATCATGGACCGCCCAGGCACCCGCTACCTCGTCGAAGTCAGCCCGGTCATTCCACCGGCGCTGGCGCGGCTCACCGAGCTCGCGGACGATCTTTCGTACAGCTGGGACCGGCCCACGCGCGAGCTTTTCGCCCGGCTGCATCCCGCTCTCTGGAATGCGGTCGGCCACAGCCCCAAGGCGTTTCTGAAGCGCGTCGACCAGAGCCGTCTCGATGCCGCCGAGAAGGACGCCGTATTCCTCTACAACTTCCACCGCGTGCTGTCGACGCACGACAGCTACGAGGAGATGGGCGCGCGCGACGCGACCTTCGCTGCGCTCGGACCGCAGGATCACGTCGCGTACTTCTGCGCCGAGTTCGGGTTCCACGAGAGCCTGCCGATCTACTCGGGCGGCCTCGGCATTCTGGCCGCGGATCATTGCAAGGCCGCGAGCGACAGCAACTTCCCGTTGACCGGCGTCGGACTGCTCTACCGGCAGGGCTATTTCTCGCAGACGATCGACGCCGAAGGCAACCAGCACGCGAACTACACCGACTCGAGCTTCGACGAATTGCCGGTCGAGCTCGTTCGCAACGAGGATGGACGCGAGCTTCGCGTCGACGTCGCGTTGCCCGGCCGCAACGTCTCGGTTCGCGTCTGGCGCGCGCGCGTGGGTCACGTTTCGCTGTGCCTGCTCGATACCGATGTCGCCGAGAACGCCGAGCGCGACCGGCTGATCACGTACCGCCTCTACGGTGGCGATCGCACCACGCGCATCGAGCAGGAGGTCGTGCTCGGCATCGGCGGCGTGCGCGCGCTCGCGGCGCTCGGCGTCGCGCCGACGGTTTGGCATATGAACGAGGGCCACGCCGCCTTCATGGTGCTCGAGCGCGTGCGGATGCTCGTGCGCGAGGGCATGCCGTTCGAGAGCGCGCTCGAAGCGGTCGCCGCGAGCAGCGTGTTCACCACGCACACGCCGGTGGCGGCCGGTCACGACCAGTTCGCCGCCGACGTGATCGCGCAATACTTCGAGTCGTACTGTGCCGACGTCGGCGCGACGCTGCCGGCGCTGCTCGATCTCGGGCGCACCCCCGGCGCCGACGATTTCAACATGACGGCGCTC
>DASTIY010000387.1:0-3405 GCA_035717085.1 Casimicrobiaceae bacterium | reverse complement strand
GCGGCGGTCGACGTGCTGCAGAAGGCCCCGAGCAGGCCGACGACCTTGTCGCGCACGACGAGCTTCTCGGCGGCGTTCACCGATTGCGCAGGGTTGCACGCGCCGTCCTCGATCACGAGCTCGATCTTCTTGCCGAGCACGCCGCCTTTCGCGTTCATGTCGTCGGCGAGCATCTTGACCGTATTGACGTAGATGTTGCCGTCGTAGGCGACCGGACCGGTCATCGGCTGCACGACCCCGATGCGCACGGTTTCCTGGGCGATGGCGAAGGGGGCGGCCGCCAGCGAGACGGCGACCGCGACGACGAGCCGGAACGATTTCATGGACTCCTCCTTGGGATGTGTTCGGGCCGAGGGATCATATACGACAGCGCGCTGATCGTATATCAACGCGCGTGGCGTGTTTTCGCATCGTGCGCGGCGCGCGCGGGAATGCTCGCGCGCTGCATCGCGGTCGCCATCGACACCACGTCGTCGCGCAACGTGTCGAGGTGACTGCGCATCTGGCCCCCTGCGGCGGCTTCGTCCATCGCGAAGATCGCGGCGAGGATGCGCTCGTGCTCGGCCATCGTGAGCGACATCAGGCCGGGATGGAACGTCGCTTCGCGCCGATACGCCTCGAGGCGATTGGCGAGCTGCGTCGTCTGCGTGCCGAGATAGATGTTGTGCGCGGCGTCGTAGATGCAGCGGTGAAAGTGCCGGTTCGCCTCGTAGAACGCGACGGGATCGTCGCGCTTCGCCGCCTGCGCGCACCGCTCGTGCGCCGCGGCGAGGAGGCGCCGATCCTCGGCGGAGTGGCGCCGCGCGGCGAGCGCCGCGCATGCGCCTTCGAGGAACGCCATCGCCTCGAACATCTCGGCGAGCTCGACGACGCTGCGCATCGGCACGAACGCACCCGCGTGCGGACGCAACTCGATCAAGCCCTGCGACGCGAGGTGCTGCAGCGCCTCGCGCACCGGCGTGCGCGAAGCGCCGTGGCGCGCGGCGAGCCCGTCCTCGTCGAGCCGCGTGCCCGGCGTGAGGCGGCCGGCGAGGAGATCCGCCTCGACCGCCTGGCGTATGCGATCGGTCAGCGTTCCCGATGCGCCGTTCCCGGCCGTGGCCTTGTCCGCCCTTCGTGTCGCGTGTGCCGCCGCGGCGGCAGGCGGCGACTTCTTCTTCGTGCTGATCGGGTTCATGGCGGAGCGTTCAGCGTTCGACGGCGGCGATTGTATGCGACACTATCGATTTCGTATACAAGAAGGTGCGCGGATGGATTTGCGGCTCGCGGGCAAGTCGGTTCTGATCACGGGCGCGTCGAAAGGCATCGGGCTCGCCGCCGCGCGCGCCTTCGCGGCCGAAGGCTGCGATCTTCATCTTGCCGCCCGCTCCGCCGACGCGCTCGACGCGGCGCGGCGCGAACTGGTGGAGATGCATGGCATCGACGTGAGCGTGCACGCGATGGACCTCGCAAGCAGCGTCAACGTGCTCGAGTTGGGTCGCCGCTGCGCCGACGTCGACATTCTCGTCAACAACGCCGGCGAGATTCCGTCGGGACCGATCGAGTCACTCTCGGAGGACGAGCTGCGGCGCGGATACGACCTGAAGCTCTTCGGGTACATGCTGCTGACGCGGGAGATCTACGCCGCCATGAAGGCGCGCGGCGCAGGCGTCATCGTCAACGACATCGGCAACTCGGGCGAGAACTGGGACGCGAACTACATCGCCGGCAGCACGGCGAACGCCGCACTGATGGCGTTCACGCGTGCGCTCGGCGGGCAGAGCCTCGACTTCGGCGTGCGCGTCGTCGGCGTGAACCCGGGGCCGGTCGAGACCGAGCGCATGGTGAAGATCAACAAGCGCCGCGCGCTCGACTGGTACGGTGACGAGAGCCGTTGGGAGGAATTGCGCGCCAGGTACCCGGCGGGACGCCCCGCGAGCGCCGACGAAGTGGCGGACCTGATGGTCTTCCTGGCGTCGCCGCGCGCCGCGTACATCACCGGCACGATCGTGACGATCGACGGCGGCATCGCCGCGCGCGGCTCGATCATCAAGGAACGGAGCGTCGCCCGATGAGAAATTTCGAAGTCCGCAATCAGCACTTCGACCGCCTCTTCAACACGCCGGGACTGATGTGGCTCGGCCAGAACACCAATCATTTCCCGCCGCATCCCGCCGTCGTGAAGGCGATGCTCGATTCGATCGAACGCGAGGAATACCACGCTTATGCGCCCCCCGCGGGCTTCGAGGAGTTGCGCACGCTGATCCTCGAAGACCTCGGCCTGCCCGAGCAATCGGTGCTCGTCACCGACGGTGCCGTCGAGGCGCTCTACAACATCTGTCATACCGTGTGCACGCCGGGTACGCACTTCGTGACCACGGATCCGGGCTGGAAGTGGCCCATTCATTTCGCGCAAGCCGCGGGTGCCGCAACGACCGAAATTCCGATTTACAAGCCCGAGAACGATTACAAGCTCACCGTCGCGCAACTCGAAGCCGCGGTGACGGAGGACACGCGTCTCGTCTACCTCGTCGATCCGAACAACCCGCTCGGCACCTGCTACACGCGCGACGAGATCGAGGCCTTCACGCACATCGCGCGAAGCGTCGGCGCGTACTTCATGCACGACTGCACGTACGCGCATTTCGCCGACGCGCACACGCTCGCCGCGCGCTTCTACCCCGAGCGCACGTTCACGATCTACAGCTTCTCGAAATGGCTCGGCGTCGCCGGACTTCGCATCGGCGCCGTCGTTGCCGATCCGGAGCTGATCGAGCGCCTCGCGGCGGCGCCGCCGAACAACCTGGGCTCGAACGTCGTCTCGCAGCGCGCGGCGATCGCCGGCCTGCGCACGAAGAACGAATGGTTCCCCGCCATCAACCGGCGCCAGCGACGCAACCAGGCCGAGATCGTCGAGGCGGTGGCGAAGGTGCCGGGTCTTTCCGTCGCCGTGTACCCGTCGCAGGCAAACTTCCTGGTGATCGAATGCGTGGAGGCGGGAATCACGCCCGAGGCGCTTTGTCACGCCTTCCGCGGCGAAGGCATCATGATCCGGCAGGGGAAGTACCACACGCCGACGTTCGGGCACCGCTTCGTCAAGGTGAGCACGACGGTGCCCGAAGCGTGGGCCGACGCGTTCTGCACGCGGCTGCCGGCGATGGTCGGGAAGGCGCGTGCGTTGAAGGACGTAGGGCCACTGTTCTGATCGAGGACGCGAGATGAGCGATGCGCAAAGTGCCGACGGCACCCGCCTCTACTACGAGGAAGCGGGGGCGGGGACGCCGATCGTGTTCGTGCACGAGTTCGGTGGAACGTATCGAAGCTGGGAGCCGCAGATGCGCGCGTTCGCGCGCCGCCATCGCTGCATCGCGTTCGCGGCGCGCGGCTACCCGCCGTCCGACGTTCCGGACAATGTCGACCGTTACT
>DASTIY010000386.1:0-2490 GCA_035717085.1 Casimicrobiaceae bacterium | reverse complement strand
AGCTTCAGCATGTGCATGAAGCCCACCGTCACCGGCCGGTCGAACGACTCGCCCGTGCGCCCGTCGTAGAGAACGATCTGGCCGCTCGACGGCAAGCCTGCCAGCTCGAGCATGCCCTTGATCTCCTCTTCGGTCGCGCCGTCGAACACCGGCGTCGCGAACGGCACGCCGTCGACCAGATTGCCGGCGAGTTGCACGACGTCGTCGTCGGACAGCGTGCGCAGGTTTTCGGGACGTCCGGTCCCGTTGTAGACCTGCTCGAGGAACTTGCGCACCTCCGCCGCCTTGCGCTCCGCCTTCAGCATTTCGTCGATGCGCCGGCCGATGCCCTTCGCGGCCCAGCCGAGGTGCACCTCGAGGATCTGCCCGACGTTCATCCGCGACGGCACGCCGAGCGGATTCAGCACGATGTCGACCGGCGTACCGTCGTCCATGTACGGCATGTCCTCGACCGGCACGATCTTCGACACGACGCCCTTGTTGCCGTGGCGTCCCGCCATCTTGTCGCCGGGTTGCAGGCGCCGCTTCACCGCGACGTACACCTTGACCATCTTCTGCACGCCCGGCGGCAACTCGTCGCCTTGCGTGAGCTTCTTCTTCTTCTGCTCGAACATCTGGTCGAAGGTCACGCGCAGCGCACCGAGCGCATCCTTGCTCGCTTCGAGTTGCCGTGCGGCATCCTCGTCGGCGAGGCGAATGTCGAACCAGTCGTGGCGCGGCACGCCGTCGAGATAGTCCTTGGCGATCTTGGCGCCTTTCGCCAGCCGCTTCGGACCGCCGTTGGCGACCTTGTTCAGCAGGAGCCGCTCGATCCGCGCGTACGCGTCGTTCTCGACGATGCGCAGCTGGTCGTTCAGGTCCTTGCGATAACTCTTGAGCTCGTCCTCGATGATCTGCGTCGCGCGCTTGTCGCGCTCGATGCCTTCGCGCGTGAACACCTGCACGTCGATCACCGTGCCCGAGATGCCCGACGGCACGCGCAGCGACGTGTCCTTCACGTCGGACGCCTTCTCGCCGAAGATCGCGCGCAGCAGCTTCTCTTCCGGCGTCAGTTGCGTCTCGCCCTTCGGCGTGACCTTGCCGACCAGCACGTCGCCCGCCTCGACTTCGGCGCCGATGTAGACGATGCCCGCGTCGTCGAGGCGCGAGAGCTGCCCTTCACCGAGCGAGCTGATGTCGCGCGTGATTTCTTCTGCGCCGAGCTTGGTGTCGCGGGCGACGACCGACAGCTCCTCGATGTGGATCGACGTGTAGCGGTCGTCGCCGACCACCTTCTCGCTGATCAGGATCGAGTCTTCGTAGTTGAACCCGTTCCACGGCATGAACGCGACGAGCATGTTCTGCCCGAGCGCCAACTCGCCCATGTCGGTCGACGCGCCGTCGGCGATGACGTCGCCGCGCGCGATCTGGTCGCCGATGCGCACCAGCGGCCGCTGGTTGAGGTTGGTGTTCTGGTTGCTGCGCTTGTACTTCGTCAGGTTGTAGATGTCGACGCCGACTTCGCCGGCCGCCGTTTCCGCGTCGTTGACGCGCACGACGATGCGGCTCGCGTCGACGTAATCGACCTTGCCGCCACGGCGCGCCATGACCGCCGTGCCGCTGTCGACCGCCGCCGTGCGCTCCACGCCGGTGCCGACCAGCGGCTTCTCGGGACGCAGGCACGGCACCGCCTGCCGCTGCATGTTCGACCCCATCAGCGCACGGTTCGCGTCGTCGTGCTCGAGGAACGGGATCAGCGACGCCGCCACCGAGACGATCTGCGCCGGCGCGACGTCCATGTACTGGATCTTGTCCGGCGTCGACAGCATGAATTCGTTGCGGTTGCGGCAGGACACGAGCTCGTCAGCGAGCCTGCCCTTCGCGTCGATCTTGGCATTCGCCTGTGCGATGAAGTACTGGCCTTCCTCGATCGCCGACAGGAAATGGATTTCGTCGGTCACCTTGCCGTCGACGACCTTCCGGTACGGCGTCTCGAGGAAGCCGTACTCGTTGGTGCGCGCGTACAGCGCGAGCGAGTTGATGAGGCCGATGTTCGGACCTTCCGGCGTCTCGATCGGGCACACGCGGCCGTAGTGCGTCGGATGCACGTCGCGCACTTCGAAGCCCGCGCGCTCGCGCGTCAGGCCGCCGGGGCCGAGCGCCGAGACGCGGCGCTTGTGCGTCACTTCCGACAGCGGGTTGTTCTGGTCCATGAACTGCGACAGCTGCGAGGAGCCGAAGAACTCCTTCACCGCGGCCGCGACCGGCTTGGCGTTGATCATTTCCTGTGGCATCAGCCCTTCGGACTCCGCCAGCGTCAGGCGCTCCTTCACGGCGCGCTCGACGCGCACCAGGCCGATGCGGAAGGCGTTCTCCGCCATTTCACCGACGCTGCGGACGCGGCGGTTGCCGAGATGGTCGATGTCGTCGACGTTGCCGTTACCGTTACGGATGTCGATGAGCACCTTGAGCACGTCGATGATGTCGGCGCGCGTGAGCACACCGCCGCCC
>DASTIY010000385.1:0-4244 GCA_035717085.1 Casimicrobiaceae bacterium | reverse complement strand
CGCTTGGAGTGGCAACTCGAAATCGACGATCGATAGCCCGTCGAGCGCGCGAACCTGCCCGTCGATGATGGATAGAAGCGCTCCATCTGCGACGGCAACGACGTGTCCCGAGCGAGGATCGAGCGCGAGACTGGCAATGTCGCCTTCGATCATGGTCTGCACCTCATCGGCGAGGCGATAGCGCGCGCGCGACGTTCCGACCCATCCAAGATCATGCAAGGCATCGAGCGCGATCGAGGTTGCGCGCTCGCCGGCGACCATCGGCAGCCATCGCACGCCGAGCGATTCGCCCTGCGGCGAGAAGTGAAGCAGACTGGCGCCGACGACCACCCACACGGTTTCGTCGAGGTCAACCGCAACGGCCGAAGCCGGCGCGCCGAGCGTCCAGCCCTGAATTAGACTGCCATCGCGGCCGATGTGAACGAGGAGCGACGCGTCCGTGACAAACCACGCCGATTCGTCGTAGGCATTGATCGCCACGCCGACCGATTCGCCCAGTCCCCGAGGAAGGTCGATGGCCGTTACTGGCCGAAATCCATTGGCAATGTAGCTTGCGCCGTTCGCGTCGATCGGAACTTCGGCGGATTCGACGACGCTCGCAACCAAGGCGAACCATGCAACCAGCAGAAAAGAGCCCAGCGTTCGCATGGTTGGCTCCGCGGTCAGTTGCAGACGAGGGGAACGTCGACGAGTTCGCTGACGATGGGCGAATCGATGGCGTTGCCGGGCGCCTGCAGCAGCGCGCTCAGCGCGTGTATGCCGGCGGACAGCTTCAGCGAGACCGACGCACGATTGCCGACGAGCGAGGCGCTACCGAGCCAGCCGTTTTCCGAGAAGAAGAGTACGTTGCCACTCGTAGGTGCTCCCGGCAGCGTCGCAGTCAGCGTAACCGGCGTCTGCGTGTCCGTCGTTGCGCTCGACGTCGTGAGGCTCATCAACGCAGGCGCGGCGAACTTGACGACGATCGCCGCGGGGTCGACAGCGGCGGTCTGGAACGCTCCCGCCGTCACCGGGAATCCGCTCGAATCGTTCGCCTGTCCCGTGACGTACGCGGCGTCCTGGGCATCGAACGCGACGCCGGCCGTGGCGCCCGGTGGCAGACGTGTCGGGCCACTGCTCTGGTTGTACCCGGTGCGCAGGAACGTCGACCACAGAAGGGTGCCGCCGGAGATGGAGACCTTCGCGACGAAGGCCGAATCCTGATTGTCCTGCTGTTTGCGCGGTGCACTGGAATCGACGAGCGGGAACGACCAGCTCGCGGCGAGACCCGTCACGTAGGCATGCCCGGCGCTGTCGACGCCGATGCCGTATGCGAGATCGGACGGCGTCTGCGCGAAGCCGAAGACCGATTGGCAGGGACCGGTGCAAATCTCGCCGGCCAGGAACGAGGCGTAGACGATTTCGTTGCCGAGCGGGGACAGCTTCGCGACGAATGCGTTGCCCTGGCTCGAGTTGACGAGATAGTGCCCGCCCTTCTGCATCTGGAATCCCGACTTGACCGGAAAGTCGTACGAATACGTTTCGCCCGCGACGTAGACGCTGCCTTGAGCGTCGACGGCGATCGCGTTGACGCTGTCGTCTAGGCCGCCGCCGAGGAACGTCGAGTAGAGGATCCGGCTGCCGTCGCCCGCCACCTTGGTGACGAAGCCATCCTTCGTCGAGCGCTTGCTCGGTTGCAGCGCATCGCGCATGGGAAAATCCGCGGACGTCGCCCAGCCGCCCAGATACGCGTCTCCGTGTGTGTCCACCGCAAGCGACGTCGCGTCGTCGCTTCCGCTGCCACCGAGGTAGGTCGAGAAGATCGGCGCGCTGCCGGTCGCGTTGAGCTTCAGGAGAAACGGCGTGGCGCCGGTCGGATTGCGCGTCGTCGGCTGCAATGCATTCGCCGTCGTGACGAACGCGGAGGTCGCGCTTCCCGCGACGTACGCGTTGCCCGACGCGTCGACGCGAATTGCGCTCGGCGTCGCACCCGCGACGTACGTCGAGTAGACGAGCGCGTTGCCGGCTGCCGATAGCTTGGCGACGAACCCTCCGCCCGTCGTCGTTGCTTTCTGCCAGGCGCTCGTGCTCGTCGGGAAATCGGAACCCGACGTTTGCCCCGTCACGTAGACATTCCCCGCAGGATCGACAGCGATGCCGACGGCGCGGTCGACGCCCGTCGAGCCGCCCAGGTACGTCGACCAGACGAGCGCCGTGCCGGCGGCGTTGAGCTTCGATACGAACACTTCGACGTCGTAGCGCTTGCCGATCGTGCGGTCGTACGCGTTCACGATCGGAAAATTAGTCGCCTGCGTGTAGCCCGTGACGTAGGCATTGCCCGCTGCATCGACCGCGACGGCGGTCCCCGCTTCATCACCCGTGCCCCCGATGAACGTCGCGTACGACACCACGGGGTCGATGATCAGCGCGTGCGTCCGATCGTAGGGATCGAGTTCGATCCGCGCGCGGTTTTCGGCAATCACGAACCGGCTCGCGACCACGCGGCGTTGACGCGCGACCTCCTGATAGGCGAAGGGTCGCTTCAGCGTGACCACGCCGTCGTCGCCGCGCAGCACCAGTTGGCCCGCGTCGTCCACGTGCAATGCATCGATTCCATCGAAGGCGAGCTCGACTTGCGACGCGTCCGCGCCCGGCGCCACGAGAACGTCGTATTCGAGCTCGCGTCTATTGGCGTGGAACGCGACATCGATGCCGGGATAGAGCGACGAAACGTGGACGCGCTCGTATGCAGGCGTATGTGTGCTTTTGGCTGGATCCTGCTGCACGCGGTGGATGACCGCGAACTGGCCTGCGCCGCGCATCGGCGCTTGGGCATTCGCGCCGACGAAGCGAAGCGCGATCGGCCGCCGCTCTTCCAAAAGCGGAAGGATGCGCACGGCGTCGGGCGCGACGGTGACCCCATACGACGCGCCACGCGCGACGAACTGCGTGGCGCCCTCCGCGCCGGGCACCGCGGCGAAGAGCAACGGCAGCGATGCGCGCCGCGCCACCGCGTCGCTCGCCAACGTCGACGCCGGCTCGCCGCTCGCGACATTCACTCCGTGGGCGAGCGCGAGCAGGGCGAGGGCCGCCATCGTTCGAGGCTTCACGGTGGACTCCGGCGTGACGGGAACAGCGGGCAGCTTAGGTTCGCCTCGCGCCGCCGGGCACTGTCACTTTTCGGAGGTCGTCCGTTTGGCTGATTGAACCTTCGGACCTCTATATGTTATGCGCGCGCGACGCATCGCCGCGTCGATACAATGACGCTGCAGAGCCGCCTCAAAGCGCGAATTCCGTCCCCGCGGCGGGGGCGGCGAAGCCGCGAGCGTGGGGGGATCATGCAAGCTTCGTGACGCTGCGCTCGCCTTCCGTGTTGTTCGCACTCGGAACGCTCATCTGGGGCTCGACGTGGCTCGCGATCAAGTTCCAGCTCGGGGTCGTCTCGCCGAACGTCTCGGTCGCCTATCGCTTCGCGATCGCCTCGCTGTTGCTCGGCGCGTGGTGCTTGTTCACGCGGCGCTCGCTAAGCTTTTCGCCCGGCACGCACAAGTTCATTGCGCTGCAAGGCGTGCTGCTGTGCGGACTGAACTATGTAACGGTCTACTGGGCCGAGCAGTACGCGACGTCGGGTCTCGTCGCCGTGTTGTTCTCGACGATCGTGTTCATGACGCCCGTCGGCGCGCGCATCGTGTTCGGCACGCCGTTGACCATTCGCATGTTGGTCGCCGCGACGTTGGGCGTGCTCGGCATCGCGCTGCTGTTCGTGCCGGAGCTGTCGCGCGCGCGTTACGGCGGCGATGCGGCGCTCGGGATCGTGCTCGGACTCGTGGCGACCGCGATCGCATCCGCCGGAACGCTCGCGTCGTCGCGTAACCACGATGCGGGGATCCCCGTGCTGCCCGGCGCCGCGTGGGCGATGGCGTACGGGGCGCTCACGGCGGCGATCATCGCGGTTCTGACCGGTGCGCGCTGGAGCTTCGACTTTCGCACGCCTTATGTCGTGTCGCTGCTCTACCTCGCCGTATTCGGCACCGTCGTCGCGTTCGGTGCCTACCTCACGCTGATCAAGCTGATCGGCCCGGGGCGGGCGTCGTACGTGTCGATCGCGACGCCGATCGTCGCGATGGCGCTGTCGACGCTGTTCGAGGGCTATCGGTGGACGGTGCTTGCCGGATTCGGCGTCGTGCTGGCGGTGATCGGCAACTGGTTGGCGCTCAGTCCTCGCCGTCCTTCGGCGTGACGTCGACGTTGTCGATGAGCCGCGT
>DASTIY010000384.1:0-6343 GCA_035717085.1 Casimicrobiaceae bacterium | reverse complement strand
AAGCGAGGATCCCGGGGACGTTTTTCACGTTGAAGCGATCGAAGCGTACATCGTCCGCGAGCTCCGACCAATCGATCGGCATCGAGACGGGCGCGCCACGCTTGGCGCGCGCGGAGTAGGCGGCCACCGCGGTGGCGCCCTGGACGTTGCGCAAGTAGTCGATGAAGATGCGCCCCGGCCGGCGCGTCTTGGCCATGCTCGACGTGTAGCGATCGGGAAACGCCTTCACGATCATTTCCGCAACCGCGCGGCAGAACTCCTTGACATCGTCCCACGTGCGCGTCGGCTCGATCGGGATCACGACGTGCATGCCCTTGCCGCCCGTGGTTTTCAAAAAAGCTTCGAGCTCGAGCGTGTCGAGGAGCTTGCGCAGAACGGTGACCGCCTCGACGAGCTTGTCGTAGCCAAGCGCCTCGTCGGGATCGAAGTCGAAGATCAGCCGATCCGGGTGGTCGAGATCGGGCGCGCGTGAGCCCCACGGATGGAATTCGAGGACGCCCATCTGCAACAGCGCCACGACGGCGCGCACGTCGTTCGCCATCATGTAGGGCTGCACCCCGCCGCTGTCACGAATGTCGATGCGCTCGACGAACGCCGACACGCCTCGGTTCGCGTGCTTTTGATAGAAGCACGGCTTGTCCCAGCCGTTCGGGCAGCGGACGATCGTGAGCGGGCGGTCGCGAACCTGCGCGACGAGGAGCTTGCCGATCGCTTCGTAATAGCGCGCGAGGTCGAGCTTGCTCACCCCGGCTTCGGGATAGAGCAGCTTGCCGGGATTGCTGATGGCGACGCCGGCGACGTGATCACCAGACTCGTCGCTGGCAGACGTCGAACGCTTTGCCTCGGATTTCGCCGCCGCCGTGGCGCGTTTCCCGGTCGATCGAGCCTTGCCCTTTCGCGCTCGCGATGGCGAAGTCGGAGCGGGCTCGTCGGATATGGCAGGGGGAGGGTTGGCGTGAGGGGCGGCGTTTTCCCGCACGACGTCGCGCGCCCGCTTGTCCTCGCGCAATCCCTGGAACGACGGGTGGCGCAACGTCGCGTCGCGCGTCCACTCCGTGAACGACACTTCCGCGACGAGCAGCGGACGCACCCAATGCGCCCGTCGCGCTTCCGCACCTGTCGGCGGATTGACGAACGGCGGCTTGTCCGTTTCGAGTCGCTCGAGCTTGGCGGTCAGCTTCGCGAGCGTCTCGTCGTTGAAGCCGGTGCCGACCTTGCCGCAGTAGCGCAGCGCATCGCCGTCGTACACGCCGAGGAGCAGCGCGCCGAACCCCGTGCGCGATCCCTGCGGGTTCGTGTAGCCGCCGATCACGAACTCCTGTCGCTCGCTGCACTTGACCTTCTGCCAGTCGCGACTGCGCGTGGCGACGTACCGCGAATCAACGCGCTTCGACACGATGCCTTCCACGCCGATCCCGCATGCCTGTGCGAAGAACGCGGGCCCATTACCGACGACGTGATCGCTGTAGCGAATGAGCGTCCCCTCGCCGACGATTTTTGCGAGCAGCTTCTTGCGCTCGACGAGCGGAACATCGCGAAGATCGTAGCCGTCGGCGTAGGGCAGGTCGAAGACGTAATAGACGACTTTCGCTGCGCGGCCTTCGGAGAGCACGTTCTGCAGCGCCTGGAAGCTCGTGCGCCCGTTTTCGTCGACGACGACGATTTCCCCGTCGAGCCACGCCGACTTCACGGGCAGGCGCGCGATCGCGTGCGCAATCGTCGGAAAGACGTTCGTCCATTCCTTGCCGTTGCGCGACACGATCGTGCATTCGCCGGCGGCGAGCCGCGAGAGCATCCGATAACCGTCGAATTTGATTTCATGCACCCATTCGTCACCGGTGGGCGCGCGGTCGACGAGCGTTGCGAGCTCTGCCTCGATCGCGTCGGGTTGCGCCGCCTTGCGCGCACCCTTCACCTTGGCGAGGTCGAGCGATAACTTGCGGCGCGCGATGCGCCCGGACTTCACGTTTTCCGCGACCGACTTGTTGGAGTGCCACTCGCGCTCGGGATCGGCGGCGATCGCTTCGAGGCTGCGCCCGGACGCGACGCTGTCGGGCTCGGTCTCGACGACGTGCCCGTCGGGGCCGGCGCGCGCGTACTCGTCGTTTTCCTTGATGAGGAGCCAGCTCTTCTCGCCGTCGTACTTGCCGCCGTGGCTCTTCACGAGCATCCAGCCGCCATGCAGCTTCTCGCCGTGCAGCACGAACTTGAGCTTGCCCTGGCGGTAGCCCGCGTCGACGTCGCCCTGCGGCTCCCAGGTCCCGCGATCCCAAAGCAGCACGGTACCCGACCCGTATTGTTTCGGCGGGATCACGCCCTCGAAGTCGCCGTACTCGATCGGATGATCCTCGACGTGCATCGCGAGCCGTTTGTCGCGGGGATCGAGGCTCGGTCCCTTGGGGACCGCCCAACTCAACAGCACGCCGTTGTGCTCGAGGCGGAAGTCGTAATGAAGATGCGAGGCGGCGTGCTTCTGGATGACGAACACCGGGTCGCGCGAGGCGCGCGCGTGGACGCGTCCCTCGGGCTCCGGCGTCGTCTTGAAATTGCGCTTCTTTCGATAGAGTTCGAGCCCCATCGTGTCGGTCGTCGTCGTTCCGCCGGGACTCGGCTGTGGCAGGCCTATCCATTCTTGTCGCACTGACGCACGACAGGCAAGCCCCGGGGACTGAAATCCGCGTCGGGCGGCTTCCGACAGCCGTCTAAGACACCGGCGACGCCGTGGGGGTCAGACTTCAGGTTCGACCCCGGGTCCGGCGCTGCTGCTAAGGCGCGGCGAGCGCCGGCTCGTCCATCAGCGCCACCTGCTCGCGCAATTCGAGGATCCGGTCCTGCCAGTAGCGCTGCGACCCGAACCACGGGAAGGCCGCCGGAAACGCGGGGTCGTCCCAGCGGCGGGCGATCCACGCGCTGTAATGGAGAAGTCGCAACGTCCGCAGCGGCTCGATCAGCGCGAGCTGACTGCGATCGAAGTCGCGAAACGATTCGTAACCTTCGAGAAGCTCCTGCAACTGCTCTTCCATCGACGCGCGGCTTCCCGACAGGAGCATCCACAGGTCCTGGATCGCGGGCGCCATGCGCGCATCGTCGAAGTCGACGAAATGCGGTCCGTCGTCGGTCCACAGGACGTTGCTCGCATGGCAGTCGCCGTGCACGCGCAGCACGTCGAAGCGCACGCGGTCGAAGGCACGGCGCACGGCGGCGAGCGCGATGTCGACGATCGCCGTCCACGCAGCGACGAGATCGTCGGGAACGAAGCGGTGCTCGAGGAGGTAGGCGCGCGAGTCGTCGCCGAACGCGTCGACGGTGAGCGTCGGCCGCTGCGCGAATGCATGCCCGGCGCCGACGGTGTGAATGCGCGCGATGTAACGCCCGAGGTGCTCGAGCGTGCCGCGCCGGTCGAGTTCGGGCGCGCGGCCGCCGCGCCGCGGATAGACCGCAAAGCGAAAGCCTTCGAAGTCGTGCAGCGTGCGGCCAGCGATTCGAAGCGGCGCGACCACGGGCACGTCGGCCTCGGCCAGCTCGTCGACGAACGCGTGCTCCTCGAGGATCTGCGCGTCGCTCCAGCGGGCGGGTCGATAGAACTTGGCGACGATCGGCGGCGCGTCCTCGCGCCACGCCTGGTAGACGCGATTCTCGTAGCTGTTGAGCGCGAGCAGCCGCCCGTCGCCGCGAAGGCCGACGCTGTCGAGCGCATCGGCGATGAGCGGCGGCGTCAGGGCGGCGTAAGGCGCGGGTGATGCTATCGTTGCCATTCTCCTTCCTGCCTCGCCAACACATGATCGCAACTGACCGGATCTATCGGCAATGGGACGACGAGATCGTTCCGCGCCTCGTCGAGTACATTCGCGTCCCGGCGAAGTCGCCGCACTTCGATCCGTCGTGGGTCGAGCACGGGCACATCGATCGCGTCGTCGCGCTCGCCGAAGGATTCGCGCGCGCACAACCGATCGAGGGTCTCGTCGTCGAAGTCATCCGGCTCGCCGGCCGCACCCCGCTTCTGTACTTCGAAGTGCCCGGCACCGGCGATCGTACCGTGGTCCTTTACGGGCATCTCGACAAGCAGCCCGAGATGGTGGGTTGGCGCAGCGATGGCGGACCCTGGTCGCCGCTCATCGAAGGGGACAAGCTCTATGGGCGCGGCGGTGCGGACGACGGCTACGCGATCTTCGCCGCGCTGTCCGCGCTCGGCGCCTTGCACGCGCAGGGGCTGCCCCATGCACGCTGCGTCGGATTGATCGAAACGTGCGAGGAAAGCGGCAGCTACGACCTGCCGGCGTACCTCGACGCGCTCGGACCGCGGCTCGGCAACGTCGACCTCGTCGTCGGACTCGACTCGGGATGCGGCGATTACGAGCGACTGTGGATGACCACGTCGCTGCGCGGATTGGCGGCCGGAACGTTGCGTGTCGAAGTCTTGACCGAAGGCGTGCATTCGGGGCACGCGAGCGGCATCGTGCCGTCGTCCTTTCGCCTCGCGCGCAAGCTGATCGAACGGCTCGAGGACGGCACCACCGGACGGGTGCTTCCCGCCGCCTTCCACGCCGCGATTCCCGAAGAGCGACTCGCACAGGCGCGGCAGACGGCGGCGATCATCGGCGATCTCGCGATTCGCGAATATCCGTTCGCGGGTGCGACGGAGCCGATGGCCGAGGACATCACCGAGGCGATCCTGAATCGCACGTGGCGTCCGGCGCTGTCGACGATCGGTGCCGATGGCCTGCCGCCGATCGCCGATGCCGGCAACGTATTGCGGCCGTCGACGTCGTTCATGCTCTCGCTGCGCTTGCCGCCGACGGTCGACGGCGAGCAGGCGACGCAGGCGATGCAACGCCTCTTCGAGGCCGATCCTCCGTATCGCGCCAACGTGACGTTCGAGCCCGTGCAGGGCGCCACGGGATGGAACGCGCCGCCGACGAAGCCTTGGCTTGCCGATGCTCTCGATCGCGCATCGCGAGCCACGTATGGGAAGCCCTCGGCGGCCATCGGCGAAGGCGGCACGATCCCGTTCATGGCGATGCTCGGTCAGCGCTTCCCGCAGGCGCAGTTCCTGATCACCGGCGTGCTCGGGCCGCACTCGAACGCGCACGGGCCCAACGAATTCCTGCACATCGCGTACGCGAAGAAGCTCACGGCATGCGTCGCCGAGGTGATCGCCGCACACGCGAGGGCGTGACGATCGACATTGGTTCCGATATTGCGGTCGGAGCTGTAACGATTCGTTGGGGTCAGAGCTGTCGGTATTCGCGGTTCGGTACGAATACGTACAGCTCTGACCCCAGTGCCACGAGCGGCAACGTTCCGGCGCGGTAGCGTCGAATCAACAAGCGCGTCACGTCGAGATCGAACGACGGTCGCGGCGGCGCTTCGAGCAGCGCCTGCAGCTCGCCGTCGTCGCGCGCGCTGCCGAGCCAGCTCCAATCGCGAAAGACGTGCACGTCCACGCGCTCTCGCGTTGGAACGCATTCGCGGACGCACGCGACGCCGGCCACGGGCCAGCGCGGAATCGCGAGCGGCGCAAGTGCTTCGCGAAGACGCAGGTCGTGATCGGCGATCGACTCTTCGCCGACGCACACGCCACGGCAGCGGTGCAACTGCCGCGCGAAGCAGGGCCCGCCGTGGCCGCGCTCGAGCTTCATGCGCCGCTCGCACAAGCCGTTTTCGCGTGCAAGTTCGCGCAGCGCCGCGCGAAACGACGCGCGCGACGCGAAGGGGCCGAAAGCGCCTTCGAGATCGCGAAAGTCGACCGCTTCCGCGGGCACGAACGCCGGCAAGCCATCATCGAGAACGGCAATGCCGGCATCCTGCTTGCGCCGCAGCGCGCGGTTGTGCGCAGGCAGCAGCGATTTGACGAGCACTGCTTCGCGCAGCAGCGCACCGAGCTCGCCCGCGGTTTCCTCATGCTCGATGCGCCGGATTTCGCGCGAAAGGCGCAGGTCGGTTTCGCTGCGCCAATCGCCTGTGAAGTGCGCGGCGACGCGATCGCGCAGGTTGATGCTCTTGCCGATGTAGAGCGGAAGCGGGTTTTCGCCGTAGAACAGATAGACGCCGGGCGCCTCGGGCAGCGAATCGATCGCATCGGGCGGAAGCTGTGGGGGCAGGCTCGGGACGCGCAGGATGTGGCGCATCGCCGTGTCGACGCGCTCGCGCGGCTCGTTGCGGTAGAGCATTTCCACGAACGACCAGATCGCGCGCGCGTCGCCGAGTGCGCGATGCCGCTGCGCGCCGTTCAAGCCATGCCGCGCAATCAGGGCGTCGAGCCCATGGCCTTCGACATCGGGAAACATGCGTCGCGACAACCGCACCGTGCACAGCACGCGCGCGGTGAACGCGACGTCGAGAC
>DASTIY010000383.1:0-9613 GCA_035717085.1 Casimicrobiaceae bacterium | reverse complement strand
CAGGCGATCGGTTTCGTAGGAAACGCCGGCGGCCGTCGCGCCCTGCAGCGTCATCAGGTGGAACATCCACGGCGTCTGCTCGCCGGGTGAGCGAGGCCGGCGCGTGCACAGGATCGCCTGCTCCGCGTGTGCGATCTCGGTCTGCACGAAGAGGTTGCTGAACGCCGGATGGATGGCGTCCGCCGCTGCCGGCGCCAGGACCACTTCCGTATAGCTGGTGACGTCGATGACTTTCGGCACGCGCGAGCGGTTGACGATGCGCGTGCGCCGCAGTTCGATGTCGTCCTCGGGCGAAACCGCGATCTCGGTGTGGAGATGCAAGTCGTGGTCGCGCCGGCGAAATTCCGCGCGACCCTCGGAAAAGATGGCTTCGTAGTGTTCGGCCTCGGCGCCCGTCGGCTGGTGGGCCGTGGACCAGAACGCTCCGCTCGCGACCTCGCGGACGTAGCAGAACGTGCCCCAGTCATCGCGCGTCGTGTCTTCGTGCCAGCGCGTGATCGCGAGATCCTTCCAGCGGCTGCTGCCGCCTCCCGCGTTGGTGACCATCACGTGATAACGGCCGTTCGACAGCAGTTGCACTTCGGGGATCGGCGTTGACGGGGCGACGATCACCCGCACGGGCGCTTCCTTGTCGCCGGCGTTCGCCCGAATGCCCGTGAACTGCGCGACGTGCGGCGAGAACGGCGCCGATTCGGGAACGCGTTCCTGCAACAGGAGCAGCGTCGCCTGGAGCTGCGGATCCGACTCGAATCGCTTCTGCATCGAACGATCCAGAAGCAGATGGGCCAGGGCGAGCAGGCTCATGCCCTGGTGATGCGCCATGAAGGAACGTACGACGGCCGCCTTCTCTCCGGGCCGCCGTCGCGCCGGCGTGTAGTCGATCGCTTCGAAGAGGCCGAAGCGGCCCGCCAGCCCTTCGGCGGCCAATCGCTGCAGGTTCACGCATGCGGCCTCGGGGGCGATCATCAGTGCGAGCACCGACGCATACGGGGCGATGACGACATCGTCCGCAAGCCCACGCTTCAAACCGAGGCCCGGCACACCGAAGGCGCGATACTGGTAGTTGAGGTTCGCATCGATCAGGTTGTATCCGGACTCCGACATACCCCACGGCACGCCGAGCTCCCTGCCGTAGGCGATCTGCCGTTCCACCGCCGCGCGGCACGTCACGTCGAGCAGCGTGTTCTCGTAGCTCGGCATCACGAGCAATGGCATCAGGTACTCGAACATCGACCCGCTCCACGACAGCAGGATCGGCCGGCCCCGGTCGGACGACAGCAGCCTTCCCAGCGCGAACCAGCTCTCCTGCGGAACCTGGCCCTGCGCGATCGCGATGAAGCTCGTGAGCCGCGCCTCGGACGCCAGGAGGTCGTAGTAGCTCGTGTCGCGCTGGCGTTCATCGACGTTGTACCCCACGGCGAACAAACGGCGCTCGTCGTCGTAGAGGAAGCCGAATTCCATGCGCGCGAAGTCCTCGCATCGCAGCGCGAGTTGTTCGATGGCCTCGATGCGTTCCTTCGCGCGCAGGCGCGCAACGCCGACGAGCCGCGCCACTTCGTCGCATCGCGCCCGTTCCGCGGCGGTGGAAGCCGCGTCGCGCAGACGGGCGAGTTGTGGCGCGAGCCTCGGCAACCCGTCGGCGAGATCCCGCAGCGTCGGCACGGCGTTCAGGATCGGAAGCGCGGTCAGCGCGTCTTCGAGCGCCGTCGACTCGACCCATGGCGCGAACAGCGTCAGTTCGTCGAGGACGCTTTGATACTGCACTGCCAGCGCCTGCGCAAAGGCGCGCGCTTCGTTCGCCGCCGGCGTCGTGTCGCCGGCATCGGTGAACGTTGCAACGTAACGCTGAACGGCCGCCATGCGCGCCGACAGGCGATCGAGCGATTGCCGCAGGGTGCCGAGGGTGAACGGGTCGGACTCGTCGCTTTCGCGCAGATCGCGCATCAGCTCGGCCAGGGCCGGAATTTCGCGATCACCGAGCGCGTCGGCAAGCACGCTGACGGTGTCGGAGAATCCCGCGAACAGGCGAGGCTCGAGAATTCGATCGCCGGGGAGACCGCAAAGCCCTGCGCGCAACGTCAGGAGATGCCCGGCCAGGTTTCCACTGTCCACCGCCGAGACGTAGCGCGGCGGCAGCGGTTCGAGCGATTGCGTGTCGTACCAGTTGTAGAAGTGACCCTGATGCCGCTCGAGCGAGTGCATCGCTGCCAACGTGCGACCGATGCGCTCGACGAGCCGCCCGGTCGACAGGTAGCCGAAGTCGTAGGCCGCCAGATCCGCGAGCAGCGCAATGCCCATGTTCGTCGGTGACGTGCGATGCGCGACGCGGTCGACGAGGCCCTCTTGGTAATTGTCGGGCGGCAACCCCTGGTCCGCCAGGCCGGCGAACGTTTCGAAGTAGGCCCAGGTCCGGCGTGCGAGCTTGCGCAGGAAAACCGTCTGATCGAACGAGAGCCTGACGGGTCGCGGCGGAATCGGGCGACTCATCCACCAGGCAAGAGCCGGCGAGAAAAGCCAGAGGAGCAGCAGCGGCGCCGCAACCGCGAGCGCAGGCCCGTGTGCGGTCGACAGGTAGCCCGCGGTGGCGATGGCGAGTGTCGGCCCTACCCACATCGACCGGAAGGACGCTGCGAGCGAAGCGTCGTAAGGGCTCCGCTGGATGCCCGACGGCGTCCATTCGAGCAGCCGCTCGCGCGTCACCAGCATCCGCCAATGCGTGCGCAGAATGGCTGCCAGGCTGAACCACGCCTCGTACGGAAGGCACGCCAGCGAGAAGCCGACTTGCACCGCGCGAAGCGCGGCGGCGCGCGACGTGACGACGAGGTGCCGCACGAGCGGCGCTTCGTCCGGCTTTTGCAGCAGCTCCTGCAGCGATGCGATCAACGGGGGCACGAACAGGATGGCGAGCGTCGCCATCGTCCACGCCCACGCGGGCGCCAGAACGGTCCAGCCGAGAAGCAGAAGGAGCAGCAACGCGGGAGGCACCAGGCTGCGGCGAAGGTTGTCGAAGAGCTTCCACCGCGACAGCGCCGAGAGCGGATTCCTCGCGCTGACGCCCTGCGCCCGCGGAACCCGCGGCAGCAGCCACCCGGCGATTTGCCAATCGCCGCGAATCCAGCGACGACGGCGGCTGACGTCGTCGCGGTAGCGCGACGGATACGCTTCGTAAAGCTGCACGTCGCTGATGAGGCCCGAACGTGCGTAGCTTCCTTCCAGCAGATCGTGACTGAGAACGCGGTCTTCCGGGAAACGTCCCTTGAGCGCCGACTCGAAAGCGTCGACGTCGTAGATTCCCTTGCCGATGAACGAGCCTTCGCCGAACGCGTCCTGGTAGGCGTCGGAAACGGTCCGGGTATACGGATCGATCCCCGGGTCTCCCGCGAAAACGCGCGCGAACCACGATCGGTTGGATTCCGGCAGGCTCGCCGCGATCCGGGGCTGGAGGATGCCGTATCCGCGCGTGACGCGCTGCCGTTTCACGTCGTAATGCGCGCGGTTCAGCGGGTGCGCCATGGCGCCGACGAGTTGGCGAGCGGCATCGCGCGGAAGCTCGGTATCGGTGTCGAGCGTGACGACGTACCTGACGCTCGACAGCGCCGCGGTGTCGCCGACGATGCACGAAAAGCGCGTCATCGCATCCGGCTCGCCGCGCAACAGCGCATTCAGGTCGCCAAGCTTGCCCCGCTTGCGCTCGTAACCCATCCACAGCCGCTCGCGCGGGTTCCATGCGCGCGGACGATGCAGGAGGTGGAACATGCCGCCGCCCGGCGCGTGCGCAGCCGCCGCGCGGTACTTCTCGTTCAGTGCGCGAATCCTCGCGCGCGCGACCTCCACCAGCGCGGCATCCTCCGGCATCGTCTCCTGGTCGGCGTCGGTGAAGTCCGTCAGCAGTGCGAAGTGCAGATTCGCGTCCTCGTTGCCGAGGAAGCGCACTTCGAGCGCTTCGGCGAGCGCTTCGATGGCGCTCGCGCTCGTCAGCATCGCGGGGACCACGACGAGCGTGCGTGATTCCGGCGCGATGCCCGCCGAGAAGTCCATGCGGGGCAGCGGATGTGGCGTCACGAGCAATGTCAGCAGCCAATTGACGAGCCCGACCGCCAGTTGACTCGTCGCGAGCAGCGAAACGACGAGCACGACCGCGAGCATCGCGCGCGAAAGTCCATCATCGTCCGCGATGACGAACATGCTGGTGGTGAAGAGGCCCGTCAGCGCAACGATCGCGCCGATGTAGACGAATGTCGGAAAGCGCGAGGCCAGTCCTCGCAGCGCCCCGATGATCGACCGATGCGTCTCGACGGCGCGCTCGAGCCGCGACCTTCCTGCGTCGACCAGGTAGAAGCCGACGTGCGCCGTGCGAGGGTCCGCATCGCTGCGCACAGCGTTTTCACCGGCGAGCTCGAGGGCCGCGTGCGCCACGTCGACTTCCGACGCCTCGCTCTCCAGCGCGAGTCGCTCGACGACGTGCCGGTAGCGGTCGCGGCTCCCGAAGTCCATGCCCGCGTAGACACCTGCCGGATCCTGGCGCAACGTCTGCTCGACGACGCTCATGTTCTCGACGAACTTGCGCCAGTCCATCGCGTCGAGAAAGCGCAGGCTGGCAATGCTGTTGCTGATCGACACCTGCTTCGAAGCCTGCCGCTCGGTTCCGGACTGCACCAGCTGCTCGATGGTCTGTTGCGATTCGGAAAGGCGTTGCTCCATCCACGTCAACGGCAGCGCCAGAGCCGGTCCGTGCCCGCGCAGGCGCCGGACCAGCTCCGACACGAAGGCCGCGCTCATCGGCGGGTCCGAGCGTGCCATGTCGGCGATCACCAGCACGAGGCTCTTCGGATCCGTCTGCGCGATCGTCCTCATGCGATCGGCCCAGCCGCTCGCAAGGACCCGATCGGCCATGTCGCTGGCGATCTTGATCGCCACCCGGCGCAGATTTTCGATCAGCGCGAGGCGCAGCATGATGGGAACCGCCCAAAGCTCGCCCAGCGTGAGCGGCGCGATCGTCTGATACGCCGCGACGAAGCGGCTCAGGCTTTCCGGGTCGACACGCGCGTCGCCGTGCGCGATGATTTGCAGCGCCATGTCGTACACGCGTGGCAGGCCGGCCGATGGGCCGTTCGCAAGCGAAGGCAACCCGCGGCTGTAGTGCCTCGGCAGGTGTCGCTTGGTCGTGCGAATCTGCTCTTCGATGAGTTAGAAGTTGTCGAGCAGCCACTCGCCCGCCGGCGTGACGCGTCGATGCGCCGTCACCGCCGCCGTGAGCAGGCTGCACGTCTCGATCAGGACGGTTTCGTTCGCTGCGAGGCTCGGCAGCAGCTGGTCCGGACCGCGATGCGATGTCAGCGTGTGGGCGGCGGCCACCAGCTTGCCGTGCTGTTCCATCTGGTCGGCGCTGAAAAGCTCCGATCGCGACGGCAGCTCGTCGCCCGAAACGCGCACGGATTCGTCGTGCGTCGAGCGCGTGATGAACCGGCGTGCACGCCTCACGAACCTGTTGCGATTGGGCTTCAAGTTCGGAATGTCATCACGACGCGGTGATCCTGCCGATCGTCGACGAGATGAACGAGCGAATCGCGTGCATCGACGCCAACGACGAGCAACGCGTGACGTCGTCGCGCCAGCGTGTGCCCATCCGGTACGGTATCGGCGGAAGCGGTGCGCCGGGTACCATCATCCGTTCCCCTGCAATGGGTGTTCGACTGCGAAAAGGCTCCGAGGTGCTCCCCGCGGAACTCGGCAAACCACCCGCTGTCCTCGGCGCCGCCGCTCGATCAATCGTGCATCGACGCGTAGCGCTTCCTATCTGCGCTCGTGGAAGCGCCGTCTTTCATTCCGGAACATACGCTCGTGCACTTTCCGTCAGAGGTCGGTAGGCGGCGGCTGAAACGCCGTGCCGGTGCCGACAGGTCATCGCGGCAACGACGCGACGACGATCACGGACGCGCTCCCGTGCACGCGCCCGTGCAGTTCGAATGCTCAGGAGGCGACGACGCTCAGCGCCTTGCCACTGTGATGCAGGATGGCCGGCTCGCCGGGGTGATGGTCGTGCTGACGTACGTCGTACATCGTGTTGTCCGCCGTGGTTCCCATTTTGTGCACGCCGGCAACGGTGCCATGACCGATGGCGCTGCGATAGTGCCAGGTCACGTTCGTGCCGGCGGGAATGGTTTCGAAAGCTTTCTCGGTCTTTGCCATATCTGTGCTCCTGGGTTACGCGATCTGGCTCGAATCTACAGGGTCGCCGGCAACGGCGCTATCGGCAAGTCTCGACGAAGCAAGCCGGGCATTCTCGATTCGAGGGGATTGGCTTCAGAGATCGAGCCGGCGCGACGCGAGCGCAAACGGATGGTGCTCGCGATTGCGGGCGCCGTAGAGCCACCAGATTTCGCGCATCGAACGCTCGGCCGCGAGCACGTGCAGGATCGCCAGCACCGGCGTGATGCCGATACCGGCGCTCGCCAGCACGAGTGGACGCGCGTCGGGTTCGAGCGTGAACGTGCCTCGCGGCGCGCTCGCCTCGAGCACGTCGCCAACGTTCACCTGGCGGTCGAGATAGGCGCCCGCCGCCCCCGCTGCCTCGCATTTGACGCTCACGCGATACTGCGACGCGTTGGGCGCCGCCGACAACGAGTAGCTGCGCATCAGCGGTGATGTCGCGTGCGGCGGCCGCATGCGGAGGACCACGAACTGACCGGCGAGCGGCGCGGCGAGCGGCATCGCGTCCGCAGACTCGAATGCCAGCGAAATCGCGTGGCTCCGAACGAATCGTCCATCGGTATCCTTGATCGCGACGACATTCACCAGCACCGAAAAGGTCGTTCCGTCCTTCCGGCGCATCTCGTATTCGAGATCGTGCAGCGAATCGCGCTCCTTGCGTCGGGTGAACGTCTGCTCGAACCAATCGTCTGCTCGAACCAATCGAGCCGCTCCGGCAGCATCAGCTCGGTGATCCGCATCTGCATCTTTCCTACGACTTCGTCACGTGCGTAGCCGAGCCACCCGAGCCCCGGTTTAGTCGATGGTCACTGCTTCCGTCCCAACAGGCACATTGACGCATTGAATCCGGCGCGCCGATGGCGCACGCGATGGAGCGGAATCCAGACGGGGCCGCCCCGGGCCTTGGTCCGCTTTACGGACGGAGCATCGGAAATACCGATTGTCGGTTCCATGTTGCCACAAGTCACCGGAAGATCGTGCTCGCCAGTCGGCAACGCGATCAGGCGACATGGCAGATGATCTGCGCCGGCGTCGTCCGGATGATCACGGACTGCGCATCGAAATCCGTATGGTCGCTGCCGTTGACGCTTACGCCGAGCAGCTGCCCGGACAGCGGCGGCCGAAGCTCGATCCTTGCCGCCACGCCGGGTCCGACGTCGCATCGCAAGGTATGCGCGTCGAGCGCGCGCGCGGAGAAGGTCAACGCTCCGTAGAGAGTGGGCATGCGTTGCACCGCAACGCCCGTGCCGCGCGTCCACTCCGCAGCAAGGCCCGCGGCCACGACCAGCGTTCGATCACGCAGCCGCTCGTAGGCGAAGAGGCTGCGCAGCGCCAGTACGTACTCTGCGCCGACCCAAGTGTGCGGCAGATCTCCAACGTGCGCCGGCGCTCGATGATCGCGCCACGCGATTTCCGGCCACTGATTCCATGCGGGAGGCCGCCGATCCGACAGGAAGAACCGCAACAGCTCGAGCGCCGCTTCGCGCCGCCCGAGCCGCACCAGCGCCCCGATGATGCGCATCTCGTACGGCGAGTAGCTCGTCCATTCGAGGGCGCCGCTGCGCCGGCGACGCCAGTCGGAAAGGTAGCGGTCGAAGGTCTGTTCCATTGCCTTCGGATCGAGGCCTTGGGCAACGTCGAGATGTGCGATCGCGATCGCCGTGGCGGTCGGGTCGAAGTCCGCCCATTCGACGCTGGCCGGGATGAAATCGAGCTTGTGCAAAGCGCGCGTCCGTTCGATCGACGCGAACAGCGCGAAGGCAAGACGCTCCGCGACGCCACCCCAGCGCGTTGCGGCATCGACGTCTTCGATCTCGTGCGCCAGGTCCACCGCATCGCGCAGGCCGCGCAACGCCCAGAAGTCGTCCCAATACGAATGCACCGGCTGTGCGAGATAGCCTTCGTGGCTGACGGACACCGGCAACAGGCCGTCATCCTCGATCAGCCGCTCGATGCAGCCGACGGCCTTGACGACGAAGGGCCACGACTCCTCGAGCAATCCGGCGTCCGCCGTGAACCGGTAGCAGTCCGCGATCACCGCGATCAGTTGCCCGTGACTGTCGTGCTCCACCAGCCAGTCGGGTCCGTTTCGGTCGACGCAGCAGGGCACGAAGCCGTCCGCACGCTGGAAGGGTGCATACCAACGGATGAACTCGACGACCTCCTTTTCGTGCCGCATCCGCAACAGCGCCGCGCTCATGATGCTGCCATCGCGAATCCACGAGCGTGCGTAGCGCCGGGGCCCCGGTTGCAGCGCCGGGCCCGAGCGGGTCACGAGGATGTGCGCGGTCGCGGTCAGCGCAGCGCGGATCGCGTCCATCGCCGACCCGGCGCCGGACCATTGCGCTCCGGGAAGCTCCTTCGCCCAATCGAATGCGGGCTGCCCGATCGCAACCGACGAATTCCCGGTCACGCATTCCACGATGCGTTCCGCCGTGACGCGAGGCTCGAGCGCGAGATCGAAAGCGAGCGCGCCGGAAGCAAAACCCAACGCATCGTGAACTCGCGCGTCGATCGGCTCGTCGCTGGCGGTGGCAAGACGCAACGCGACGAACCCCTCGTCGAACGTCGTTGCTGCGAACGCCGAAGGCGCGCTCGCCGGCACGATGGCGGCCGTCTCGTTCACACGCAACGCACCCGTCTTCCAGGCGAGATCGTGCACGAGGCTCACGCCGCCAACGCTGCCGACGCTCTGCCAGGGCGGCGTCACCTGAAACGGACGAACGAGCACCAGCAAGCGCGCCGACAACGATCGATCCGAGCGGTTCTCGAGTCGATAGCGCACGCGAACGAGTCCGCTCTTCGTGGCCTCGCCCTGGACCCGCAGGCGCCACGCTGCCGTTTCCCAGATCGCCGATGGGACGGGCAGCACGCCCTCGAGCAGGTCCTGCCGCTGCTCCACGTCTGCCCAGGTAACGAGCCGGCCGTCGATGACCACCATCGGCTCGATCGAGAAGGCCCCGGGTGCGATCTCGACCGCCCCTTCTTCGTTCATGAGCGCGCAATGCGTGCCGTTTGCAGTTCCGATCGGCGTCCACAGGGTTTGCTCGCGATGCAGCCAGCGCGGGTACCAGCCCCGCGGCTCGTGCCGCGCGATGCCGTACCAGAACGCTTCGATCGAACGGGAGAACTCGAACGCCTGCGGGTGCAGGACGGCGCCGGCGAACGGCGCATTCGACTCGAGTCGGAGAAGACGCGTCTTCAAGTTCGGCAGGTAGACGTAGCTGCGTGCGCCGCGCGCGCGTGGCGTCGCGTGGACTGTCTGCCAACGCTCACCACGCGACGATGCTCGCACCCGGAAGCCGCTCGCCGGTGCGCCGTCTCGCCAATCGATGACGATCCCGCCGAGCCTTCGCGTTTCGCCGAAGTCCACCTCGATCCAGGGCCGCTGATCGTCCGGCTT
>DASTIY010000382.1:0-4808 GCA_035717085.1 Casimicrobiaceae bacterium | reverse complement strand
CGACGATGCGCGGCTCCGATTTCCCATCCGGCGCGTTCGAAGAGATACCGCCGGGCCATCGCATCGCTCGTTTGGAGGCTTCCCATGCCGTTAACGAAATGCAGCATCGCACATTACGCGGCGCTTACCGCCGCCCTCGTCGCACCCGCGTTCGCCAGCGCCGATTCCGGCGACACGATCCAGTGGCGCACGATCGTCGGCATCGTCCAGGCACAAAACGCCGTCGGAACAGGTACAGGAAAAGTCGCGGGCGGCGGCCAGCCGTGGACGACGTCGAGCGGGCGCGCCTCGGTCAACCTGCGCACCGGGCAGGTGAGCTTCGTCGTGCAGGGACTGGTGTTCGCGGGCGGCAACACGATCGGTACGCCGCTGCCGATCACGCAGGTGAAGGGCACGCTCGTATGCGATACCAACGGGAGTGCGGGCAACGGGAACAGCGTGCTCGTGGACACGCCGGCGGTGGCTCTCGACGCCACGGGCGATGCTCAGTTCAGCGGAAGCGTGGGCGCGTTGCCCGCCGCCTGCCTGAGCGAGCCCGATGTCGCCTTCCTCGTACGCGTTCCCGCCAACAACGTCTGGATCGCGAACGGCGCGATCCTGCAGTAGAACGGTCGACTGGTCGTCAGCGTAGGGGGTCGATAGGGTCAGACTCGCATTTCGCCGGCACGGCGAAATGGGAGTCTGACCCTGTTTCCGCGCTTCTCGGATCGCACCTCCGACACGCTTGATCAGCGCGTCTTGATGCGAAGCGGCAGCTTCGTCACGGTCGCCGTGTCGACGTCGATCTCGTAACGCTCGACGACCTTCTGCTTGCGCGAGGGCAGCAGCCCCATGCGTTCCGCGGCGCGGCGCGCCTTGAATTCCTCGAGCGTCTTCGATGCCATGCCCGACGGCTTGAACGTCGATTCGGTATGCGTCGCGAGCGACGTACCCATCTTCCTGAGCGCATCTTTGAGCTTGCGTTGATGGTTGCTGCCGCCCTTGCTGGTTTTGCTGGACATGGTGATCGGTACGAGGCTCGTGCCGTTCGCGCGGTGGCGCTGTCAACGGGCCGGCGTTATGCCGACGTCATAAGTATGCGCATGCCCGGGTGCGACTTGCCAATGTCTCCGACGGCCGTGCAAGCCGCGGCGCTGCGCGGTGTCGCATCCGCGCATCCCACGCCCTTGCCGACGAGTTTGCCGGCACGCGCGCACATAATGTCGTCGACAGCTTGTAGCGCATGGCGCAGCGCCTGGCTCGCCGTGAGGTGACGTTGTTTGGCACTCGCCAACTCCCGGTGTTACAGTGCCAACATCGCCAGCCGCCGGACCACCGACGTCGATGGACTTCATCTTCATGCTGACGCGGGACGATCGGACGATCGACGATGCCGAGGAGATCGTCGACGCGGTGAGCGACCTCGGCGTGCGACACATCGGGTTCAAGGACGTCGGCGTGCCGCACGCGATGCTCGGGCGCCTCGTCGAGCGCATCCGGCACCGCGGCGCCGTCTCGTACCTCGAAGTGGTGAGTACAACACCGGAAGCGGTGAACGCGTCGCTCGCGACGGCGGCGGCACTCGGCGTGGACTGCATCCTCGGCGGCACCGATCTCGACGCCGCGCGCCGCGCACTCGGCACGCTGCGCGCCTACTATCCGTTCCCCGGTCGCCCGGTGGGCCATCCGACGCGCCTGCACGGCACGCCGGTCGACGTGGAAGCCGATGCGCGAACGGCGCGGGAATCCGGGTGTGGCGGCGTCGACCTGCTCGCGTACCGAGCGACGGAGGCCGACCCGCTGGCGCTCGTGCGCGCGGCGCGACGCGGCATCGGCGCCGGCCGGTTGATCGTCGCCGGTAGCGTGCGCTGCGCCGATCAGATCCACGCGCTCGCCACGGCCGGGGTCGACGCCTTCACGATCGGCTCGGCGGTGTTCGACGGCACGTTCTCCCCGACCAAGGGCTCGCTGCAGGCGCGCATCCGCGACATCCTCGACGCTTGCGAAGAGCCGCCCGCGGTTGCAGCGTGAGCGCGGCGCGCGAGGCGAAGCCGCGCGAAGGCGATTCGGCGAACGCGCTCGACGCTCAGTGCGATCCGATCGCCGCGCTGCTCGATGGCACCTGGATCGACCCCGACTCGGGCGTACCCTGCCGTGTCGACATTGCCTGCGTTGCGATCGAGCCGACGCTCGAGGGTCGCGAAGCGGCGCTGGTCGAATCGCTGCGACTCGGCCGCCGCTTTGCGGTCGTCAGCGACGCGATCACGCACGACGTCGCAGGCGCGCGCATCGGGCGGGCGCTCGCTCCGCTGGGCAACGTCGACGCGATTCGCCTGCCGCGCGGCGTGCACGCGGACGACGCGACGGTCGAGGCGATTCGCGCCGCGAGCAGCCGCGCCGACGCGTTGATCGCCGTCGGCGCCGGGACGATCAACGATCTGTCGAAATGCGCGGCGGCGCGCGATGGCAAGCCGTACGCGGTGTTCGCCACGGCGCCGTCGATGAACGGTTACGCGTCGGCGAACGCCGCGATCACCATCGACGGCCACAAGCGCAGCCTGCCCGCGACGCTCGCGCGGGGTGTCTTCATCGATCTCGCGGTCTTCGCGAAGGCGCCGCCGCGCATGATTCGCGCCGGCCTCGGCGATTCGTTGTGCCGCCCGACGGCGCAGGTCGACTGGCTGTTGTCGCACGTCGCGCGCGACACGCCGTACCGCCACGCGCCTTTCGCCGTTCTCGCGCACGACGAGACCGCATTGTTCGACGCGCCGGAAGCGCTGCTTGCCGGCGACGTCGATACGATGCGTGCGCTCGCGCGCACGCTCGTGCTCTCCGGAATGGGCATGACGCTGTGCGGGGGCAGCTACCCCGCGAGCCAGGGCGAGCATCTGATCAGCCACTATCTCGAAATGCGCGGCGCCGGCGGCAGCGCGCTGCACGGCGAGCAGGTCGGCGTCGCGACGCTGACGATGGCGCGGCTCCAGGAAGCGATGCTCGAGCAATGCGCACCGACGCTTCACGCGACCGCCATGTCCGCGCGCGCGCTGCAGGACCACTTCGGCGACGACGTCGGGGCCTCGTGCTGGCGCGATTTCGCCCCGAAGCGTCTCGACGCGTCGAGCGCCGCGCAGCTGACCGAGCGCATCGCGAGGCGTTGGAACGATCTGCGCGAGCGCGCCGCGCATGCGCGTGTCGCGTCCGAGCGCCTCGCCGACGTGCTGCGCCGCGCGGGCGCGCCGACGGGCGCGGCCGACATCGGCATCGATGCCGCGACGTGGCGCGATGCGGTCCGGCACGCCCGATTCCTGCGCGATCGCTACACGTTCCTCGACCTGGCGGACGACAGCGGATCGCTGGCGGAACGCTTCCTGCACTGACGAGGCAACCGCGCGCCGGCGTGCGTGCGGCTATCATGGCGCGCGCCGCTGCCGCCGCCGTCATGTCCTCGCCCCCGCCCCGCTTGAGCCAGAAGGAGCGTCACGCGCAGATCCTCGCGCTGCTGCGGCGCGACGGCGTGGTTCGCATCGCGACGCTCGCGCAGACGTTCGACGTGACGACGGAAACGGCGCGCCGCGACCTCGACGCGCTGGCCACCACCGGCGCGTTGCAGCGCACCTACGGTGGCGGCGCCAATCGATCGCTGATCGACGAGCCGGGCATTCGGCAGCGCGGGCTCGCGCACCCGTCTGCGCGCAGCCGCATCGCGGCGGCGGCGGCCGGACTCGTCGAGGCCGGCGACGCCTTGCTCATCGATGCGGGCTCGACGACGAGCCTTTTCGCCGCGGCGCTGGCCGCGCGCAACCTGCATCTGACGGTCGTCACCAACTGCGTACCCGTCGCCACGGCGCTCGGCGCGGCTGACCGCTGTCGCGTGATCCTCTGTCCCGGTGAATTCGTGCCGCGCGAAGGCGGCGTGTTCGGCAGCGAAACCGTCGCTTTCCTCGCGCGGTACCGCGCGAACAAGGCCTTCATCGGCGCGGGTGGCGTGACGACCGACGGCGTCACCGATGCCGATTCCGCGGCGTGCGCCGTCAAGCGCACGATGCTCGAGCGCGCCGAGCGCGCATTGCTCGTCGCCGACAGCTCGAAATTCGGGACGGTGCAATTCGAGCGCTTCGCCACGCTCGCCGACATCGACGACCTCGTGACGGAGACGCCGGCGCCCCGCAAGCTCGACGCGGCGCTGAAAGGCGCCGGCGTCACCGTGCGCCTGGCGTTGCGCGGGTGAACCGGATGTTGCACGTGCAACGTCGAGGCCGGCGGTCGCTCGTCCCGCATGCTCCGAGGTCGCGCATGGCGAGTCCAACATTTCGCATTGTAGTTGCCAGGTAGCCGTGCTATCGTGGCCGCGCGCGCAGCGCCGGGGCACGGCGGCGCGATTCGCGAATGCCCCACGCGGGCATCGCCCAACCGGGGAGCAGGAACATGACGATTCGAAACGCACTGGGGACGGCGTGCGCGGCCTTGTTGCTGCTCGCCGCTATGCCCGCCCGTGGCGGCGAAATCACCGTGTACACGGCGCTCGAGGAAGACGACGTGCGCGTGTACCTCGCCGCGTTCCAGAAGGCGAAGCCCGACATCAAGGTGAACGTATTGCGGCTGTCGACGGGCGACCTCATCGCGCGCATCCTCGCCGAGAAGTCCAATCCCCGGCAGGACGTGATCTGGGGCACGGCGCTCACCCAGATGAGCGATCCGCGCATTCTCGAAATGGCCGAGCCCTACAAGCCGAAGGGTATCGACGCGGTGCAGACGCAGTTCAAGGATCCGCAGAACCGATGGTTCGCGACGACGGGCTATTTCGCCGGCTTTTGCGTCAACACCGAAGT
>DASTIY010000381.1:0-12527 GCA_035717085.1 Casimicrobiaceae bacterium | reverse complement strand
TGCGTCTCGACGTACGGGCCGCTGATGAGGTCGATGCAATAAGGCACCGCCGGAAACACGCCGTCGAGCGTTTCCTTGATCGCCTTCGGTTGACCCGGCAGGTTGAGGATCAGCGCGCGGCCGCGCACGACGCCGACCTGTCGCGACAGGATCGCGGTCGGCACGTAGCGGAGGCTCACCTGCCGCATTTGCTCGCCGAACCCCGGCAGGACCTTGTCGGCGACGGCGAGCGTCGCTTCGGGCGTGACGTCGCGTGGTGCGGGGCCGGTGCCGCCGGTCGTGAGCACGAGGTGACAACCGACCTCGTCGACGAGCTCGACGAGCGTGCGCTCGATTTGCGGTTGTTCATCGGGGATCAGCCGCGTCTCGAAACGCCACGGCGACGCAAGCGCGGCGGTGAACCATTCCCGCAGGCCCGGCAATCCCTGGTCGACGTACACGCCTTGCGACGCGCGATCGGAAATCGACACGAGGCCGACGACGAGCTGCGGGTTATCGGGATCCACGATCGTAGAGGCGTTCGAGCTCGCGAAAGAGCGCGCGATAGCGATGCGGGCGCGCATGGCGCGCGCGCTCCTCGCGCGCCGCGTCGACGAGGGGCACGAGGCGCTCGCGCGCTGCGCCGGGATGCGCGTCGAGAAACGCCTGCAAGCCACCCGGCTCGTCGAGGATGCGCTCGCGCCAGCGCTCGAGCGCTGCGAAGCGCGCGCGTTCGCGCGCCGGTCCTTCCTGCATTCGCGAAAGCGCGGCGCGAATGGGCTCGGCGTCGACGTCGCGCATCAGGCGTCCTATGTATTGCATGTGCCGGCGCTTCGCTTCGTGCTTGCGCAACGTGTGTGCGAAGCGGATGGCGTCGGCGAGCTCCTCGGGCAGGTCGAGCGATGCAAGACGCGGGCCGTCGAGCGCGACCAGCGCTTCGCCGAGCGCCTGCAGCTCGTGCATGTCGCGCTTGCGGCGCGTCTTCGACGGCGGCGGCGCCGGCTCGCCTTCCGGCTGCAGAACGATCGAACGAGCGGTGTGGTTGGACGGCACGGTGCGCGAATCCAGACGACGAAGGCGCTTTGCTATGATAGCCGACGCTTTCATCCGCGCCCCGATGCACGCCATCCCGCACGTCGATCGCTCGCCATCCCCGCAGCAAGCCCGTCCGGCGCAGGGCACGCATTTCCCGGTCAGCACGCAAACGCTCGAGCGCGTCGCGCAGGCAGTGCTCGATGCCGCGCGCAAGGGCGGCGCGACCGCGGCGGAGACCGAAGTTTCGCAGGCGGTCGGGCAGGGCGTGACGGTGCGCAAGGGCGATGTCGAGACCATCGCCTACAACCGCGACAAGGGCATCGGCATCACCGTCTACGTCGGCACGCGACGCGGGCACGCGAGCACCGCCGACTTCTCCGACGATTCGATTCGCGCCACGGTCGACAAGGCGCTCGCGATCGCACGCTACACCGCCGAGGATCCGGCTGCCGGGCTCGCCGATCCCGCCCGGCTCGCGCGCGCGTGGCCCGATCTCGACCTCTATCATCCGTGGGACCTGCCCGTCGAGCGCGCGATCGAGCTCGCACGCGAAACCGAAGCTGCGGCGCTCGCGGTCGACGCGCGCATCAGCAACAGCGAAGGCGCGAGCGTTTCCCGCGGCGAATCGGAATTCTTGTATGCGAACACCGAAGGATTTGCCGGCGGCTATCGCAGCTCGCGCCATCACATCGACTGCTCGGTGATCGCCGAGGCCGACGGCGCGATGCAGCGCGACTACTGGTACACCGCGGCGCGCGCGCCGGAAGACCTCGATGCGCCGGGCAACGTCGGACGCATCGCGGGCGAGCGTACGGTGCGACGACTGGGCGCGCGCCAGCTCGGCACGCTCGAATGTCCGGTGCTGTTCGAGGCGCCCGAAGCGGCGGACCTCCTCGGCGCATTCGTGCACGCAGTTTCCGGCGGCAGTCTTTATCGCAAATCGTCGTTCCTGCTCGACTCGCTCGGCTCGGCGGTGTTCGCGCCGATGATCGACATTCGCGAGGAGCCGCATCTGCCACGCGCGCGCGGCAGCGCGCCCTTCGACAACGAAGGCGTCGCGACGCAATCGCGCGACGTGGTCGTCGGCGGCGAATTGCGCGGCTACTTTCTCGGCAGCTATTCCGCGCGCAAGCTCGGCATGGCGTCGACGGGCAACGCGGGCGGGCCGCACAATCTCGTGGTCAACGGCACCGAGGACCTGCCCGCGCTCATGCGCCGCATGGGACGCGGACTGTTCGTCACGGAGCAACTCGGCCAGGGTGTGAACCCGGTGACCGGCGATTTTTCACGCGGCGCCGCCGGCTTCTGGATCGAGGATGGCGTCATCGCGTATCCGGTCGAGGAGATCACGATCGCCGGCAACCTGAAGTCGATGTTTCGCGACATCGTTGCGGTCGGCACCGACACCGATCGCCGCGGCTCGCGCTACGTCGGCTCGATCCTCGTCTCGCGGATGACGGTCGCCGGCAGCTGATCGCAAGGACGCTCGCGGTCACCCACCCTTCCGCGATGATCGATCCCGTCCTCGACTGGCTGCGGCGCATGCGCGATCCGCTGCGCCATCCCGCGCAGGCGCGCCGCTACATCGCGCGGCTGCCGGCCGGCGATCTGCTCGAGCTGCAGCGCCTCGCACTCGAGGTGCTGGCGAACTTCCCCGTCGGCGGCGGCGAAGTCGCCGCGTCGCAGCTCGAAGCATTGCTCGCGCTCGACGCGCGTCTCGAGCCGGTGATCGCCGACCTCACGCGGCAGTACACCGCGAATTACCAGAAGAGCTCGACGGTCGAATCGCGGTTGTGGCATTCGGTGTTCGACCTCGTGAAAGCGTTCATCGCCGCGTACGGCGCGGCGCTGCAGGGCGGCTTCACGCACGCCGATCACCGACGCTGGCGCGCCATCCTGCCGTGGGCGCTCGTGCGCGTCGCGCACTATCGCGGCCTCGACGGCAAGTTCCGGCTCTTTCGCTACAGCCACTGGATTCCCGCGCAGTGGCGCGACTTCCACGAGGCGTACGAGCTCGCGCGCGCGCGCTCGTGGCATCGTGAGCAGCTGGTGTTCGGCGCGGCCGGCTTCTCGCGTCCCGGCATCTCGGTCGAGCAGGTCTACCTCGACATGCTGCTGCTGATGCGGCTCGATTCGGGCAACTTCACGCCCGACCAGGTGGAATGGGTCGCGAAGCAGCTCGCCGATTGGGCACCGGCGCTCACGCTGTCGCCGGTCGCCTCGCAGGCCGCGGGCTTCTACGTCGACATCGCGGGCTCGCAGGGCCTGCGTCGCCGTGACAAGACGCCGGTGGGCGGGCAGGTGATGTACGTCGACACGACGCCGGTGTACACGCGCATCGTCGAGCGGCTGCGCTGGCTCCCCGACAACGACGACGAGCTGGCAACGCCGGGCGACCTGCCCGCGCGCGAGCAGCGCCTGCTGCTGATGCGCCTCGCCGCGCTGTACGGACCCGATGCGCTCGCGCACGCGCCGCGCGCGACGCGCCGCGGCGCCGACGAGCACGTGCGCGTGGTGAGCGGGTTGCACGCGTTGACGCGTGCCGTCGCGGAGATCGACCGCCTGCCCGACGCCGTGCGCACGCCGGGCATCGCAACGAGTTTCGACGAGGCGACGCTCATCAATCCCGGCATCAACCCGGCGTCGATCGAGCGCCGTGTACGCGGCACGCGCTGGAAGATGGTCGATCGCAGCGAGAGTGGCTGCCGGCTCATGGCACCCGCGAAGGAGGCACCGGCGAAGCTCGGCGAGCTGCTCGCGATCAAGGACGGCGACAACTGGATTCTGGGTGTCGTGCGCCGGATGCAGCGGCAGCAGGTCGACGAGATGACGGTCGGCGTCGAGATCATTGCGCGCAGGCTCGTGCGCGTGCTGATGCGCGGCTTCGCATCGCCGGCCGACGGCACGCGCGGTGCGCAGGACCGGCCGTTCTTCGGTGTGTATTTGCCGGCGTCGCCGGAGAATCGCCAGTCGTCGCAACGCAGTCTCATCGGCCCCGACGACCGCTTCGCGCCCGCGGGCATGGTCGAGCTCGACACGGGCAGCGCGCGCTACCTCATTCGCTTCACGCAGACCCTCGAGCGGCAGACGGGCTGGACTTGGACGCTGTTCAACGCCGTGCGGAAGCTATCGACATGACGTAGAATCGCCCGGCACGCGCGGTAGACCCGCGAGGGAGCGGGCACGCGCGCATCGCATGTCACCCACCGTCGGCCCATGCCGGCAATCGAGAGGAGAAACGGGAGATGGAGCGTCGTTCGTTCATCAAGCATGCCGGGCTCGCCGGCATTCTCGCGGCCGGGTCGGCCCCGGCGTTCGCGCAGAGCGCGCCTGAAGTGAAATGGAGGCTGGCGTCGAGCTTTCCGCGCAGCCTCGATACGATCTTCGGCGCCGCCGAGGTGATCAGCAAGCGCGTCGCTTCGTCGACGAACAACAAGTTCCAGATCCAGACGTTCGCCGGCGGCGAGATCGTGCCGGCGTTCGGCGTCGTCGACGCCGTGCAGAACGCGACGATCCAGTGCGCGCACACCGCGCCGTACTACTTCTTCGGCAAGGACCCGACGTTCGCCTTCGGTTGCGCGATCCCGTTCGGCATGAACTACCGGCAGCAGAACGCGTGGATGTACCACGGCGGCGGCATGGCGCTGATGCACGAGTTCTACAAGGACTACAACATCGTCAACTTCCCGGCCGGCAATACCGGCGCACAGATGGGCGGCTTCTTCCGCAAGGAGATCAACAAGCCCGAGGACTTCAAGGGCCTGAAGATGCGCATCGGCGGCACCGGCGGCCTGCCGCTGCAGAAGCTCGGCATCATCCCGCAGCAGATCCCGGGCGGCGACATCTATCCCGCGCTCGAGAAGGGCACGATCGACGCGGCGGAATGGGTCGGTCCGTACGACGACGAGAAGCTCGGCCTCTACAAGGTCGCGAAGAACTACTACTACCCCGGTTGGTGGGAAGGCGGTCCCGAGCTCGACCTCTTCGTCAACCAGAAAGCGTTCGACGAGTTGCCCAAGGACTACCAGTCGGTCCTCGAAGCAGCGTGCTACGAGGCGAACGTCGACATGATGGCCAAGTACGACGCGCTGAATCCGGCGGCGCTCAAGCGGCTGATCGGCGGCGGCGTCAAGCTGCGCCCGTTCAGCAACGAGATCATGGCCGCGTGCTACAAGGCCACGACCGAGACCTACGACGAAATCGCGACCAAGAACGCCAAGTTCAAGAAGATCTACGAGCCGTGGAAGGCGTTCCGCAACGACCAGATCTCCTGGTTCCAGGTCGCCGAGAACCGCTTCGACAACTTCATGATCGCCGCGGCGCGCATGGGGCAGCGGACGCCGGGCAAGTAACGCATCTCGCGCTTGTGCGTTCGCGAAGCCCCGCTCCGGCGGGGCTTCGCGTTTCTGGAGACGTTTACTTGCCTTGCGGCGTGGTTGCCGGCGTCCCCTGCATCGCGCGTTCGAGCGCCTTCATCGCGTCCTCTTGATCGGAGGAGGGCGCCGGCTCGTTCGCGGGCGGCGCGCTTTCGCTGGAGGGCGGACTCGTTGCGTCGGGTGCCGGCGCGTTCGACTCGTCCTTCGGCGCCGGCGCGTCGGCGCCGCCGCCGAACGCGCGCTCGAGCGCCTTCTCGGCGTCCTCCTGCTGCTGCGCGCCGCCCTTCGCGCCGGGCACGAGCGGCGTCGCCTCGGGCACGATGATCTCGATCTTGTTGATGTCGTACTTCGCTTCGCCCGCCTTGTAGACCAGCACCATCTGCGGGAACGCGATGACGAGGCCGACCATGAGCACCTGGATCAACACGAACGGCACCGCGCCCCAATAGATCTGGCCCGTCGTCACGCCCTTGATCATCTTCTTCGAGATGCGGTCGACGTATTCCTTCGCCGGCGCGACGCTGCGCAGGTAGAAGAGCGCGAAGCCGAACGGCGGGTGCATGAACGACGTCTGCATGTTGACGCCGAGCAGCACCCCGAGCCAGATCAGGTCGATGCCGAGCTTGTCGGCGGCGGGACCGATCAGCGGGATGATGATGAACGAGAGCTCGAAGAAGTCGAGGAAGAACGCGAGGACGAAGATCAGCAGGTTGACGACGACGAGAAAGCCGAGCTGGCCGCCCGGGAGGCTCGTCAGCAGGTGCTCGACCCAGACGTGACCGTTGACGCCGTAGAACGTGAGGCTGAAAACCCGCGCGCCGACGAGGATGAAGACGACGAACGTCGACAGCTTGGCGGTGGTGTCCATCGCCTGGCGCAGCAGCTTCCAGGACAGGCGCCGCCGCGCGAGCGCCATGGCGAGCGCGCCGGTCGCACCCATCGCGCCGCCTTCGGTCGGCGTCGCGACGCCGAGGAAGATCGTGCCGAGCACGAGGAAGATCAGCGCGAGCGGTGGAATGAGCACGAACACGACGCGCTCGGCGATCTTCGACAGCAGGCCGAAGCGCAGCAGCCGGTTGAGCACTGCGGCGAAGAACGCGACGCCCGTTCCCACGGACGTCGCGATCACGATCGTTTCGTCGAGCGCACGGCCGGCCATGCGCGTCTTGGCGTAGATGACGGCTGCGACCGTCGCGATAACGACGAGGATGACGAGCGAAATCACGCCGCTGCGCCCGCTCGGCTCGCGCATCGTGCGCGCTTCGAGGGGCAGCGCGGGCGCCCACGCCGGCTTGACGATCGTCGTGCCGAGCACGTACAGCGCATAGAGGCCGGCGAGCACCAACCCGGGAATGAACGCGCCCGCGTACATGTCGCCCACCGAGCGGCCGAGCTGGTCGGCCATGATGATCAGCACGAGCGACGGCGGAATGATCTGCGCGAGGGTCCCCGACGCGGCGATGACGCCGCTCGCAAGACGCCGGTCGTAGCCGTAGCGCAGCATGATCGGCAGCGAGATCAGGCCCATCGAGATGACGCTCGCCGCGACGACGCCGGTCGTCGCCGCGAGAAGCGCGCCGACGAATACGACGGCGTAAGCGAGGCCGCCGCGCAGCGGGCCGAACAGTTGTCCGATCGTGTCGAGCAGATCCTCGGCCATGCCGGATCGTTCGAGGATCAACCCCATGAACGTGAAGAACGGCACCGCGAGCAGCGTGTCGTTCGACATGACGCCGAACACCCGCTCGGGCAGCGCCTGCAGCAGCGTCGTGTCGAGTAGCCCGAGGTGGATGCCGAGGATGCCGAAGCCGATGCCGACGGCGCCGAGCGAGAACGCCACCGGAAAGCCCAGCAGCAGCGTGACGATCAGGCCGCAGAACATGAGCGGCGCCATGTTGGCGATGACCCACGCGGTCATGACGCTCTCCCCGATCCTTGCGCGAAGCGCACGATGCGGTGCCGCAGTCGCAGGCCGCGGCGCGTCATGGCGCGGATCCGCCCGGCACGTCGCTGCCGCGCTGCCGGGCGATTTCCTCGGCGAGCTCCTCCTCGGCCGACTTCTCCTGGCGCTTCTCGAGCGGATCGGGGATGCGGCCCATCAGGAACGCGATGCGCTTGATGAGCTCGGACACGCCCTGCATGATCAAAAGCGCGAAGCCGATGGGGACCATGAGGCGCGCGGGCCAGATGATGAGCCCGCCGGCGTTCGTCGAGACCTCGTGACGGTGCAGCGAGTCGATGAACAGCGGCCACGACAGCCACATGATGATGAGCGACATGGGCATCAGGAAGAACACGATGCCGAACACGTCGATCCAGTTCTGCGTGCGCGGCGACAGCCGGCCCTGGATGATGTCGATGCGCACGTGCTCGTTGCGCAGCAGCGTGTAGCCGGCGCCGAACAGGAAGATCACCGAGAACAAGTACCACTGCACTTCGAGGTAGGCGTTCGAGCTGTAGTCGAACGCCTTGCGCACGGTCGCGTTCGCCGCGCTGATGAGGACGACGACGAGGACCAGCCAGTAGACGATGCGACCGATGCGCTCGGTGACGGCGTCGATCGCGCGGGAGAGCGCGAGCAGGGCGTTCAAGGTCGTTCCTCGTGGCGCGATGCCGGCGCCATCGTGCGTTGGATACGAATCGCGCGCCGCCGCGGGCGATGCGCGAGCGGCGAATTATAGACGCGGGCCGCACGAAACGGCTGCCGCACGTCGCCCCTGATAGAATTCCAGTTTATCCCCGGCGGTCATCGTCATGTTCAGCCGCTCCCGCACGCTGGCGCAGTCCGATCCCGAGCTCTGGCAGGCGATCGCGGCGGAGAATCGCCGCCAGGAGGAGCACATCGAGCTGATCGCGTCGGAGAACTACGCGAGCCCGGCCGTCATGGCCGCGCAGGGGACGCAGCTCACCAACAAGTACGCCGAAGGGTATCCGGGCAAGCGCTACTACGGCGGCTGCGAGCACGTCGACGTCGTCGAGCAGCTTGCGATCGATCGCGTGCGGAAGCTGTTCGATGCCGAGGCGGCGAACGTCCAGCCCCATTCCGGTGCGCAGGCGAACCAGGCGGTCTTCTTCGCGGCACTGACACCGGGTGACACGATACTCGGCATGAGCCTGCCGCACGGCGGCCATCTGACGCACGGATCGCCGGTGAACATCTCCGGCAAGTGGTTCGAGGTCGTCGCCTACGGCCTCGATCCGAACACCGAGCTCATCGACTACGCGCAGGCGGAGCGGCTCGCGAAGGAGCATCGGCCGAAGCTGATCATTGCCGGCGCCTCGGCTTATTCGCGCGTCATCGACTGGAAGCGCTTCCGCGCGATCGCCGACGACGTGGGTGCGCGCTTCATGGTCGACATGGCGCACTACGCGGGGCTCGTCGCCGCGAAGCTGTATCCGAATCCGGTGGGCGTCGCCGACTATGTGACGAGCACGACGCACAAGACGCTGCGCGGACCGCGCGGCGGCTTCATCCTGACGAAGGACGAGTTCGCGAAGGGCATCAATTCGGCGGTCTTTCCCGGACTGCAGGGCGGCCCGTTGATGCACGTCATCGCGGCGAAGGCCGCCGCGTTCGGGGAAGCGATGACGCGCGATTTCCAGGTATACCAGGAGCGCGTGCTCGAGAACGCGCGCGTGCTCGCGAAAGTGCTGCAGGAGCGCGGGTTGCGCATCGTTTCCGGCGGAACCGACTGCCACATGTTCCTGGTCGACCTTCGCGCCAAGCAGCTGACCGGCCGCGATGCGGAGGCGGCGCTCGCACGCGCGCACATCACCGTCAACAAGAACGCGATCCCCAACGATCCTGAGAAGCCGTTCGTCACGTCGGGCATTCGTATCGGCAGCCCGGCGGTGACGACGCGCGGCTTCGGCGAGATCGAGTGCGAGGAGCTCGGCCACCTGATCGCCGACGTGCTCGACGCGCCCGACGACGAGGCGGTGCTCGCGCGGACGCGCAATGCCGTCGCGGCGCTGACGCGCCGCTTCCCGGTCTATCGGGCATGAAGTGCCCGTTCTGCGGGAGCGACGACACGCAGGTCATCGATTCGCGCGTTTCCGACGCCGGCGACTCGATCCGCCGCAGGCGGCGGTGCACCGGCTGCCAGAAGCGCTTCACGACGTACGAGACCGTCGAGCTGCGTCTGCCGCAGGTCGTCAAGACGAACGGCAATCGCTCGGACTTCGACACGAACAAGCTGCGCATCGGGTTCGCGCGCGCGCTGCACAAGCGTCCGGTGCCGACCGAATTCGTCGATGCGGCGATCGACCGCATCGTGTCGCGCGTGCTTGCGCAGGGGGAGCGCGAGATCGCTTCTCGCCACCTCGGCGAGATGGTGATGGAAGAGCTCTACAAGCTCGACAAGGTCGCGTACATCCGTTTCGCGTCGGTGTACCGTTCGTTCCAGGACGTCTCCGACTTTCGCGATGCGCTGAAGGAAGTCGAAGCGGTGCGCCCCGCGCGCAAGACGGCGCGGCGCCCCGCGTGAGGTCGATGGCGGTTTCCTCCGCGCGGTTCGTCGCGCCGGCCGATCGCCGGTGTGCATGACGGCAACCGCGTTCAGCGACGAGGATCGGCGCTACATGGCGCTCGCGCTGGTGCTCGCCGAGCGCGGGCTCTTCACGGCGACGCCCAACCCGCGCGTCGGTTGCGTGATCGTGCGCGGCGGGCAGGTGCTGGGCGAGGGCTGGCACGAGCGCGCCGGCGCGCCGCACGCGGAAGCGGTGGCACTCGCCGATGCGCGCGCCAAGGGCTTCGACGTTCGCGGCGCGACGATGTACGTCACGCTCGAGCCGTGCAACAGCCACGGCCGCACGCCGCCTTGCGTCGACGCCGTGCTCGACGCCGGCATCGCTCGCGTCGTCGCGGCGATGGCCGATCCGAATCCCGTGCAGGCGGGCAGCCGCGAGCGATTGCGTGCGCGCGGCGTGGACGTCGACGTCGGCTTGTGCGAGGAGGAGGCGCACGCGCAGAACGTCGGCTTCGTCTCGCGGATGACGCGCGGGCGCCCTTGGCTGCGCACCAAACTCGCCGCGAGCCTCGATGGGCGGACCGCGCTCGCGAACGGTGAAAGCCGCTGGATCACCGGATCCGACGCGCGCGCCGACGGTCACCGTTGGCGTGCGCGGGCTTGCGCGATTCTCACCGGCATCGGCACGGTGCGAAGCGACGATCCACAGCTCACCGTGCGCGCGGTGCCGACACCGCGGCAGCCGCTGCGCGTGATCGTCGACCGCCACGCGGAGACGCCATCCGACGCGCGCGTGCTCGCCGACGCGCACGCGCTGGTCGTCACCACCGGCGCGCGCAATCCGAAGTGGCCCGCGAGCGTCGAATCGCTCGCATTGCCCGATGCGGAGCAACGCATCGACCTGCACGCGCTGATGCGCGAGCTCGCGCGACGCGGCTGCAACGAGGTCCACGTCGAGGCGGGGGCGCGGCTCAACGCGGCACTGCTCGACGCGGGGCTCATCGACGAGCTGCTGCTCTACGTCGCGCCGTCGCTGATCGGCGATCCGGCGCGCGGGCTGTTCGAGCGTGCGACGCCGCTCGCGTCGCTCGTGGAGCGCGTTCCGCTCGAATGGACGTCGACCGAGCCGATCGGAGGCGACCTGCGCATCGTGGCGCGCGTCGTGTCGACGCAGGCGCAGGCATCGTGAGCGCTCGGCGGCGCTTCGTGTCGTTGGCGCGTGCGCTCGACACAAGGCCTTCGAGGTAACGGCGCGATGTTCACCGGCATCGTGCAGGCGACCGGCCGCATCGAACGGGTCGAATCCCACGGCGACCACGCGCGGGTGCGGATCGATGCCGGCACGCTCGATCTCGCGGACGTGCATGACGGCGACAGTATCGCAGTCGATGGCTGTTGCCTGACGGTCGTCGCCGTGGCGACGCCGCACCTCGCCTTCGACGTGTCGCAGGAGACATTGCGCTGCACGCGCGGCTTTGCTGCCGAGCGCCGCGTCAATCTGGAAAAGGCCATGCGGCTCTCCGATCGTCTCGGGGGCCATCTGGTGACCGGGCATGTCGACGGCGTCGGACACGTCGTCGCGCATCGCCGCGCGCCGGACGGGGAAGGCGTCGACCTGGAGATCGAGTTGCCGTCGACGCTTGCGCGCTACGTCGCACGCAAGGGATCGGTCGCCGTCGACGGCGTGAGCCTCACGACGAACACGGTCGAAGGCGCGCGATTTACCGTGCATCTGATCCCGCATACACTTGTCGTGACGACGCTCGGCGCACTCGCGACGGGCGATGTGGTCAATCTCGAAGTCGACATCGTCGCGCGCTATGTCGAGCGCCTTCACGCCGACGCGCGCTGAACTGGAGTTTCCATGGACCTCACCACCCTCGAACGCCTGCCGCTGTGGATCGCCGGCCGCGCCTTCTCGCCTTCCACGACGCGCTACGGCGAGGTCACCAATCCCGCCACCGGCGAAGTCATCCGTCACGTGCCGTTCGCCAATCGCGAAGACGTCGACGCCGCGGTGCAGGCTGCGCGCGCCGCCTTTCCTGCGTGGTCGAAGTCGCCTTCGCTGCGCCGCGCGCGCGTGCTGATGAAATTCCGCGAGCTGCTCGACACGCACAAGAAGGATCTGGCGCGCATCGTGACGCAGGAGCACGGCAAGACGCTTGCCGATGCGGAGGGCTCGGTCACGCGCGGCATGGAAGTCGTCGAGTTCGCCACCGGCATCCCGCACCTTCTGAAGGGGGAGCACAGCGAGAACGTCGGCACCGACGTCGACAGCTGGTCGCTGCGCACGCCGGTCGGCGTATGCGTGGGCATCACGCCGTTCAACTTCCCGGCCATGGTGCCGATGTGGATGTTCCCGATCTCGATCGCGTGCGGCAACACATTCGTGCTGAAGCCGTCCGAGCGGGACCCTACGCTGTCGATCCGCCTTGCGGAATTGTTGCAGGAGGCCGGACTGCCGGACGGCGTCTTCAACGTCGTGCACGGGGACAAGGACGCGGTCGATGCGCTGCTCTCGCATCCCGAGGTCAACGCGATCTCGTTCGTCGGCTCGACGCCGATCGCGAAATACATCTACGAGACGGGCGCGCGGAACGGCAAGCGCGTGCAGGCGCTCGGCGGTGCGAAGAATCACGCGATCGTGATGCCCGATGCCGATCTCGAT
>DASTIY010000380.1:0-3319 GCA_035717085.1 Casimicrobiaceae bacterium | reverse complement strand
GAGGCGATGGGCCCGACGTTCGTGAAGCTCGGCCAGGTGCTTTCGTCACGGCCCGACCTGCTGCCCGAACCTTACCTCCACGCGCTGGCACGCCTGCAGGACAAGGTGACCGCCTTTCCGTACACGGACGTCGAGGAAATCGTTACAAGCGAGCTTGGCGTGAGCATCCCCGACGCGTTCGCGCGCTTCGATCGCGAGCCGCTGGCGGCGGCGTCGCTTGGCCAGGTACATCGCGCGACACTGCGCGACGGACACCCGGTCGTCGTCAAGGTGCAGCGTCCGGCGATCGGGCGCCAGATCGCCGACGACTTCGAGGTGCTGACGCAGATCGCCGAATTTCTCGACGCGCATACCGTCGCCGGGCATCGGATCCGCTTCATGACGATGCTCGAGCAGTTCCGCCTTTCGCTCACGCAGGAGCTCGACTACGAGCGCGAGGCCGCGAACCTCGCCGTCGTCGGCGACAACCTGCGCGGCTTCGAGTTGATCGTCATTCCACAGCCGGTCGCCGCGTTGAGCGCGCGCCGCGTGCTGACGATGGATTACGTGCGCGGCCGCAAGGTCACGACGATCGGCCGCCTCGCGCCCCTCGGTGCGCACGGCGCCGATCTCGCCGACCAGCTCTTCCAGGCGTATCTGAAACAGGTGCTCGTCGACGGGCTGTTCCACGCCGACCCGCATCCGGGCAACGTGTTCCTCACCGACGACGGGCGCATCGCGCTGCTCGACCTCGGCATGGTGGGCCATACGAGCCCGCGCATGCGCGAAAATTTGCTGAAGATCCTGATCGCGGTGAGCGAAGGCAAGAGCGAGGACGTCGCCGACGTTCTCGCGACGATCAGCGAGAAGGACGAGACGTTCGACAACGTGCTCTTTCGCCGGGGCATCGGTCAGCTCGTGATCCGCATGCAGAACAAGGGACTCACGCAGATGAATGTCGGCGCGACCCTGCTGCGCATTCACCGCACGGCGAGCGAATGCGGGCTCTTCGTCCCGAGCGAGCTCACGCTTCTCGGCAAGACGCTGCTGCAGCTCGACGAAATCGGCAGGGTGCTCGACCCGTCGTTCGATCCCAATCTGGCGATTCAGCGCCACGCCGCCGAAATCCTGTCCGCGGGCCTCGAGCGCGGCGCGATGCAGGGCAGCTTCCTCGGTTCGCTGCTCGAGATGAAGAACTTCGTCGGCGGGCTGCCGTCGCGGGTGAATCGCATTCTCGACGCGGCGGCGAATGCCGATCTCGAGCTCAAGGTGCGCGTCGTCGACGCGAACACGATGGTCGAGGGCTTCCAGAAGATCGCGAACCGCATCACGACCGGGATCGTGCTCGCGGCGCTGATCGTCGGCGCAGCGCTCTTGATGCGCGTCGAGACGACGTTCCGGCTGTTCGGTTACCCGGGCTTTGCGATCCTTTGCTTCATCGCGGCTGCCGCGGGCGGCTGCTGGCTGCTCGTCACGATCTTCGTGCAGGACCGCAAGAAGCGGAAGAAGACGACGATCAATCTTCGCTGAGCAGCATCGACCACGCGGCCGAATCGCGGGGCTCGCCGGCGGTCTGGTCAGGAACGTGACCCGGGGTCCGACCCCGCCTGGTCAGACCGGCGGGACCGAGCCGTTCTTGCCGACGCTCACACGCGACGCGGCAAGGCGTCCGTCGGGACCGGTTGTCGCATAGACGATCACGTGCGCGCCGGGCGTCAGCGACAAGACGCTGCCCTGCTCGCGCAGCACCACCGGCGTACCGCTCGGCACCAGGATGTTCTGCTCGCCGCCTTTGTAGCTGAGACGCAGCATTCGTCCGCCACCGTTTCCGCCGACGCTCGCCACCGTCGCATTCGTCATCGAACTCCGTGAGGCAACGGGAGTCTTGGAAACCTCGGCCACCGTTGCATTGGTCATGGTGTTACCGGGCTTGCTCGCCATCCGGTGGTGCCCCTCGCCCATCCCGCGCTCCGCTTCCGGAAAGATGTGCACTTCGCTCGCGACGAGCGTTCCGCTCGCGTCCGGCGTGGCCGTTGCACCGACGAATGCGCCCTGCTTGATGTCGTCGAGCGATTGCGGGATGCGAATGCCGACGCGCGCGTCGTCGGCGAGCGTCACGTCGACTGCCTGCCCGTCCGCGGCCTTCACGTGCAACACCCGGCCATCGACGCCCGCCACGTCGCCGTGGATCGGACGCGCTGTCTGCGCGAGCGCATGGGTTGCCATGCACGCCAACGCGGCCACGAAGAGCGTGCGAATGCCGGTTCGTCTCATGAAGGTCCTCGTTGAATGAGCGGAGCGCCCGATGCGAGCCCATTTCGTCGATGCCGGCGAAACGCGATGCCCGCGGCGAGCGGAAGAAGCGTCATTGTCACGCAGAGCGCAATCACGCCACCCCAGTCGAAGATGGCGTACAGCTCGCCGGCGACCGCTATTCCGAGCGCGCCGCCGACGTAATAGAAAAGCGTGTACAGCGCGTTGGCGCGGCCGCGCGCACCGGCGGCGTCGCGATTGAGCGCCCCGACCGCGGCGGCGTGTATCGCGAAGAACCCGGCGCACATGGCGACGAGGCTCGCCACCAGCGCCGGCATCGTCGTCACCAACGTCAGCGCGAATGCGCAGGCCAGTACGATCGCACCGACGGCCATCACCGCCCCGTTGCCGAAGCGATTGCCGAGCCGCCCGGCGTACGGTCCCATGAAGAGCCCCGCGACGTAGACGAGATAGAGCGACGTGATGGTCGCCGTCGAGAGATTCCACGGGGGCCTCGACAGCCGGAACGGAAAATAGTTGAAGGCGGTCGAGAAGGCGCCGAAGGCACCGAAGGCGGCGAGTCCGGCGAGCCATTGCGAGCGTCGACGCAGGAGGTCCGACCATGCCACGCGTGTCGTCATCGCAATGGTGGAACCGGTCGTACCGCTGTCGCGCGACCTTGGCGAGCGCGTCTCGACCGGTGGCTTGTCGGGCAGCCGATGTACCGCGAGAAGCGTAAACGTCGCGAGCGCGAGCGCCGCGGCGACGAACGCGTCGCGCCAGTGCGCGGGGTCGAACACCCAACCGGCGAGAAGGCGCCCGCCGAGCCCGCCCGCAACGGTCGCCGAGACGTACGTCCCCATCGCGACGTTCAAGGCCTGCGCCGGAAGCATTCGCGCAAGCCACGCGGCGATGCACGTCGTGAGCGCAGGAATCGCCGCGCCCTGCACGAAGCGCAGTGCGACGAGCACCGGGAAACTTTCGGTGATCGCACACAGTCCGCTCGTAAGGGCCACGATCGTTCCGCCGCCGAGCATGAGCGCACTCGCCCGGTGCCGGTCGACGAGCGCGCCGATCGGTAGCGTTG
>DASTIY010000379.1:0-17609 GCA_035717085.1 Casimicrobiaceae bacterium | reverse complement strand
AGTTCGCGCCCTTGTCGTCGGCGAACGCCGCGAGTTGCACCGCGAATCCGTCGCGATGCGCGCTTGATGCCGAGGGCCGTTCGCTCGCGCTCGCGGAGGAGCGTTCGCTCGCGCTGGCCGAAGGCCGTTCGCTCGCGCTGGTCGAAGGTCGCTCGCTCGTGCTGGCCGAAGGCCGTTCGCTCGTGCTGGCCGTAGTCCGTTCGCTCGCGCTGGTCGAAGGTCGCTCGCTCGTGCCCGACGCAGGTCGCTCGCCCGCGCTCGCGCCTTTGTCCGTGATGATCACCGGCTTCTCGCTTCCGCTCGCGGCCTTGTCGGGTGTGGCGTTCGACGCATGCGCGTCGGCCGCTTGCGGCGCGGAAGGGATCGAAGAACGCGTCGGTGCAGCCGAATCCGATGAAGGCGTACCTTGCGTGGCTGCGTTCGGCGCATCCGGAACGCGCGTGTCGTATCGGGACGTGCGCGCCGCCGCATCGGATGTCGCGGGAGACGGCGCAGACTCGGCCGCGGACGGTGCAGCATCCTGCGGCTTGGCGGGCGCGGCCTTGGGATCGTTCAGGCGATTGACGAACTTGCCCTCGTCGACGGGAGGAATCTTCACCGAGACGTCCTCGCCGAGCGGTTTCTGCTCGGTCTCGAGCAGCATCGGCACGACGACCGCGACACCGAGGGCGAGCACCACGGCGCCGACCAGTCGGCGCCGCGCCCGCCGGCGCAGTTCGTCCACGTTGATGTCGGCGGGTTCTGCGGTCTTGCTCATCGGGTCCCTTCCTCGCGCGATCGATCGTTGCGCATCGCGTCCTGCACGGCCGCGACGGTGAGGAACGAGCCAAAGGCCGCGATTCTATCAGTGTCGCGCACATCGGCGCGCGCCGCGGCGAGCGCTTTTTCGATGTCGTCGAACGCGTGAATCGCGTCGTGCGCGATCCCCGCGCCTGCGAGTGCAGCGACGACGCTCGCGACGTCGGCACCGCGCGGTCCCGGCAGCGGCGCGACGTACCACGCATCGATTCTCGGCGCGACGGCGCGCACGACCGCGTCGATGTCCTTGTCCTTCAGCATGCCGAACACCGCAAGCGTGCGCCGGAACGCGCCCATGGCGGCGAGTGCCGCGGCGAGTGCGCGCGCGGCCTGCGGATTGTGCGCGACGTCGAGCACGATCGTCGGCCGGCCGGGGAGCACCTGCAGTCGTCCCGGCAACTCGACGCCTACGAGTCCGTCACGCACGGCACCGCCGGCAACGGAAACGCGGTCGCGCAAGGCGTCGATCGCGGCCAGTGCGGTCGCGGCGTTCTGCAACTGATACGGACCGCGCAGCGCCGGGTACGGAAGCCCGTAGCGGCCGCCGCCGGGTCCTTCGTAGCGCCATTGCGTGCCTTCGCCGATGTAGCGAAAGTCGCGGCCGAGCAGCCATAGCGGCGCACCGATCGCAGCGGCGTGCGCGACGAGCGACGACGGCGGAGTGGGGTCGCCGCAGATCGCCTGGCGTCCCGCGCGAAAGATGCCCGCCTTCTCGCGGCCGATCGCCTCGCGCGTTGCGCCGAGATAATCGACGTGGTCGATGTCGACCGTCGTCACCACGGCAACGTCCGCATCGACGACGTTGACGGCGTCGAGACGACCGCCGAGCCCGACTTCGAGGATCAGCACGTCGAGCTTCGCGTCGGCGAAGAGCGCGAGCGCGGCGAGCGTGCCGAATTCGAAGTACGTGAGCGGGATCGATCCTTCACCCGCGGAGCTATCGCTCGGCCGGCGAGGGGCGCGCGCCGCGTCGACGCGCTCGAACGCATCGACGAGCCGTTCATCGCTCGCGGCGACGCCGTCGATGACGACGCGCTCGTTGTAGCGAAGCAGGTGCGGCGACGTGTAGAGGCCGGTGCGAAAGCCCGCATGCCGATACATCGCCTCGAGCATCGCGCACGTCGAACCTTTTCCATTCGTGCCGCCGACGGTCACGACGGGGGCGTCGAGTCGCAACGCCATGCGCGACGCGACCGCCGCGACGCGCTCGAGCCCCATCGCGATCGACTTCGGATGCAGCGTCTCGATGAACGCGAGCCAATCCGAGAAGCCGCGGTGCGGCCCCGGCGCTGCCGGGTTCACCGTTGCGTCAGGCCGTCGGCGCAGGTTGGCGCGTCAGCATCGCGAGGAGCCGCGCGAGCTCGTCGCGCAACTGCCTGCGGTCGACGATCATGTCGAGCGCGCCCTTGTCGAGCAGGAATTCGGCGCGCTGGAAGCCTTCCGGTAATTTCTCTCGCACCGTCTGCTCGATGACGCGCGGGCCGGCGAAGCCGATCAGCGCGCCCGGCTCGGCGAGCACGATGTCGGCGACGAACGCGAACGACGCCGATACGCCGCCCATCGTGGGATCGGTGAGCACCGATACAAAGGGCAGCTTGGCGCGCGAGAGCTCCTGCAGCACGGCGGTCGTCTTCGCCATCTGGAAGAGCGAGTTCACGCCCTCCTGCATCCGCGCGCCGCCCGACGCCGAGAGGCAGACGAACGGCAGGCGATTCTCGAAGGCGACGCGCACGCCGCGCGCGAAGCGCTCGCCGACGACCGAGCCCATCGAGCCGCCCATGAAGTTGAACTCGAACACGGCGAGCACGAGCGGAACGCTCTTCACGCTCCCCTGCATCACGACGAGCGCGTCGGTCTCGCCGGTCTCCTCGAGCGCGGCCTCGAGCCGCTCGGTGTACTTCTTCGTGTCCTTGAACTTCAGGCTGTCGATCGGCACCACCTCGAGCCCGATCTCGAAGCGGCCTTCGGCGTCGAGCAACTGCTCGATCCGCTCGCGCGACGAGACGCGATGGTGGTGATTGCATTTCGGGCAGACGTGCAGGTTCTTCTCGAGGTCGGTGCGATAGAGCGTGCCCTCGCACGCGGCGCACTTGACCCACAGCCCTTCGGGAACCGGCGTCTTGCGCGCGCCGGGCGTGCTCTTGATCCGCGGTGGAAGCAGCTTCTGCAGCCAGCTCATTTCGCCGCTTCGCTCACGCGCGCGCCTCGCTTCGCGTCGGCCTCCTTGCGATGATCGTCCGACGCGCGGCAGCGCGCGTCGGCCTCCTCGCAATCGCGCGGCGACGGGCCCTTCGGGCCTTCGCTCGGCTTCGCCTCGCGCGCCGCGCTCATGCGTGTATCGAGCGCTTCGCGGATCGACGCGACGAACGCCGCGGCGCGTCGTGCCGCCTCACCCGGTGCTGCCTGCTCGATCTCGAGGATGATGCGACTGCCGATGACGATCGCGTCGGCGTGCCCGGCGATGGCGCGCGCGCTCGCCGCGTCGCGAATTCCGAAGCCGACGCCGACGGGCAGCGCCACGTGCCGGCGGATCTCGTCGAGGTTGCGCGCGACGTCGCGCGTGTCGAGGTGTCCCGCACCGGTCACGCCCTTCAGTGAAACGTAGTACACGTAGCCGGCGGCGAGCTTCGCGATGGCGTCGATGCGCGATGCCGGCGTCGTCGGCGCGACGAGGAAGATCGGCGCGATATCGCGCGCGCGCAGCAGCGCGACGAACTCGACCGCTTCCTCGGGCGGATAGTCGACGACGATCACGCCGTCGACGCCTGCGTCGCGCGCCGCATCGACGAACGCCTGCACGCCCATCGCCTCGATCGGATTCGCGTAGCCCATCAGCACGATCGGCGTTCGCGCATTGCCGCGGCGAAATTTCGCGACGACGTCGATCACGTCGCGCAAGGCCACGCCCTGCGCGAGCGCGCGCTCGGCGGCGCGCTGGATCACCGGGCCATCGGCCATCGGGTCGGAGAACGGAACGCCGAGCTCGATGAGGTCGGCGCCGGCGGCGACGAGCGCGTCGACGATCGCCGACGTCGCGACGAGCGACGGGTCGCCCGCGGTGACGTAGGGGATCAGGACGCTGCGGCCGGTGCGCTTCGCCGCGGCGAAGACGGTGTCGATTCGGTTCATGCTCCCGCCCGCTCCGCCACCGTCGCCATGTCCTTGTCGCCGCGGCCGGAGAGATTGACGAGCACGATCGCATCCTCCGGCAGCGTCGGCGCGAGCTTCGTGGCGTACGCGAGCGCGTGCGCGGATTCGAGCGCCGGAATGATGCCCTCGATGCGGCAACAGGCATGAAACGCCGCGAGCGCCTCGTCGTCGGTGATGGACACGTAATGAGCGCGGCCGGTGTCCTTGAGCCACGCGTGCTCGGGGCCGACGCCGGGGTAATCGAGTCCCGCCGAGATGGAATGCGTCTCGATGATCTGCCCGTTCGCGTCCTGCAACAGATACGTGCGATTGCCGTGCAGAACGCCCGGCTTGCCGGCGCAGAGCGACGCCGCGTGATGTCCGGTGGCGATGCCCTCGCCCGCCGCCTCCACGCCGACGAGCTTCACGACGGGGTTCGGCACGTACGCATGGAAGATGCCCATGGCGTTGCTGCCGCCGCCGACGCACGCGACGACGACGTCGGGATCGCGGCCCGCGGCTTCCGGCATTTGCGTCAGGCACTCGCGGCCGATCACGCTCTGGAAATCGCGCACCAGCATCGGATACGGATGCGGGCCCGCGACAGTGCCGATGATGTAGAACGTCGTGTCGACGTTCGTCACCCAGTCGCGCATCGCTTCGTTCAGCGCATCCTTCAGCGTCCGCGAACCCGATTCGACGGGCACGACGGTGGCACCGAGCAGATTCATCCGGTAGACGTTCTGCGCCTGCCGGCGCACGTCCTCGGAGCCCATGTAGACGACGCACTCCATGCCGAAGCGCGCGGCGACCGTGGCCGTCGCGACGCCGTGCTGACCGGCGCCGGTCTCGGCGATCACGCGCCGCTTGCCCAAGCGTTTCGCGAGCAGCGCCTGGCCGATGCAGTTGTTGATCTTGTGCGCGCCGGTGTGGTTGAGGTCCTCGCGCTTCAGCCAGATCTGCGCGCCGCCGAGCTCGCGCGACCAGCGCTGCGCATGGTAGACGGGCGACGGACGGCCGACGAAATGCGTGAGCTCGTGCTCGAGCTCGGCGACGAAGTCGGGATCGTTGCGAAGCCGCAGGTACGACGCCTTGAGCTCGTCGAGCGCCGCGATCAGCGTCTCGGCGACGAACACGCCGCCGTACGGACCGAAGTGACCACGCTCGTCGGGCAACTCGCGGCCCTGCCACGGTTCAGCCATCTGCACTGCGCACTCCTTGCACGAACGCCCGGATGCGCGCCGCGTCTTTCAATCCCCGGCGCGGTGACCCCTGCGCATCGCGTTCCTCGACGCCGGACGAAACGTCGACGCCCCACGGCGCCACGCCACGCACTGCACGCGCGACGTTGTCGGGGTCGAGACCGCCGGAAAGGATCACGGGCGCGCCGATGCGGGAGCGGACGGCGTCGGAAAGCCGCGCCCAGTCGAACGCGCGGCCGGTGCCGCCCGGGAGATCCCCTTCGCGGTACGCGTCGAACAAGACGCCTGCGGCGTCGCCGAAGGAAGACGCCGATTCTAGCAAATCGACGCCGTCCTTCACGGGAACCGCCTTCACGTAACGGCGCCCGAAGGCGCGGCAGAATTCGGGCGTCTCGCTGCCGTGGAATTGGAGGACGTCGATCGCCACGGCGTCGAGCGTCGCACGAACCTCGTGCGGCGCGGGATCGACGAACAGCGCGACGACGCTCACGTACGCGGGCAACGCCGCGACGATCTCGCGGGCGCGCTCCGGCGCGACGACGCGCGGCGTGCCGGCCCAGAACACGAGGCCGATCGCGTCGACGCCCGCGTCGGCGGCGGCGAGCGCGTCGGCAACGCGCGTGATGCCGCAGATCTTGATGCGCGTGCGATGCTTGCCGTGATTCACGATGCGAAGGCCGCGACGTCGCGGCGCGTGGGCGGAAGGGCGAAGCGCGCATCGTAATCCGCGCCGGTGAAATAGAGTCCATCGGCGGCAAATGTCGCTGAGCCCTGCGTACGATCGGCCGCCGCGAGCAGTTCGCGAAGCGAAGCGACGGAGCGCCTCGCCGAGCCCACCTCGACGAGCGCACCGACGATGTTGCGCACCATGTGCTGAAGGAACGCGTCGGCGGAAACGTCGACGCGCACGAGGCCGGCGCTGCGCGTGACGTCGAGGCGCGTCAGCGTCTTGACCGGCGATTTCGCCTGGCACTCGGCGGCGCGAAACGACGAGAAGTCGTGCCGGCCGACGAGTACGCGCGAAGCGTCACGCATCGCGTCGACGTCGAGCGGCGCGTGAAACCAGCCGACCCGCCCGTGCAGCAACGCGGGCCGCACGTCACGGTCGAGCAGCAGATAAGCGTAGTGACGCGCCGTCGCCGCAAAACGAGCGTGGAAATCGTCCGCGACCGGCGCGCACCACAGAATCGCGGCGGAGGACGGGAGATGCGCGTTGACGCCGCGTATCCACGCGGTCAGCGGCCGCGCGACCGGCGCGTCGAAGTGAACGATCTGCGACGTCGCATGCACGCCGGCATCGGTACGACCCGCTGCGACGGCGCGAACCGGTCCGTCGGCGATGGCCGCGAGCGCGCGCTCGAGCGCGTCCTGCACCGAACATCCGGAAGGCTGCGATTGGAAGCCGCAATACGCGCGGCCGTCGTACTCCAGCCCTAACGCAAACCGCACTCGAGCGGTGCGGAATTACGCGGCCGCGAGCTTCGCGAGGAGCGCGTTCGCCTCGGACTTCTGCTGGTCGTCGCCTTCGTGCAGCACTTCCTGCAGGATCTCGCGGGCTCCGTCGACGTCGCCCATCTCCTGGTACGCCTTCGCGAGATCGAGCTTGGTCGCGGCGTCGTGCCATTGGCCGTCGAGCACCGACGGCGTGCCCTCGTCGTGCACCGGGCGATCGGAGTCGAACGAAAGGTCGAGCTTGTCGAGATCGAGCGACGGCGCGCGTGCCGGCGCCGGCGCGCCCGCCGTCGCGAGCGTCGGCTCGCGCACCGGCTCGTTGCGCTTCAGCGGCGCCGGCCGCTCGGCGTCGTCGAGATGGAAGTCGAGGTCGAAGCGCGGTTGCTCGGCTGGCGTGTCGACGCGCGTCGTCAGTTCCTTGGCGATGTCGGCGAACGGATCGGCGGTGGCCGGGGACGCGTGCAGCTCTCCGCGGGCCGTTGCGTCTTTCGCGGCCGGCGCGAACGCGTCGCTCGCGTCGTTCGCCGCGAGGTCGTGCGGCAATTCGACGTGGAATTCGGGAATGTCCTGCTTGTCCTCGGGCACGGGTCGCGCACCCTGCGCGGCTGCCGCGACGGCGACCGGCGTGCTGGGGCTGCGCGCGACCACGTCCTGCGCGCCCGCGAGGATCTCGGCGGCGGATTTCACCGTCGCGGCCGCCTGCGGCGCGATCGAGATGTCGCCTTCGCTGAAGGCCGGCGCCGCTGTTGCCGCAGCGGCTGTCGTGGCCGGACGCGCCGGCGCGGCGGCCGCGTCCTGGAACATCGGGTTGTTGGGATCGAGCTGGCGGCCGAGCGTGACCGCCTTGTGCCAGACATCACCCTGGCCGTGACTGACCGCGAAGAGCTCGGAGGCCACGGTCTCGAACGCCTGCGGCTTGTTGTGCTGCGAATGGATCTCGAGCAGCTTGAGGTAGATCTCCTGGCGCTGCGGGTCCTTCTTGAGAGCGTCCTTCAGGATCTCCTCGGCCTGCGCGTCGCGGCCGTACGCGAGGTACACCTCGGCCTCGGCGATCGGGTCGACTTCGTCGGTGTCGATGTTGCCGAGGCCCTCGCGGCTGAAGTCGCTCGCGAGCGAGTTCTCGCCGGTGTTCACGACGCCGCCGCCGGTGGAGCCGAAGACGGTGTTCGTCTTGATGTCGGTGCCCGAGATGATGCTGTCCTCGAACTTCGTGCCCTTGCGCCGGCGCGCCGCGATCAGGCCGGCGATGCCGCCGAGAATCGCGAGGGCGGCGACGCCGAGCGCCCAGTTGGGCGTGCTCGAGAAGAGATCGGCAAAGAAGCCGGGCGGCTCGACCTTGGGCGTTGGCGTCGCAGCCTTCGGCGCGGATGGCGTGGGGGCGGCCGCCGGCTGCGCCGACTTCGCCTCGACGGGCGGGCTCGGCGGCGTGCCCGCCGGCGTCGACGGCGCGGCGTTCGCTGCCGACGTCGGCGGCGCACTCGGCACAGGCGCCGGCGTCGCAGCCGACTCGGCGGACTTCGCGCCGCCCTTGGTGGCCTCGGCCTGCGACTGCAGCTGAGCGAGCGTCTGGTTGCGCAACTCGACCGCGCGCTGCAACTCGGCGATCGTCTTTTCGAGCGCCGCGATGCGCGCCTGCGCGTCCTTCAGTTGCTGGTCGCGCGCGATCGCATCTTCGGCAGCGACGCCGCCGCCGCCCCCCGTGCCCGCGGCACGCGAGACGCGAAGCTTGTCGGACCCCGGCGCGGCCGCCGGCGTGGTGTCTTCGACTGCCGCACCGATGCGCCCGCTCGTCTCGCGCGCGCCGCTGCCCGTAGCTTCGGGTGCCGCGGCGGCGACACGGTCGCGGTAGGTGCGCCAATCCGATGCCTGCACCCGCACCAGCCGCGTCGCCTCGGCCGGGGCAGCGGCCTGCGCGTCGGTGGCGCTCGGAATCGTCAGGATCGAGCCCGCACGCAGGCGATTCATGTTGCCGCCCTCGAACGCCGCCTGGTTGCGGTTGAAGAGCGCAGCGAGCATCTGGTCGAGCGTCGCTTCGGTCGGCTTGTACTGCGTCGCGATCTTCTGCAGCGTGTCGCCGCGACGCACCTCGTATTGCTGGCCGCCGGCGGCGCCGGTGGTCGCGGCGGCCGGCGCCGTCGTGGCGGGCGCTGCAGCAGTTCGCGCCGGCGTGCCGGCGCGCGCCGGAGTCACCGGCTCCGTGGGCGCCGCCATCTGAATGCCCGGCGGGTCGAGCAGGAACGTGTATTCGCGAACGACGCGGCCGGCCGCCCAGTCGAGCTCGACCAACAGGTCGAGGAACGGCTCCTGGACGGGCACGGGCGACGTGACGCGCAAATACGGCGTGCCGCCGGCGCCTTCGACCGAAATGCGCGCTCGCGACAGCGTCGATTGGTACGTGAGATTGTTCTGTCGATAGAGACCGGGATCGGCGACCCGCGCGCGCAGCGAATCGAGGTCGTCGCGCGACACCGACGTGAGGTCGATGCGCGCCGACAGCGGCTGGCCGAGCGCCGATTCGACGGTCAGCTTGCCGAGCCCGAGCGCGAGCGCCTGCCCGTGCAGGGCGAGGGCGCCTGCGAGCAGGCTGAAAGTGAAGAGGGGTTTTGCGCGCATGCCGACCTCGACGGGATACCGGTGGAAGCCCGCGGCTAACTTAACATCCCGCCTGGGCGGCCGCAAGGTAAACCACGGTATTAGATGAAGTTTTCGTGATCTGCGCCATTCGGCGCAACACACGGTTAATGCCGCTGTGCTAACCGGGCGCAAGCGCTAGCGGCCGGGCGCGACGCGACCACTAGCACTAGTGTGCGCCGCGAAGGCGCAAGAGTGTTGCATCCGCATCGCCGGCCGACAATCGGCGGTTCGCGCCGCAAGCGGCGGAGGCCCGCGGTCGTTGCATAAACTTGTACGAAATGACGATCCGGCGGCGCGTCAGGCGGTAACGACGGCGTTCTGCAGGATACGAAGCATCCGCCGCAACGGCTCGGCGGCGCCCCACAGCAACTGATCGCCGCACGTGAAGGCGCCGAGGTAGTCGTCGCCCATCGCGAGCTTGCGCAGGCGGCCCACGGGAACGTCGAGCTTGCCGGTCACGGCCGCGGGCGTCAGTGAGCGCATGCTCGCCTCGCGCGTGTTGGGGATCACGCGGACCCATGAATGCGCGACGGCGAGCAGGTGCTCGATCTCGGCGAGCGGCACGTCGCGCGTGAGCTTGATCGTGAGCGCCTGGGCGTGACAGCGCATCGCGCCGATGCGCACGCAGATCGATTCCACCGGAATCGTGCCGTCGCGAAAGCCGAGGATCTTGTTGGTCTCGGCGCCGCCCTTCCACTCCTCGCGGCTCACGCCGTTGCCGAGGTCCTTGTCGATCCACGGAATGAGGCTGCCCGCGAGCGGCACGCCGAAGTGCTCGGTCGGGAAACGCGCGTCGCGCAGCGCTGCGGCGACGTCGCGATCGATGTCGAGGATCGACGAGGCCGGATCGGCGAGGCGCGGCGCCGCGGCGCGATGCGCGGCGCCCATCTGCTCGAGCAGCTCGCGCATGTTCTGCGCGCCGGCGCCGGACGCCGCCTGGTACGTCATGCAGGTCATCCACTCGACGAGCCCGGCGCGCAACAAGCCGGCGAGCGCCATCAGCATGAGGCTGACCGTGCAATTGCCGCCGATGAAGTTGCGCGCGCCGTCGTCGAGCGCGCGATCGATCAGCGCGCGATTCACGGGATCGAGGACGATCACGCAATCGTCGCGCATGCGCAGCGTCGACGCCGCGTCGATCCAGTAGCCGTCGAAGCCTGCGTCGCGAAGCTTCGGATACATTGCGCTCGTCCAGTCGCCGCCCTGGCAGGTGACGATGGCATCGAGCTCGCGAAAGGCGGCGACGTCCTGGGCGTTGCGCAGCACGCCCGCGGGCTTGCCGACGTTCGGCGCCTTCGCACCGGCGCTCGACGTCGAAAAGAATACCGGCTCGATCGTCTCGAAATCGCGCTCGTCGCGCATGCGTTGCATCAGCACCGAGCCGACCATGCCGCGCCAACCCACGAATCCCACTCGCATCATTTCTTCCGTCCTTCCAACGCGGCGCGCCTTTCGCGGCACCGCTCGCTTGTCGCCTATCCTATGCGTTCCGCAGCGCCGCCGCCACGGCCTCGCCCATGTCGCGCGTCCCCACGACGCGCTCGCCGTCGCCCGCGATGTCGGGCGTGCGCAGGCCCTTGCGCAACGTCGCGCGCACCGCGTGCTCGATGCGCTGCGCGACGTCGTCGCGCGCGAACGTGTGGCGGAACATCATCGCGACCGACAGGATCGTCGCCAGCGGATTCGCGCGATCCTGCCCCGCGATGTCGGGTGCCGAGCCGTGGATCGGCTCGTAGAGGCCCTTGCCGCGCGCGTCGAGCGACGCCGAGGGCAGCATGCCGATCGAGCCCGCGAGCATCGACGCTTCGTCGGACAGGATGTCGCCGAACAGATTGCCGGTGACGATCACGTCGAAGCTCTTCGGCGCGCGCACGAGCTGCATCGCCGCGTTGTCCACGTACATGTGCGACAGCGCGACGTCGGGATAGTCGTGCGCCACTTCGCCGACGACCTCGCGCCACAGGATCGACGTGTCGAGGACATTCGCCTTGTCGACCGAGACGAGCTGCTTCCGGCGCCGCCGCGCCGTCTCGAAGCCGACGCGCGCGATGCGCGCGATTTCGCCTTCGGCGTAGCGCATCGTGTCGAAGCCTTCGCGCTCGCCGTCGGCCGTCGCGCGCCGTCCGCGTGGTTCGCCGAAATAGATGTCGCCGGTGAGCTCGCGGACGATCACGAGGTCGAGGCCGGCGACGACCTCGGCCTTCAGCGTCGATGCACCGGCGAGCTCGGGATAGAGCAGCGCGGGCCGCAGGTTCGCGAAGAGTCCGAGCGCCTTGCGCAGTCCCAGAATGCCGCGCTCGGGCCGCTTGTCGCGCGGCAGCGTGTCGTACTTCGGTCCGCCAACGGCGCCGAGCAGCACCGCGTCGGCCGCACGCGCGAGCTCGAGCGTCGATTCGGGCAACGGCTCGCCGGCGGTGTCGTGGCCCGCCCCGCCGATCGCGCCGCGCGCGCGCTCGATCGGCAGGCCCTCGTGGGCGAGCACGTCGAGCACCCGCTCCGCTTCGCGCACGATCTCGGGGCCGATGCCATCACCGGGGAGGATCGCGATCTTCATCGCGCAAAAGCAGAAACGGGCCCAACGAAATCAGGGTCGGACTCGATGTTCTCGACGATCGAGTCCGACCCTGATTTCGTGGTCAAAGCCACGGCTGCTCGGCGAGATGGCGCGCCTCGAACGCACGGATCTCGTCGGCGTGCCGCAGCGTGAGGCCGATGTCGTCCCACCCGTTCAGCAGGCATTGCTTGCGGAACGGATCGACGTCGAAGCGATACGTCGCGCTGCCGTCGGCGTTGCGCACCGTTTGCGCGTCGAGGTCGATCGTCAGCGTGTAGCCGGGAAACGCCGATACGTCGGCGAACAGCCTGTCGACCGCGGCGTCGGGCAGCACGATCGGCAGCAGTCCGTTCTTGAAGCAATTGTTGTAGAAGATGTCGGCGAACGACGGTGCGACCAGCGCGCGGAATCCGTAGTCGCCGAGCGCCCACGGCGCATGCTCGCGCGAGCTGCCGCAGCCGAAATTGCGCCGTGCGAGCAGGATCGACGCGTCGCGATACCGGGGTTGGTTCAGCACGAACTCCGGATTGGGACGCCGCGACGCGGCGTCCTTGCCCGGCTCGCCGGGATCGAGGAAGCGCCAGGCGTCGAACAGATTCGGGCCGAACCCCGAGCGACGAATCGACTTCAGGAACTGCTTGGGAATGATCGCGTCGGTGTCGACGTTGGCGCGGTCGAGCGGCGCCACGATCCCCGAGTGCACGCGAAACGGCTGCATGATCCCTTCGAGCCTGGAAACGACGACGTTACAGTCGACGGACGTCGACGAAATGCCCGGCGATGGCGGCAGCGGCCGCCATCGCGGGACTCACGAGATGCGTACGGCCGCCCGCGCCCTGGCGACCCTCGAAATTGCGGTTCGACGTCGACGCGCAACGCTCGCCCGGCTCCAAGCGGTCGTCGTTCATCGCGAGGCACATCGAGCATCCGGGCTCGCGCCACTCGAATCCCGCGTCGCGAAACGCACGATCGAGACCCTCGGCCTCCGCCTGCGCCTTCACGAGGCCGGAGCCGGGCACGACCATCGCGAGGCGCACGTTCGCGGCCACGCGGCGGCCGCGCACGACGTTCGCGGCCACGCGCAGATCCTCGATGCGCGAATTCGTGCACGAGCCGATGAAGACCTTGTCGATGCGGATGTCGGTGATCGGCACGTTGGGCGCAAGGCCCATGTACTCGAGCGCGCGCGCGATGCCTTCGCGTCGCTCGCCGTCGCGCTCGCGATCCGGATCGGGCACGCGCGCGTCGATCGGCGCGACCATCTCCGGCGACGTGCCCCACGTCACCTGCGGCGCGATCGACGCGGCGTCGAAGACGAGCGTGGTGTCGAACCTGGCACCCGGATCGCTCACCAGCGTGCGCCAGTGCGCGACCGCGCGATCCCACAGCTCGCCCTTCGGTGCGTAGGGACGACCTTCGAGGTAGGCACGCGTCGTGTCGTCGAACGCGATCATTCCCGCCCGCGCGCCGGCCTCGATCGACATGTTGCAGATCGTCATCCGCGCTTCCATCGACAGCGCGCGCACGGCGTCGCCGCCGAATTCGAGGGCGTGCCCGGTGCCGCCCGCCGTCCCGATCCGGCCGATGATCGACAGGACGAGGTCCTTCGCCGTGACGCCGCGGGGAAGACGGCCGTCGACGCGGATCAGCATCGACTTGGCCTTGCGCGTGATCAGGCATTGCGTGGCGAGCACGTGCTCGACTTCGGAAGTCCCGATGCCGAATGCGAGCGCCGCGAACGCGCCGTGCGTGCTCGTGTGCGAATCGCCGCAGACGACCGTCATGCCGGGCAACGTCGCGCCGTTTTCCGGTCCGATCACGTGCACGATGCCCTGGCGGCGATCGCGGAACGGGAAATACGCTTTCGCGCCGTAGCGCGCGATGTTGTCGTCGAGCGCCTCCACCTGCGTGCGCGAGATCGGGTCGCGAATGCCTTGATCCCAGCGCGTCGTCGGCGTGTTGTGATCGGCCGTCGCGACGATCGATTCGGTGCGCCACGGCGTGCGGCCGGCGAGGCGCAGGCCTTCGTAAGCCTGCGGGCTGGTGACTTCGTGCACCAGATGCCGATCGACGTACATGAGCGCCATGCCGCCAGCCTCCTCGCGCACGAGGTGGCTGTCCCAGAGCTTGTCGTAGAGCGTACGCATGGCGTAAGAGCGATCGCGAAGCGTGAGGAAACCGCATATTTTAGTGCGTTCGTCACCGTTGGCGCACCCCTTGCTTTATTGCGGCCACCCCGTCGCGCCCATCGCCATGCCGCCGCGATCGAAACCCGAATACGTCGTTGCCGTCGCGCTCGTCGCCGCCACGTTCGCGCTCGTCGCCGCCGCGTGGTTGCTGATGCGTAGCGCCAACGCGTTCGACGCGCTGGAAGCGCGCGCGCCGGTCGAGTTCGTTGTCGGCTCCGGCCTGTCGACGACAGCGCAGGCGCGCGCACGCGAAAGCAACGGCAATGAACTGACGTCGCGCGTCGACGTCGTCATGACGCGCGAGCGCGCCGAAACGCGCGAAGCGTTTGCGGCGGCGAAGGCCTGGAGCGCGTTCCTCGCGGCCATCGCGGTCGCCGCGATGGCGCTCGTCTTCGGCGCGTTGCGCCGCCTGCTCGCCGTTCAACGCGAGCTCGAAGCGCGTCTTCGTTCCGAGCAGACACACGACGTGCTGACCAGTCTCCCCAATCGGCGCTTCTTCAGCGAGTGGCTGGCGTTCGCGATCGCGCACGCGCGACGCGAGCAGGCGCGCGTCGGCGTGCTCTTCATCGACATCGACGGCTGCAGCGCCGTCGTCGAGCATCATGGCGGTCCCGCGGCCGAGTCGCTGCTGGTCGAGATCGCGCGGCGGTTTCGCGCAGCGTCGCGCAGCGGCGATGTGTTCGCGCGGCTCGGCCCGACGCAGTTCGCGCTCGCGACACCGAACGCGGAGCACGTGCGCGATCTCACCGCGATCGCGCAGCGGCTGCGCGACGTGCTGGACGACGCCGCGCAGCCGCCGCTCGCCGATACGCCGATCGGCACGTCGATCGGCATGGCGTTCTATCCCGAGGATGCCGGCGATTCGGCCGGCGTCATGGCCGCGGCGAACGCGGCGATGTATGCGGCGCGCCGCGCCGGCCGCCACCACGTGGCGTTCAACGCGCTCGCGGCGTAGGACGGCGCGACGCCCGAACAGGGCCAACCGCTACTTTTCGGCGACGACGTCAAAGGCCGGGCCGGACTCAGCTCTTGCCGGCAGGCGTCCTTCCTCCACCGCATGGCACGCGACGAGCGTTGCATGCTCGCCGTTTGCGTCCCGCCCTTCGCCCCGCAGCAGCGGCGTCTCGCGCTTGCAGCGCTCGTTCGCGAACGGACAGCGCGGATGAAACGCGCATCCGGAGGGCGGCGACAGCGGATTCGGCACCTCGCCCGCGACGGGCGTGCGCGCCTTGCCGCTCATCGCGATGTCGGGAATCGCGTCGAGCAGCATCCGCGTATACGGATGGCGCGGGTTCGCGAACAGCGTGCGCTTGTCGGCGAGCTCGACGATGCGGCCGAGGTACATGACGCCGACGCGATCGGCGACGTGATGCACGACCGCGAGGTTGTGCGAGATGAACAGGTACGTCAGGCCGAGCCGGCGCTGCAGGTCGCGCATGAGGTTCAGCACCTGCGCTTGTACCGAGACATCGAGTGCCGACGTCGGCTCGTCGCAGACGAGGAACTCGGCTTCGCTCGCGAGCGCGCGCGCGATCGAGATGCGCTGCCGCTGTCCGCCCGAGAACTGGTGCGGATACTTCTGTCCGTCCGCCGGCGACAACCCGACCTGCATCAGCAACTCGTCGATTCGCGCACGGATCGCAGCGCGTCCTCTCAGCAGCCGTTGCGCGCGAATGGGCTCCGCAACGATGTCCGCGACGCGCCAGCGCGGATTCAGGCTCGCGTACGGGTCCTGGAAGATCATCTGGAGCTTCCGGCGAAGCGACCGGTGGCCGCGTCCCGATGCGAGCGAGCGGATGTCGGCACCGTCGTACGTGATCGTGCCTGCGGTCAACCGATGCAGGCCGACGATGAGCCGCGCCACCGTCGACTTGCCGCAGCCCGATTCGCCGACGAGACCGAGCGTCTCGCCACGCCGGATGTCGAAGCTGACGTCCTCGACCGCATGCAGCAGCACGCGCGGCTCGCGTCCGAGCACGCGCGAGAGCCACGGCGGCGACACGTCGAACACCTTCGTCGCGTGCGCGACCTGCAAAAGCGTCGGTGCGCGCTCGACGGGGTGTGCGGCCGGCGCGCTCGCCATGCCCGCTTCGGCGAGCACCTTCACGCCTCGGCCTCCACGGAGCGTCGGCGATGAGCGAGAGCGCACCGTGTCGGCCTCGCGTCGATCGCGCGCCGACGGGCCCTTCGGGCCTTCGATCGGCCGCCGGCCTCGCGCGGCGCGCTCACGCGGGAACGGTCGCCGAGTAAAGCCAGCACGCGGCGCGCGACGTGCCCGCATCGAGCAGATCGGGCCGCTCGTCGAGGCAACGGCCGAATACGCGCGGACAGCGCGGATGAAACGGACAGCCCGACGGAATCGCCGTGAGACGCGGCATGCTGCCGTCGATCTGCACGAGTCGCTCGCGATCGGCCGCGATCGACGGAATCGATCCCATCAGCCCGACCGTATACGGATGCTTCGGCGCATTGATCACGTCGGCAACCGGTCCCGTCTCGACGATGCGTCCTGCGTACATCACGGCGACGCGGTCGGCGGTCTCCGCGATGACGCCCATGTCGTGCGTGACGAGCATCACCGCGGTGCCGTGATCGCGGCACAGGCGCTTCATCAGCGTGATGATCTGTGCCTGGATCGACACGTCGAGCGCGGTCGTCGGCTCGTCGGCGATGATCAGCTGCGGATTGGCGGCGAGCGCGAGCGCGATCACGACGCGCTGGCGCATGCCGCCCGAGAATTGATGCGGATAGTGATCGATCCGGCGCGCCGCGGCCGGAATGCCGACCTCCTGCAACAGCTCGACCGCGCGCGTGCGCGCCTGCGCTTCGCTCATCGGCAGGTGCGTGCGGATCGTCTCGACGAGCTGCTGGCCGATCGAGAACAGCGGATCGAGCGACGCGAGCGGGTCCTGGAAGATCGCGCCGATGCGGCGCCCGCGAATGCGCCGCATCGCTTCGTGCGGCAGCCGGTCGATCCGCTCGCCGTCGAGCAGGATCTCGCCGGCGGCGATGCGCCCGGGGGGCTCGAGGAGGCCGATGATCGCCGCGCCGGTGAGCGACTTGCCGGCGCCCGATTCGCCGACCACGCCGAGCACCTCGCCGTGCGCGATCGTGAACGACACGTCGTCGACGGCGACGAGCACGCCGCGGCGCGTTGGAAACTCGACGCGCAGATTGCGCACCTCCAGCAATGGATGACCCACACCCCGCGAGCGGGGAGAGGGCGTCACTACGCGCGCCTCGTTCGGCTCCCTCTCCCCCGCGAGGGGGAGAGGGCCGGGGTGAGGGGGCAGGACGCGGGTCACGTCCGCAGCCTCGGATTCAACGCATCGCGCAGCCAGTCGCCGAGCAGGTTGATCGCGAGCACCATCACGACGAGCGCGATCCCCGGGAAGAGCGTCACCCACCATTCGCCCGAGAACAGGAAGTCGTTGCCGATCCGGATCAGCGTGCCGAGCGACGGCTGCGTCGGCGGCACGCCGACGCCGAGGAACGAGAGCGTCGCTTCGGTGATGATCGCCGTGGCGATGTGAATCGTGCCGATGACGAGCACCGGGCCGAGCACGTTCGGCAGCACGTGGCGTGCCATGATCGCGAGCGGGTGGATGCCGAAGAGCCGCGCCGCCTGCACGTACTCCTTGTTCTTCTCGA
>DASTIY010000378.1:0-16140 GCA_035717085.1 Casimicrobiaceae bacterium | reverse complement strand
GAACCCGAGCTTCGCGGCTTCGCGGATGCGTTCCTGACCGCGCTGTACCGGGCGCACCTCGCCTGCCAGTCCGACCTCGCCAAAGATAAGAGCTTTGCGTGGCAACGGCTTGTTTCTAAGAGACGAACACACGGCCAGCGTGACGGCGAGATCGGCGGCCGGCTCCAGAATGCGCACGCCGCCCACGGCGTTGACGAAAACGTCGAAGCCCGCGGTGTCGACGCCACCGTGGCGATGAAGGACGGCGAGCAGCAGCGCGAGGCGCTGCGCGTCGAGGCCGACCGCAAGGCGCTTCGGCATGCCGCCCTGCACGGGATCGACGAGCGCCTGCACCTCGACGAGAAGCGGGCGCGAGCCTTCGAGCGTCGCGACGATTGCCGAGCCGGCGACTGCTTCCGCGTGCTGGGCGAGAAAGAGCGCGGAGGGATTGGCAACGCCGCGCAGTCCGCGCTCGGTCATCGCGAACACGCCGAGCTCGTTCGCCGCGCCGAAACGATTCTTGATCGCGCGCACCAGCCGGAAGCTCGAATGCGCATCGCCCTCGAAATAGAGCACCGTGTCGACGATGTGCTCGAGCACGCGCGGACCGGCGATTGCGCCCTCTTTCGTCACGTGCCCGACGAAGATCACGACGACGCCGCGCTGCTTCGCGAGCCGCGTGAGCTGCGCCGCGCATTCGCGCACCTGGGCGACGCTGCCCGGCGCCGAGGTCAGCGTCTCCGTGTAGATCGTCTGGATCGAGTCGACGACGATGACTTCCGGTGTCGTCGCATCGATCGCGGCGACGATCGCCTCGAGCTGCACCTCGGCGAGCAACTCGACCGGCGCGTCGACGAGTCCGAGTCGTTGCGCACGCAACGCGACCTGCTCGGTCGATTCCTCGCCCGTCACGTACAACGTTCGATGCCGTGCGCCGAGTGCGGCGCCGGCCTGCAGCAGCAGCGTCGACTTGCCGATGCCCGGATCGCCGCCGAGCAGGATCACGCCACCCGCCACCAGCCCGCCGCCGAGGACGCGGTCGAATTCGTCCAGTCCCGTCGGAATGCGCGACGACCCGCGCGGCGTCACCGCCGCGAGCGGCGTGACGCTGCTGCTTCGCGTCCCGGCGACGTTCTCGAAGCGCGCCGCGGGCACGGAGGGCGCGGTTTCGACGAGCGTGTTCCACGCGCCGCACGCCGGGCATTGGCCCTGCCATTTGGGTGCCTGGCCGCCGCATTCGGTGCAGGAATAGACGGTCTTCGGCTTTGCCATCGGTTGCCCGGGATCACGGGCCGGGATTCAGGGGTCGGGAATCAGCGAGGCGGCAGGGCTTCAGCGGAGCTCGTCAGGCTCGGCGACCGCGGTGCCGAGCTTCCCGACGACGACGCCTGCCGCCTCGTTGGCGATCGCCATCGCATCGGCGATCGGGGCGCCCGCTGCGAGCAGCGTGCCGAGCACGGCGATCACCGTGTCGCCGGCACCGGAAACGTCGAACACTTCGCGCGCCTGCGCGGGAATCGTCATCGATCCCGCCTCCGAGTACAGCGACATGCCTTCCTCGGAGCGCGTCAGCAGCAGCGCGTCGATTTGCAGGTCGCGACGCAGCGCCTGCGCGCGCCGCGCGAGATCGTTTTCGTCGCGTGCGCGTCCCGCGACCTGCCGGAACTCGCTGCGGTTCGGCGTAATGAGCGTCGCGCCGCGATAGCGTTCCCATTCGTCGCCCTTCGGATCGACGAGCACCGGCTTCCCGGCGGCGCGAGCGCGATCGATCATCGTTCCGATGTGCGCGAGGCCGCCCTTGCCGTAGTCGGACAGCACGAGCGCGTTCGACTTCGTGAGCAGCGCATCGAAATGCGCGAGATGCGCGGCGAGCAGCTCGTGCGAAGGCGTCGTCTCGAAGTCGATGCGCAGCAGCTGCTGCTGCCGACCGATCACGCGCAGCTTCACCGTCGTCTTGAGCGCGTCGTCGCGCAGGAACGTCGACTCGATGCGTTCGACGTCGAGCAGGCGCACCAGGGCGTCGCCCGCCTCGTCGCGCCCGGTCGCGGAAAGGAGCTTCGCGCGTGCACCGAGCGCGGCGACGTTGCGTGCCACGTTTGCCGCGCCGCCCGGCCGCTCGTCGGCGCGCGCGATCTTCACGACCGGCACCGGCGCTTCCGGCGAGATGCGCTCCACGTCGCCGAACCAGTAGCGATCGAGCATCACGTCGCCGACGATCAGCACGTCGCTTTGCGCCACGCGCTCGCGCCACGCCGAAAAGAACGCGGAGCTCATCGTCTTCCGATCGACACGTGCTCGAAGCCCGCGCCGCGCACGATGTCGGGCTCGTAGAGATTGCGGCCGTCGAAGATCAGCGCGCGCTTCATCCGTCGCTTCATCTCCTCGAAATCGGGACTGCGGAACTCCTTCCACTCCGTCACCACGACGAGCGCGTCGGCGCCCTCGCACGCATCGATCGGGTTCGGGGCGAAGGCGAGGCGCGGCGTATCGCCAAGCACGCGCTTCGCCTCGTCCATCGCGACCGGATCGTAGGCCACGACCGTCGCACCGAGCCCGGCGAGCGCTGCGATGACCACACGCGACGGTGCCTCGCGCATGTCGTCGGTGTTCGGCTTGAACGCAAGTCCCCACAAGGCGAAGCGCCGGCTCGCGAGATCGCGCCCGAAGCGCGCGACGATCTTGTCGACCAGCACCCGCTTTTGCGCGTCGTTCGCAGTCTCCACCGCGCTCAGCACGCGGAGCGGCGCACCGGCGCGTTCTGCGGAATGCCGCAACGCCTTCACGTCCTTGGGGAAGCAGCTGCCGCCGTAGCCGACCCCCGGGTACAGGAAATGCCAGCCGATGCGCGGATCCGCGCCGATGCCCTGCCGCACGTGCTCGATGTCGGCGTCGAGCTTCTCGGCGAGGTTCGCGAGCTCGTTCATGAACGAGATGCGCGTCGCGAGCATCGCGTTGGCGGCATACTTCGTGAGCTCCGCCGAGCGCACGTCCATCACGAGCAGCCGCTCGCGATTGCGCTGGAACGGCGCATAGATCGCGCGCAGCAGCGCGATCGCGCGCTCGTCGTCGGCGCCGATGACGATGCGATCGGGTTTCATGAAGTCTTCGATCGCCGCGCCCTCCTTCAGGAATTCCGGATTCGAGGCGACCGTGTAGGGGACGTCGACGCCGCGCGCGGCGAGCTCCTCGGCGATCGTTTCGCGCACGCGGTCGGCCGTGCCCACGGGAACGGTCGACTTGTCGACGACGAGCGTCCATTGCGTCATGCGCCGGCCGATATTGCGCGCCGCTTGCAGCACGTATTGCATGTCGGCGCTGCCGTCGTCGTCGGGCGGCGTGCCGACGGCGATGAACTGCACGTGAGCGTGCGCGACCGCGGCGTCGAGATCGGTCGTAAAGCGCAGCCGGCCGGCAGCGACGTTGCGGCGAATCATCGGCTCGAGTCCGGGCTCGTGGATCGGCACGAGGCCGCTCTCGAGCATGTCGATCTTGCGCGCGTCGACGTCGAGGCACAGCACGTCGTTGCCGACTTCGGCGAGGCAGGTGCCGGTCACGAGGCCCACGTAGCCCGTGCCGATCATCGTGATTTTCATGGGAGGTTCCTAGCGAATCGCGAGCGACCCTTCGATGTCGGCAAGCGCGGCGAGCGGATCGGGTGCAGCCGTGATCGGTCGCCCGACGACGAGGTAATCGGCGCCGTTCGCGATCGCCTGCGCCGGCGTGACGACGCGCGCCTGATCGTCGCTGCCGCTGCCGGCCGGGCGAATCCCCGGCGTAACGAGCTTGAAGCTGGGTCCCAGCGCGTCGCGCAGCACGCGGGCCTCCGCCGCTGAACACACGACGCCATCGAGTCCCGCCGCTTGCGTCAATCGCGCGAGACGCAGCGCGTGCGACGCGGGCTCGGCGTCGATGCCGAGATCGAGAAGCGCGGCGCGATCGAGACTGGTCAGTACGGTGACGGCGATCAGCAGCGGCGTACGCACGCCCGCCTCCTTCGACGCGTCGTCGACGGCGCCACGTGCGGCCTCGAGCATCGCGCGCCCGCCGCTCGCGTGCACGTTCAACATGAAGACGCCGAGCCGCGCCGCGGCCGCACACGCCTGCGCCGCCGTGTTCGGAATGTCGTGGAACTTGAGGTCGAGAAACACCTTGAAGCCGCGCGCGACCAGCCAGCGCACCGGCTCGGGACCTGCGGTCACGAAGAGCTCCTTGCCCACTTTCACCCCGCACGCGACCGGGTCGAGCCGCTCGGCGAGCGCGAGCGCGCGCAACGGATTCGCGAAGTCGAGCGCGACGAAAATGCGTGGATCGCTGCGGTTCATCCCATTTCCTTTCAGCGCCCGTGCACGCTAGGCCTGGCCGTCCGGACTTTCGATGCGCTTGGGCGAGTACGTTTCCCACTTCTGGCAGCCCGGGCAGCGCCAATAGTATTGCCGCGCGCGAAAGCCGCAGTTGTCGCACTTGTACAGGCCGAGCCGCTTGATGTGCTGGCCGACGAGCCCCTTCACGAGCTCGAGGTCGTGCCGCCGCTCGGGCGGCGACGCGAGGAGCTGCGCCTCGAGCAGCCGGTCGAGGCCGATCAGCGTCGGGTTGCGCGCGAGCTCGTCCTTGACGAGCGATCCGGCGGCGTCGGGGCCGTCGTTCTCGAGGGCCAGCGTAAAGAGCGCGTTCAGCAGATCGAGCGACGGATATTGCGATTGATAGTTGCGCAGCAGCCGAATGCCGCCCGGCACGTCGTGCAGCTTGCGAAACGCATCGGCGAAGCGGTCGGCGGCGAGTGCGAGGAACGCGGGGTTCTGCGATTCGATGCGCTGCCACGCGTCGATCGCGCCGCGTGGATCGCCTGCCTGCGCGGCGAGGTCGCCTGCAACGAGGTTGGCGCGCGCGCAACCGCGATGCGTGGCGAGCGCTTCGTCGATTTCGGCGCGGGCCGTCGCGGCGTCGCCGCGAAGCAGCGCGGCCTGGGCGAGCTCGCAGTGGTACTCGGCGATCTCCCGAAAATACGGCTGCTTCGCGAGTACTTCCATCCGCTGCATCGCGCGAATCGCCTTCTGCCAGTCCTTCTCGGTCTCGTAGATCTCGATCAGGTGCGAGAGCGCCGAGTGCTCGAACGGCGTGCCGTCGAGCTTGCGAAAGAGGTTCTCGGCACGATCGAGCAGTCCGGCGCGATGAAAATCCTGCGCGAGCTCGTAGGTCGCCATCGTGCGCTTGTCGGCGGGGAGCGTCGGACGGTCGAGCAGGTTCTGGTGCATGCGGATCGCGCGCTCGGTCTCGCCTTGTCGGCGGAACAGCGATCCGAGCGCGAAGTGCAGGTCAATCGTCTGCGGATCGACCTTGACGACCTCGATGAACGACTCGATCGCCTTGTCGGGCTGCTCGTTCAGCAGGAAGTTGAGGCCGCGGAAGTACGACAGCGGCAATGCGCGCGACTCGGTCAGAAGGTGCTTGATGTCGATGCGCGCGGCGATCCAGCCGAGGGCGAAGAACAGCGCCGGGATCGGCAGCAGCCACCACAGCTCGAAGTCCATGCGGCGCTATTCGCGATACGGTGCCGGTGGCCGCGCCGGCTCGAAGCCCGGACCGGTCGCCGGTGCGGTCCCGGGTGCCGGCATCGGCGCGGCGACCGGCGGCGACGCGCGATGGTGCTCGCGGCGCAGGCGCGAAAGCTGGCGCTTCAGGCGCACCACCTTGATCGCGCTCGCGAGGAGGCCGAGGGCCACGCCGGTCGCAAACGCGACGAGGATCACGAACACCAGCGGCGCCTGCCACGACGCGACGTTGAAGAACGAAAGCGTCACCGGCTGCGCGTTCTGCAGCGAGATGAAGAGCAGCACGATGAACACGGCTGCGAAGACGATCCAGCGAAGAACGCTCATGTCGCCGCAATCAAAAAAATGGCGGCCCCATGCGAGAGGCCGCCGATGTGCGAATGCATCGAAACGCTATTCCTGTGCGAAATTGAAATCGACCCGCTCCCGCAGTTCCTTCCCCGCCTTGAAGTGAGGCACGTATTTCTCGGGGACCTGCACCTTCTCGCCGGACTTGGGATTGCGCCCGGTGCGTGGTGGCCGGTAGTTGAGCCCGAAGCTGCCGAAGCCGCGGATCTCGATGCGCTCGCCCTTCGCGAGGCTTTCCGCCATCGCATCGAGCACCATCTTGACCGCGAGCTCGGCATCCTTCGCAACCAGTTGCGGAAACTGCGCCGCGAGGCGGTCGATCAGCTCCGATTTGGTCATGGGAAACTCAGCCGTTGGCCTTGTTGTCGAGCTTGGCCTTGAGCAGTGCACCGAGGTTCGTCGTGCCCGTGCTCGCGGCGGCGTTCTCCGCGGTCATCCGCTGCATCGCCTCACTCTCGTCGGCGCTGTCCTTCGCCTTGATCGAGAGGTTGATGCTGCGGTTCTTGCGGTCGACGTTGATGATCATCGCCTTGACGCTGTCGCCTTCCTTGAGCCGCGTGCGGATGTCCTCGACGCGGTCGCGCGACACTTCCGAGGCGCGCAGGTAGCCCTCGATCTCGCCGCCGAGCGAGACGATGGCGCCCTTCGCGTCGAGGCTCTTCACCGACCCGGTGACGATGCTGCCCTTGTCGTGGGTGGTGACGAAATTGCTGAACGGATCGCCTTCCAGCTGCTTGATGCCGAGCGAGATCCGCTCGCGCTCCACGTCGATCGCGAGCACCACCGCCTCGACCTCCTGGCCCTTCTTGTAGTCGCGCACCGCGACTTCGCCGGGGTTCGCCCACGACAAATCGGAGAGGTGGACGAGGCCGTCGATGCCGCCGGGGAGTCCGACGAACACGCCGAAGTCGGTGATCGACTTGATCTGGCCCCCGACACGATCGCCCTTCTTGTGGTTCATCGCGAACTCGTCCCAAGGATTGGGCATGCACTGCTTCATGCCGAGCGAGATGCGGCGACGGTCCTCGTCGATCTCGAGGATCATCACCTCCACCTCGTCGCCGAGTTGCACGACCTTGGTCGGATGGATGTTCTTGTTGGTCCAGTCCATCTCGGAGACGTGCACCAGGCCTTCGATGCCCGACTCGATCTCGACGAACGCACCGTAGTCGGTGATGTTGGTGACCTTGCCGAACAGGCGCGTGCCCGGCGGATAGCGGCGCGAAAGGCCGACCCACGGGTCGTCGCCGAGCTGCTTCAGGCCGAGCGACACGCGGTTCTTTTCCTGGTCGAACTTGAGCACCTTGGCGGTGACCTCGTCACCCACCGAGAGCACTTCCGACGGATGCTTGACGCGCCGCCAGGCGAGGTCGGTGATGTGCAGCAGGCCGTCGATGCCGCCCAGGTCGACGAACGCGCCGTAATCGGTGATGTTCTTGACGATGCCCTTGACGATCGCGCCTTCGGACAGCGTGGCGAGGAGCTTCTCGCGCTCTTCGCCGAGGCTCTCCTCGAGCACGGCGCGGCGGGAGACGACGACGTTGTTGCGCTTGCGATCGAGCTTGATGACCTTGAAGTCGAGCTGCTTGCCCTCGTACGGCGACGTGTCCTTCACCGGACGGATGTCGACGAGCGAGCCCGGCAGGAACGCGCGGATGCCGTTGATCATGACGGTGAGGCCGCCCTTGACCTTGCTCGTGACGAGTCCCTGCACGATGGAGCCCTGCTCCATCGACGCTTCGAGGTCGTGCCACGCCTTGAGGCGCTTCGCCTTGTCGCGCGACAGGCGCGTCTCGCCGTAGCCGTTCTCGAGGCTTTCGATGGCGACCGTGACGAAATCGCCCGGCTTGACCTCGACGTCGCCCTTGTCGTCGCGGAATTCCTCGATCGGGATGAAGCTTTCCGACTTCAGCCCGGCGTTGACGACGACGATGTTGTAATCGACGCGGATGACTTCCGCGGTGATGAGCTCGCCCTGGCGCATTTCCTGGCGCGCGAGCGATTCTTCGAACAGCGCGGCGAAGTTCTCGCCGCCTTGCGTGGGTGTTACGGCTTGCGTGGCTGTAGCCATGAAGGGTTGGTTCCTTTCGATTCGCCGTTCGCGTCGCGAGAACCCGTCGTCTCGCGCGAAACGGGCAGGTTGATGACGTCCGAAGCGTGCGCCGGCCATGTGAGCGCGCCGCTTCGGCCCTTTGCGTGACGCCCGCTCGCCAACGATGCATTCGCACGCCGCGCATCGTCGCCCGCAGGCGTGCCGTGATCGCGCTAGCGCCCGGTCCGCTCTCGATGCAGCGTCAGGACGGCCTGCGTGACCTCGGCGATCGACAGGTTGGTCGTATCCAGCGAGACGGCGTCAGGGGCGGGAACGAGCGGTGCTGCCGCCCGCGTGGAATCCCGGAAGTCGCGCTCGCGGATATCGCGCAAAAGACCGTCAATGGTAGCCGGTATTCCTTTTTCGATCAACTGCTTATAGCGCCGCTCCGCGCGGGCCTCCGCGCTCGCCGTGAGGAACACCTTGAGCCCCGCATCGGGGAAGACGACGGTGCCCATGTCGCGCCCTTCGGCGACGAGGCCGGGCGCCGTGCGGAAGGCGCGCTGGCGCGCGAGCAGCGCGCCGCGAACCTGCGGATGTACGGCGATGCGCGACGCCGTCGCCGACACCTCCTCGCGGCGCAAAGCGTCTGCCACATCGCGACCGCCGAGGACGGCACGTGCGCCACGAAAGGTGACGTCGACGTCCGCGGCGAGGGCAGCAAGCGCCGCGACGTCGTCGGGCGCCGCGCCGTGCTCGAGCGCACGCAGCGCGACGACCCGGTAGAGCGCGCCGCTGTCGAGGTAGTGATAGCCGAGGTCGTTCGCGACGTTGTAGGCGATCGTGCCCTTGCCCGACGCCGCAGGGCCGTCGATGGCGATCACCGGCGGAAGATCGTTCGTGCCTGGAGTCACGACTGCGCGATCGACCGCAACGCGTCGAAGTAGTCGGGAAACGTCTTGCGTACGCACCCCGGGTCGTTGATCGTCACGCCTGCGCCGCCGAGCGCCACGAGGGCTGCGCACATCGCGATCCGATGGTCGTCGTAGGTGTCGATCGTCGCATGGCGAAACGTCTTCAATGGCGCGACTTCGAGCCAGTCGTTGCCGGCCGCAAGCGTGGCGCCGAGCTTCGCGAGTTCGCTCGCCATCGCGGCGATGCGGTCGGTTTCCTTGACGCGCCAGCTGCCGATGTTCTCGAGCCGCAGCGGCGCATCGGCGAAGAGCGCGACGATCGCGAGCGTCATCGCGGCGTCGGGAATCGCGACGCAGTCGATCGTGCCGCCCGATAGCGTTTCCCCGCTTCGCGCCTCGATGTAGTCGTCGCCGAAACGAATGTCGGCGCCCAGTCGCGCGAGCACGTTCGCGAATTCGACGTCGCCCTGGATCGAATCGCGGCCGACACCCGTCACGCGCACCGGCCCGCCACCGATGGCGCCCGCGGCGAGGAAATAGGACGCGGCCGACGCGTCGCCTTCGACGTGCAACGTTCCCGGGGACCGATAGCGCGCACCCGCCGGGATGACGAACGCCTCGCCCTGCACGCTCGCATCGACACCGAAACGGTGCATCAGCCGCAACGTGATCGCGACGTACGGTCGCGAAATCAGCGGCGTCGTCAGTTCGACGTGCGTCGCCCTGTCGGACGCGCCATGCGCGATCGGCAGCGCCATCAGGAGCGCCGACAGGAACTGGCTCGACACGTCGCCGCGGATCGGAACGCGTCCGCCCGCGCGGCCACCGGACGGACCGATGGCGAGCGGAGGAAAGCCTTCGCTGCCCAGATAGCGGATGTCGCAGCCGAGATGGCGCAGTGCGTCGACGAGATCGCCGATCGGCCGCTCGTGCATCCTCGGCACGCCCGACACGCGATAGTCGCCACCCTGGATCGCGAGTGCCGCGGTGATCGGACGCACGGCCGTGCCGGCGTTGCCGAGAAAGAGTTCCGCCGTCGATTGCGGAAAGCGACCGGCACATCCTTCGACGACGCAGCGCGTGCCCTCGTCTCGGAGCGCAACGCCGAGCTTGATCAGCGCCTCGCGCATGCGCGCGGTGTCATCGGCGACGAGCAGGCCGTCGAGGACCGTCCGGCCTTCGGCAAGCGCGGCGAGGAGCAGCGTCCGATTCGAGATGCTCTTCGAGCCGGGCAACGCGATCGTTCCGCGCATCGCGCGAATCGGCGGCAGGTCGAGCGCGAGCGCGTCGCGCGCGTCGTTGCCGTTCGTGCCCTCGAGCGCGCGCTCCCCGGCTTTCACGCTCGCAGTCTTGGCGATTACGCGCGCGCAGGCGCGACGTTCGCTGCGGTCTCGCCCCAATGCCGGCGCGCGCGGGCGGCACGTTCGAGCATCGCCTCGAGCGCTGCGCGATCGCCGTGCTCGATCGACAGCATCAGCGCGTCGAGCGCGCTGCGGTAGGCGACGAGTTCGACCAGCAGCGCTTCGCGGTTCGCGAGCGCGACGTCGCGCCACATCTCGGGAGAGCTCGCCGCGATCCGCGTGAAGTCGCGAAAGCCGCTGCCCGCGTTGCCGAGATATTCCTCGCTGTCCGGGCGCGACGCGAGCTCGGCGACGAGCGTCGAGGCGAGCAGATGCGGCACGTGCGACACGGCGGCGAGCACGCGATCGTGCCGCGCCGGATCGAGCCTTGCGACGCGCGCGCCGCACGCCGTCCAGAACGCTTCGACGCGCGACAGCGCGCTGGCCGATGTCTCGGGCAACGGGGTAAGGATGACCTGCCGTCCGACGAAGAGCGCGGCATCGCCCGCTTCCGCGCCGGAACGCTCGCTTCCCGCGACGGGGTGTGCAGGCACGAAGCGCCCGAGATGCCCGTCGAGCGTTTCACGCGCTGCGCGCACGACGTCCTGCTTGGTGCTGCCCGCGTCGGTGATGACCGCGTCGCGCGAAAGGGCGGTCGCGAGCGTCGCGAACGTGTCGCGATACTGCGCGACCGGAATGGCGACGAGCACGAAATCCGCGTCGCGAATTTCGCTTATCCAGTCGTCGCCAAGCAGCACCGCGCGGTCGATGGCGCCCTTGCGCAGAGCACGCTGCAGGTTCTCCTGCGAGCGGCCGATGCCGACGATCTCGCGAACCGCGCCCGCGCGCCGCATCGCGAGGGCGCACGAGGCGCCGATCAATCCGACGCCGATGACGGCGAGCTTGTCAATGCGCATGGCGGTTTGCGTCCGATGCGGGAAGCGAAGTCGCCAGCGCGGCGAGGAAGCGCTCGTTCTCGGCGGGCGTGCCGACGGTGACCCGCAGCCACGTCGGCAGGCCATAGTTCGCGACCGGCCGAACGATGACGCCCTGCCGCAGCAACGCGTCGTACACGTCGGCTGCTGCCGCGACTTCGATCATGATGAAGTTGCCATGCGACGACAGGTAACGGACCCCGAGCGAGGCGAGGCCGCGCTCGAGCGTGCGCATCCCCTCGCGATTGAGCCGCCGGCTCTCTTCGACGTACTCGCCGTCTGCGAGCGCCGCGATGGCGGCCGCCTGGGCGAGCGCGTTGACGTTGAACGGCTGGCGCACGCGGTTCAACAGATCGGCGAGGTCGGCGTGCATGACGCCGTAGCCGACGCGCAGCGCCGCGAGTCCGTGGGCTTTCGAGAAAGTATGCGACACGATCAGGTTCGGATAGCGTGCGACCCACGCGGTCGAGTCCGCCTGGTCGGCGGGCTCGAGGAATTCGTTGTACGCCTCGTCGAGAACGACGACGACGTCGCGCGGGACGCTGGCGATGAACGATTCGACAACGCGCCCCGGAACCCAGGTTCCCGTCGGATTGTTGGGATTGGCGACGAACACGATGCGTGTCTTCGGCGTGATCGCGGCGCGCATCGCGTCGAGATCGTGCCCGTAATTGCGCGCAGCGACTTCGATGCCGCGTGCGCCGCGCGCCTTCGTCGCCAGCGGATAGACGATGAAGCCGTACTGCGAATAGACGGCGTCGTCGCCCGGGCGCAGGAGCGCCTGCGTCGCGAGCTCGAGCACGTCGTTGCTGCCGTTGCCGAGCACGATCCGGTCGGCCGAAACGCGAAGTCGCGATGCAAGCGCCTGTTTCAGTGCGTAGCCGTTGCCGTCGGGATAACGCGTGAGCTCGCGTGCGGCGACGGCGATCGCGTCGAGCGCCTTCGGGCTCGGTCCGCGCGGATTCTCGTTCGACGCGAGCTTGATGATCGTCGCCGGATCGAGATCGAGCTCGCGCGCGACTTCCTCGATGGGCTTGCCTCCCACGTAGGGCGCGATCGCGCGCACGTACTCGGGCGCGCGCGCGGCCGCGCTCGTTTCGCCGGCCGCGCCGGCGACCGTCGCGTCCGTCGTCGGGGCGAGCAAGCGATGGCGCGAACGATTCTTCACGTGATGTCCGCCGGATACGAGCCGAGGAGCTTCAGGAACGGCGCCTTGCGGCCGAGCTCGTCGAGCGCGGCCTTGACCGGCGGGTCGTCACGGTGGCCGACGAGATCGACGTAGAAAAGATACTCCCACAAGCCGGTACGCGCGGGGCGTGATTCGATACGCGACATGGAGACGCCGTGCGTCGCCAGCGGCTCGAGCAGCGCGTGCACGGCACCCGGCCGGTTCGCGGCCGACATGACCAGCGATGTTTCATCGCGGCCGGAACGCGGTACGCTTTGGCGACCGAGGACCCAGAACCGCGTCGTGTTGTTCGGCTCGTCCTCGATGTGCGCGACGAGCACGGGCAGCCCGTAGATCGATGCGGCAATTTCACCGGCGATGGCGGCGGTGCAGGGTTCAGCGGCTGCAAGCCGCGCCGCCTCGGCGTTGCTCGACACCGGCACGCGCTCGGCGCGCGGCAGATTGCGCGCGAGCCACTGCGCGCACTGCGCGAGCGATTGCGCGTGCGAATAGACCTTCGCGACCGGCGCGAGCTCGGCCTCGCGGGTCAGCAGGTTCTGCTGCACCCGCAGCTTGATCTCGCCGCAGATCGTAAGGTCGGTCGCATACATGAGATCGAGCGTGCGCCCGACCGCGCCTTCGGTGGAATTCTCGACGGGCACGACGGCGAAATCGGCGCGCCCCCCCTCGCCCGCGCGGAAAATCTCGTCGATGGTGGCGCACGCGATCGCGTCGACGAACGTGCCGAAGCGACGCGCGACCGCGGCGTGACTGAACGTGCCGGCCGGCCCGAGGTACGCGATGCGAAGCTTCTGCTCGAGCGCGAGGCACGCCGACATGATCTGCCGAAACACGCCGATCACCGCCTCGTCGGATAGCGGACCGGGGTTCTGCTCGCGCACTTGCGCGAGCACCTGCGCCTCGCGGTCGGGTCGATACGCGGGCGCACCGGTGCCCGCTTTCACGTCGCCGATCGCTTTCGCATGGACCGCACGCCTGGAAAGGAGCGCGAGCATTTCGCGGTCCAGCGCGTCGATCGCCTCGCGATGAACGCGCAGGCGAGCGTCGAGACCGTCGGTGTTCGTGCCTTCGGGTGTGTCAGCCATGTTCGCGCTCGAACTCGCGCATCCAATCCACGAGCTTCAGGACGCCGTCGAGCGGCATGGCATTGTAGATCGACGCCCGCATCCCGCCCACCGCGCGATGGCCTTTCAGTTGCACGAGGCCACGTGCTTGGGCACCCGCGAGGAAAGGCGCGTTCAGCTGCTCGTCGCGCAGGAAGAACGGCACGCTCATGCGCGAGCGGTCCGCGGGCCGGACGTCGTTGCGGTAGAACCCCGTGCGATCGATCTCGGTGTAGAGCGCACTCGCCTTCGCGACGTTCTGCCGCTCGATCGCGGCGAGTCCTCCCTGCGCTTCGAGCCACTCGAAGGTGAGACCCGCGAGATAGATTCCGAACGTCGATGGCGTGTTGAACATCGAGCCGGCCTTCGCCTGCACGGCGTAATCGAGGACGCTCGGACATTCGCGACGCGCGCGACCGAGCAGGTCGTCGCGCACGATCACCACCGTGAGCCCCGCCGGGCCGATGTTTTTCTGCGCGCCCGCGTAGATCACGCCGAATTTCGCGACCTCGAAGGGCCGCGACAGGATGTGCGACGACGCGTCGGCGACCAGCGGAACATCGCCGGTGTCCGGGATCCAGAAATACTCGACGCCCCCGATCGTCTCGTTGGTCGTCACGTGGACGTACGCCGCATGTCGCGCGCGCTTCCACGTCGATTGCGCAGGGACGTAGGTGTAGTTCGCGTCGGCGCTCGACGCCGCGACGTTCACGTCGCCGTACTTGCGCGCCTCGGCGATCGATTTCTGCGACCAGTGGCCGGTGTCGACGTAGTCGGCGATGCCACCCGGCGCCATCAGGTTGAGCGGCACCGCGGCGTTTTGCGCGAGCGCGCCGCCTTGCAGGAACAGCACGCGATAGTCGTCGGGGATCGCGAGGAGTGCGCGCAGGTCGCGCTCGGCCTTCTCGATGATCGACGTGAACGCGGCGCCGCGATGGCTCATCTCCATCACCGACATTCCCGTTCCGTGCCAGTCGAGGAGCTCGGCTTGCGCGCGCTCCAGCACGGGCAGCGGCATCGCCGCAGGCCCGGCGCTGAAGTTGTAGACCCTGTGCGTCATCGATGAGGCGCGTGCCGGAAGTGCGATTCACCCGGTGTGAATCACACTTCCTCGTCGTCTCGTTCGACCACTTTTTCCAGTCCCGCGAGCTTCTCGCCCTTGTCGAGGTTGATCAGCGTGACGCCCTGTGTCGAGCGCCCCATCTCGCGGATCGACTTCACCGCCATGCGGATCAGCACGCCACCGGTGGAGATCAGCACGATCTCATCGTCGGCGCGCACGAGCACCGCTCCGACCACCTGGCCATTGCGGCTCGATTGCTGGATCGCGATCATGCCCTTCGTGCCGCGACCGTGGCGCGTGTACTCGACGATCGGCGTGCGCTTGCCGTACCCGTGCTCGGTTGCGGTCAGCACCGACTGCTCCTCGTCGTCGGCGACGAGCATTGCGATGACCTTCTGTCCCTTGTCGAGCATCATGCCGCGCACGCCGTGCGCGTTGCGTCCCATCGGCCGCACGTCGTTCTCGTCGAAGCGCACCGCCTTGCCGCCCGAGCTGAACAACATGACGTCGTGCTTGCCGTCGGTGAGCGCAACGCCGATCAGCCGATCGCCGTCGGTGAGGTCGACGGCGATGATTCCCGACGGGCGCGGCCGCGAGAAGTCGGCGAGCGGCGTCTTCTTGACCGTGCCCATCGCGGTGGCCATGAACACGTAGTGGCCTTCCGAGAATTCCTTGACGGGCAGGATCGCCGTCACCTTCTCGTGATCGACGAGCGGCACGAGGTTGACGATCGGCTTTCCGCGCGAGTTGCGCTGCCCCTGCGGCACGTTGTAGACCTTGAGCCAGTACACGCGGCCGCGGTTGCTGAAGCACAGGATGTAATCGTGCGTGTTCGCGATGAACATGCGGTCGACGAAGTCGTCGTCCTTCGTCGCGGTCGCCTGCTTGCCGCGTCCGCCGCGGCGCTGCGCGCGGTATTCGGCGACCGGCTGCGCCTTCATGTAGCCGCCGTGCGAGAGCGTCACGACCATGTCCTCCGGCGCGATCAGGTCCTCGATCGCGAGGTCGACGCCTTGCGCGACGATTTCGCTGCGGCGTGCATCGCCGAACTGGTCGCGGATCGCGGTGAGCTCGTCACGAATGATCTGCGTCACGCGCGCCGGCTTCGCGAGGATGTCGAGCAGGTCGGTGATGAGGTCCATCACTTCGCGGTAGTCGCCCGTGATCTTGTCCTGCTCGAGCCCGGTCAGCCGCTGCAGGCGCAAATCGAGGATCGCCTGCGCCTGCACGTCGGACAGCTTGTAGCCCGCGTTCGGGCCGTGCCAGCCGAACTCCGGCGCGAGCCCTTCGGGACGCGCGACGTCGGCCGAGGCGCGCCGCAGCATCTCCTCGACGAGCGTCGAGCGCCACGCGCGCGCCATCAGCGCGGCCTTGGCCTCGGCCGGCGACGCCGACGCCTTGATGAGCGCGATGATCTCGTCGACGTTGGAAAGCGCGACGGCGAGCCCTTCCAGCACGTGCCCGCGCTCGCGCGCCTTCCGCAGGTCGTAGCGCGTGCGGCGGACGACGACTTCGCGCCGGTGCGTGACGAAGTGCTCGAGGAATTGCTTGAGGTTCAGGAGCCGCGGCTGGCCGTCGACCAGCGCGACCATGTTCATGCCGAAGCTGTCCTGCAGTTGCGTCAGCTTGAAGAGATTGTTCTGGACGATCTCCGGGACTTCGCCGCGCTTCAACTCGATGACGACGCG
>DASTIY010000377.1:0-5651 GCA_035717085.1 Casimicrobiaceae bacterium | reverse complement strand
GCCGGAAAGCGGGAGAGCCCGACCGGGGAAATCTCGTTGAACGTCAGGATGCGGAATGGGGCCATCGTGAGATCACGCGCGTCAGCGCAGCGATTCGAGGTACGCCGCCATGTCGCGCGCGTCGCGCTCGGTGACACCGAGGTTCGGCATCGCGCCGTCGGGCACGAACTGCTGAGGAGCGAGCAGCCAGCGCACCATGTTCCCCGCCGTATTCGGAATCACGCCGCCGATGAAGCTGCGAAGGCCCATGCCGGCAAGCGGCGGACCGACGGGAATCGCCGCGCCGACGACGCCCGGAATGTCGTGACATGTGATGCAACCGTATTGCAGCAAGACGTACCTGCCGCGATCCGGATCACCACCCATCGCTTGTCCGAGCGCGTCGTGCGTCGTCGGCGCGAACTGCGGCGGCGGCGTCGACGGCGCCGATAGGCCGGAAGCGACGAGCGCTTCGCGAAAGCGGCGCGGCGCTTCGTAGGGCATGCGCCTGACGTACGCGACGATCGACCAGATCTCGTCGTCGGTCAGGCGGAACTCCCACGCCGGCATTCCGGTGAGCTTCAAGCCGTTCGTGATGGCCCAATAGATCTGCGCGGGCACCCATTCGAGCGCAGTATTCGCGAGATTGGCGGGCGCGGGACGCAGGCCCAGCGCGAACGGCTCCGGCGCGACGCCGGGCGCGCCGTGGCAGCGCGAGCAGTGCGTTACGAAGAGCACGCGGCCGCGCGCAATCTGCGTCGGATCGTCGAGCGGCGGCACGACGACACTGTGCGAATGCCGCTCGACTGCACGCCGCATCGTCGTCTTCAGTACCCAGAACACGGGCGCCTTGTGCTGGTCGGCCGCGGCGACGTTGTACATGCCCGAGTACACGAATCCGGTAGCGCCGATTACGCCGAGGACGGCGAGCACGATGATGGTGACGAGAACTCGGGCCACGTGCGAGTTAGCGGAGGCGATAGAGATACGCGACCATGTCGCGCGCGTCGGGCTCGGTGACATGCGCGTTCGGCATGCCGGTACCGGGCTTCAAACGCTCCGGCTCCCGTATCCAGTTGGCAAGCTCTGACGGCGAATTGACGAGCGTGCCCGCGATGTAGACGCGTCGGCCGAGGCGGTCGAGCGGCGGACCGATGACACCGGTCGCGTTGCGAACGCCGGGAATCTTGTGGCAGGCGATGCAACCGTATTGCTGCAGCAGCCGCTTGCCGCGATCGGCGTCGCCTTCGGCGTGCGGATGCAGTGCGGGGTCGCTGCAACCGCCAATCAGTGCGCTCGACGACACGACGAAAAGTATCGACAGGAGCGGGCGCGCGTGCGCCGCGTGACGAGGACGCTTGCCGCTATTGGCGCCCACGCTTGCGGGGTGCGGCCTTACGTTCAGATTCCTCGCGCGGAACTCCGAGCCGAGCCGTGAGCGACGCGTTCAGCGCTGTGGCAAGCGCCGCCTCGCCGCTCACGAGATCGCGCCATTGCACGTCGAAGCCCTTCCGGCGTCCCTTCAGCGTGAGCGTCATGCCGTCGGGCGTGATCGTGAGCGTGTAGGGAACGCCGTCGACGTCGATCTCGCGTTTCAGTGGCCCTTCGAGTGGGGTCGTCACGGTCGTCGTCGCGCGCCGAAATGCCGCCATTATGGCGCGACCGGACGTGAGGCGGGCTACACCCCCATGTTAGAATCGCGACCTCGCGCCCGTAGCTCAGTTGGATAGAGTACCTGGCTACGAACCAGGGGGTCGTGGGTTCGAATCCTGCCGGGCGCGCCAAATTTTTCTTCAAGGGCTTGCGATGATCGCAGGCCCTTGTCATTCGGTGCCTGTAGCCGAAAACGTAGCCACTTCCCCATCTTTCACGAGCCGCAAACCGTACATGCGGTCCACGTATTGCACGAGATGATCGCTCGCGAGGTGTGCGTACTTCCGCACCATCTCGAGCACTTGCCAGCCCCCAACTCTTGCAGTACCGGCAACGGCGTTCCCGCCTGCACGTGCCAGCTTGCCCAGGTATGCCGCAGGTCGTGCCATCGAAAGTCCTCGATACCGACCCGCTTTAGCGCCTGCCGCCAGGTCTTGGTGTTGACCTGGCGCACCGGCTTGCCCCTGTAGCTGAATACGTGCGTCGAGTGCTTCCCGATCTGCTCACGAATCACGATCACAGCCGTTGCACTCAGCGGTACCCCAATTGCCTTTCGCGCCTTGGCCTGGTCCGCATGAACCCATGCGGTGCGCCGCGCCAGATTACCTGTGACCATAGCAAGCCAGTGACGTCGGCCCGCGCGACACGGTACGGCACGTTGCGGGCATATGACTCCATCGATTGACTGGCGCCAGTGACGCATAAGGTCCTGCGCTTCAGGCCGACTTGACGCAACCGGCGTCCGGCCCGCGTTGCTGTAGCAATGAAACTAGTTCGGGCACGAACTTTTCGGGCCCTGCCTGCTCGACGGCGTATGCAATTGTTCGAAGAACCGCCGTCGCGATGTCGTGCACCGCGCCGCCGTCGCGCTCTTGATCGATCGCATCTTCCGCTTCGCGGAACATCGCCTGCTTGCGGACGATCACTCGATCCTGCGCGACGGCCTCGCCGCGCTGCTCGAGACGCAAGACGGCATCGACATCGTCGGCCACGCGCGTGACGGGCGCGAAGCGGTGCGCAAGGCCATGGAGCTCAAGCCCGACGTTGCCATCATGGACATCGTCATGCCCGAGCTCGACGCGATCGAGGCGACGCGTCTCATCTCGAAATCGTTGCCGCTGACGCGGGTCGTCATCCTGTCGATGTATTCCACGACCGAGCACATCTTTCGCGCGCTGCAGGCAGGTGCGAAAGGCTATCTTCTCAAGGAATCGGCGGGAGCCGAACTCGTGTCGGCGGTACAAAGCATTCACGCGGGCCGGCGCTTTCTCAGCCAGAAAATCACCGAATCCGTCGTCGACGATTACGTGCGCGAGCATGTGGCGACCGATCCGTTCGGCACGCTCAGTTCGCGCGAGCGCCAGATCTGCAGCTCGTCGCCGAGGGCAGGAGCAGCGCGGACATCGGTCGCCTGCTTTCGCTATCGCCGAAAACCGTCGATACGTATCGCAGCCGCCTCATGCAGAAGCTCGACCTCGACAACTTCGCCGCGTTGGTGAAGTTCGCGATCGCACGCGGCCTGACCTCTCCCTGACGCCGGGGTCAAGAAATGGGCTCGCCGCTGAGGTGGCTTCGGCGTTTGATCCCCTTTGCGCGCGATACCCGCTCGATGCTGGTCAAGGGCAGAATGGCTCCGGATCGACAGGGGCACGGCATGAGCGACCGACCGCAACACCCGGGAAGACCCGACAGCGACCCGAGCACGGGGTCGCGCCTCGTGCCGCAAGTGGGAATGATGCTCGAGGCCTTCTGGGCTTCTTCCGTACGCAATACGCTGTTGTGGCTCGCAGGCGTGATCTTTCTGGTCGTCGTCGCGACGGCGTATGGACAGATCCGGCTCAACCGCTGGAACCAGCCCTTCTACGACGCGCTGTCGCGGCGCGACTTCCACGAGTTCCTCGTGCAGCTCGGGGTATTCGGCATCATCGCCGGTGCGCTGCTCGTTCTCAACGTCTTCCAGCGCTGGCTGGCGGAAATGCTCAAGGTCAGGTTGCGCGAAGGCCTGACGACGGATCTCGTCGATCGCTGGATGTTCCCCCGCCGCGCATTCCGGCTCGCCAGCGCCGGGCCGATCGGCGTCAACCCCGACCAGCGCATGCACGAGGATGCGCGTCGCCTGACCGAGCTCTCGGCCGATCTCGGCATCGGGCTGTTGCAGGCGGCGATCCTGCTCGTCACCTTCGTCGGCGTGCTTTGGGCGCTGTCGGCTGACTTCGCGTTCGTCGTCGCCGGCCGGACGGTTCCGATTCCCGGTTACATGGTGTGGGCCGGCATCCTGTACGCTGGCTCGGCTTCGCTGCTGACCTACCGGGTCGGCCGCAGCCTGATCGGGCGCAACGCGGAGCGTTATGCCCGCGAGGCTGACCTGCGGTTCTCGATGGTGCGCGTCAACGAGCACATCGACGCCATCTCGCTCGCAGGTGGTGAAGCCGACGAAGCGCGGCGTATCGAGCTGAATCTGGCAGCGGTGCTTGTCGCCATGCGCAGTCTGGTCAGCGGGCAAACCAATCTGACCTGGGTCACCGCGGGGTATGGGTGGCTGACGATCGTGGCGCCGATCCTCGTCGCGGCGCCGCTCTACTTCAGCGGCAGCCTCACCTTCGGTGGACTGATGATGGCGGCCGGGGCGTTCACGCAGGTGCAGTCGTCGCTGCGGTGGTTCGTCGACAACTTCAGCTCCATCGCCGACTGGCGCGCGACGCTGTTGCGCGTCGCAAGCTTCCGCCGCGCGATGCTGATGTCCGACGCGTTGCACGACGCCTCGGGTCGCATCGCCTTCGAGGAAGGACCGTCCGACGCGATGAGGCTCGAGAGCCTGGAGATCGCCTCGCCGGCGGGATGCACGATGCTGGAAGAGCGGAACGTCGATGTGAAGGCGGGCGAGCACGTCGTCGTGGTCGGGCAAGCCCAAGCCGGCAAGACGCTGCTGTTTCGAGCGCTCGCGGGTCTGTGGCCATGGGGCGCGGGCCGCATCATCCGGCCCGAAGGCGCGGCCATCTTCTTCATGCCGCGCCAGCCGTATCTGCCCCCCGGGACGCTGCGCGAGGTGCTGGCCTATCCGCAGCGCGTTGAAAACTTCGAGCCGCCTGCGTTCACCGATGCGCTCGCGCGGGTGGATCTGCCGCGTCTCACCCCGATGCTCGATCGCGTCGCGCGATGGGACCTCGAGCTCAACCTGGATGAGCAGCAACGACTCAGGCTCGCACGTCTCTTGATCCACCGGCCGCGCTGGGTGGTGCTCGACGAGTTGCTCGACGAGATCGACGGCGAGACGCGTACGCGTGCGCTGGAAATCTTCTCCAATGATCTGAAGGACGCGGCCATCGTCCACATCGGTCGCAGCCGCGCAGCCGATCCGTCGTTCACGCGCGTCGTGCGCCTCGTCAACGATCCGAAGATGCGCAGGCTGGTTCGTCGGAAGTTCGCGGAAACGACGGGCGTGCAATCCGAAATGCCGGTTACAACGGCCTCGTGATGGGCGAGGCAGATCGCGTCTTCGACGCCCCTCTGGATGCAGCCGTCTGGTCGCCTGTCGCCGCGGGTGAGGCGCAACTCGCCCTCTCGTCGACATCGGTCGGTGGACGACCGGTGTTGCGGCTGGATTTCGACTTCAAGGGCGGGCTGGGATTCGTCGTCGCCCGCTGTCCGGTGCAGCATCGGATGAACGAGGACTACACGATTGCTTTCCGGCTCCGCGGCGTGGGTCCGGTGAACAACCTCGAACTCAAGCTCGTCGACTCGAGCGGAAAGAATGTCTGGCGGCACGTCATGGCGAACCTGCAGCCGCCCGCACGCTGGAAGCGCTTTCGCGTCGACAGCAGCGAGTTCGAATTCGCCTGGGGTCCGGCGAGCGGTGAAGTTCCGAAGGATATTGGCGCGATCGAGCTCGCCATTGTCGCAGGCGACGGTGGCGCCGGTACGTTGTGGATCGGCGACCTCGGCATCGAAGATCACGGTCCATTGACAGCCGCGCGAGCGAGCGCGTCGAGCGCTCTCCCGGGCTTCGACGCCGGTCGGGC
>DASTIY010000376.1:0-31955 GCA_035717085.1 Casimicrobiaceae bacterium | reverse complement strand
ATGATCGTGTCCATCGCCAAGCCGCTGGCCGCGCCGGGGTGCCCGCCCGAGGCGCGCACGCTCTATGGCGGGAAGCTCATCGCCAAGGTCTTCACGTCGATGATCCCGCCGCTCGTGCTGATCTTCCTCGTGCTCGGGACGATCTTCCTCGGCGTCGCGACGCCGACCGAGGGTGGCGCGATGGGCGCGAGCGGCGCGATCGTCATGGCGCTCGCCAAGCGCAAGCTGTCGTTCACGCTTCTCAAGCAGGCGATCGAGTCGACCGCGACGATGACGAGCTTCGTCATGTTCATTCTCGTCGGATCGACGGTGTTCAGCCTGGTGTTCCGCGGCATGGACGGTGACCTGTGGGTCGAGCACCTGCTGACGAGCGTCCCCGGCGGCGCGCTCGGCTTCCTGATCGTCGTGAACGTGATGATCTTCCTGCTCGCGTTCTTCCTCGACTATTTCGAGATCGCGTTCATCATGGTGCCGCTGCTCGCGCCGGTCGCGCAGAAGCTCGGCATCGACCTCGTGTGGTTCGGCGTGCTGCTCGCGATCAACATGCAGACGTCGTTCCTGCATCCGCCGTTCGGCTTCGCGCTGTTCTATTTGCGCAGCGTCGCGCCGAAGAGCGTGAAGACGACCGACATCTACTGGGGCGCGATTCCGTTCGTTCTCATCCAGATCCTGATGGTCTCGCTGGTGATCGCGTTCCCGCGCATGGTGACCGGCAACATCACGCTCGCGCCGGGCACGCTCAAAGGCTCGGGCGCCGAGGAATTGCGGCGCCAGATCGAGGGACCGTCGACACCGCCACCGCAGTCCGGTGCCGGCAAGGCGGCGCAGCCTCCCGCGAAGGCGGAGGACGCGGGGGCGGAGTTGGAGAGGTTGCTGAAAGGCCAGTGACTGGGATAGGGGATAAGGGATAGGGGGCATTACGATTCCTGCGCTCTATCCTCCGTCCCCGGATCTCTATCCCCTATCCGCTATCCCCTATCCCGGTTTTCCTCAGGCCTTACCCAACGGATGGCTATACGCGAACGACTCGTACGTGTACTCCGCCGCGCGGTGCCATAGGAACTCCTCGTTGCGGAACGCCTTCCACGGCTCGTAGAGCTTCTTCCACGCCGGGTTCTTCGACGCTTCCTCCTCGTACAGGTCGCTCGAGGCCTTGAGCGCCGCGCGCATGATTTCGTCGGAGAATGCGTGCAGCTTGACGCCGTTCTTGACGAGACGCTGCAGCGCGGCGAGGTTCTTGAAGTCGTACTTCGCCATCATGTCGATGTTGGCCTCGTACGCCGCCGCCTCGATCGCCGCCTGATACTCCTTCGGCAGCTTGTCCCACTCCTTGGTGTTCACGTAGAACGAGTACATCGAGTTGCTTTCCCACCAGCCGGGAAAGTAATAGTGCGGCGCGACCTTGTAGAAGCCGAGCTTCTCGTCGTCGTACGGGCCCACCCACTCGGCCGAATCAATGGCGCCGCGCTCGAGCGCCGGGTAGATGTCGCCGCCGGCGATCTGCTGCGGCACCGCCCCGAGCCGCGCCATGACTTCGCCGCCGAGACCGGCGATGCGCATCTTCGCGCCTTTGAGGTCGTCGACGGTCTTCACTTCCTTGCGCCACCAGCCGCCCATCTGCACGCCGGTGTTGCCCGCCGGAAACGAGATGATCCCGAAGTCGCGGAAGAACGCCCGCACCAGGTCGAGGCCGCCGCCGTAGTAGATCCACGCGTTCTGCTGGCGCTGATTGAGGCCGAACGGCAGTGTCGTGTCGAACGCGAACGCCTTGTTCTTGCCGACGAAGTAGTAGCTCGCGGTGTGCGCACACTCGATCGTGCCCTGCTGGATCGCATCGACGACGCCGAACGCAGGTACGATCTCGCCTGCAGCGAAGACGCGGATCTGGAACTTTCCGCCCGTCAACTGCTCGACACGCTTGGCGACGACTTCGCCGCCGCCGTAGATCGTGTCGAGAGACTTGGGGAAGCTCGATGCACAACGCCAGCGAATCGAAGGTAACGAAGGCGATTGCGCGATCGCCTGTTTCACCGCCGCGGCACCGCCGGCCGCGAGGGTGCCCCGCACCAGGAATTTCCGTCGATCCATGCTCTCCTCCTCTAGGTTGGATGATCGGCGAAGCGGAGTCTAGCCCCAAACGGCGGGCCGCGCGATGACCGACACCGCGGAGCGCGGATTGCGGCGCGACGACGACCGCGACCTGGCGAGCTCGCCTTCGACGCGACAGGAAGAGCTTCGGAGCTTCCTCTTCTTCACGGTGGTCATGGCACCGGTGCTCGCTGTCATCGTCGTCGGCGGATACGGGTTCCTCGTATGGATGTACCAGCTCGTGGTCGGGCCGCCGACCGGATGATCGCCGAATGGGGGAACCGATGAGCACATCGCGACGCGAATTCCTGAAGACGAGTGTCGCAGCGGCCGCAGCGTCTTCCGCGGCGCTGCCGACGGCGCAGGGCCAGACGTTCGTCACCGAGGCCGAGGCGGCCCGGATCAAATGGTCGAAGGCGCCGTGCCGCTTCTGCGGTACCGGCTGCGGCGTGTCGGTCGGCGTCAAGGATGGCAAGGTCGTCGCGACCGAAGCCGACGGCCGCGCGGAGGTCAATCGCGGCATCAACTGCGTCAAGGGCTATTTCCTCGCCAAGATCCTGTACGGCGCCGACCGGCTCACGACGCCGCTTTTGCGCATGAAGAACGGCCGCTACGCCAAGGACGGCGAATTCACGCCGGTGTCGTGGGACCAGGCGTTCGACGTCATGGCCGAGCAGTGGAAGCGCGTGCTGCGCGAGAAAGGCCCGACGGCGGTCGGCATGTTCGGCTCCGGCCAGTGGACCGTGTGGGAAGGCTACGCCGCAGCGAAGCTCTTCAAGGCGGGCTTTCGCACCAACAACATCGATCCGAACGCGCGCCATTGCATGGCGAGCGCCGTCGCCGCGTTCATGCGCACGTTCGGCATCGACGAGCCGATGGGCTGCTACGACGACATCGAGAACGCCGACGCGTTCGTGCTGTGGGGCTCGAACATGGCGGAGATGCATCCCGTGCTGTGGTCGCGGGTGACCGATCGCTGCCTCTCCGCGCCGGCGACGAAGGTCGTCGTCATGTCGGTGTTCGAGCACCGCTCGTTCGACCTCGCGACGCTGCCGATCATCTTCACGCCGCAAAGCGACCTCGCGATCGCGAACTACATCGCCAACTACATCATCCGCACCAACCGCGTGAACCGCGAATGGGTCGACCGGTACACGGCGTTCAAGCTCGGCAACGTCGACATCGGGTATGGCCTTCGCCCCGAGCATGCGCTGCAGAAGGCGGCGAAGAACGCGGCCGACGTCGGCGGCGCGAAGCCGATGACGTTCGACGAGTACGCGAAATTCGTCGCGCGCTACGACGCCGACCTGGTCACGAAGATCTCCGGCGTGCCGAAGGACAAGCTCGATCGGCTCGCCGAGATCTACGCCGACCCGAAGATCAAGGTGACGTCGTTCTGGACGATGGGCTTCAACCAGCACACGCGCGGCGTCTGGGCGAACCAGCTCGTCTACAACCTGCACCTGCTCACCGGCAAGATCGCGACGCCCGGCAACAGCCCCTTCTCGCTCACCGGACAGCCATCGGCGTGCGGCACGGCGCGCGAGGTCGGCACGTTCTCGCATCGGCTGCCGGCCGACATGGTCGTCACCAATCCGGCGCATCGGGCGAAGACCGAGGAGATCTGGAAGCTGCCTGCAGGAACGATTCCCGCGCAGCCCGGCTATCACGCAGTGCTGCAGAACCGGATGCTCAAGGACGGCAAGCTCAACGCGTACTGGGTGCAGGTCAACAACAACATGCAGGCGGCGCCGAACATGATGCAGGAGACGCTGCCCGGCTACCGCAATCCGGCCAACTTCATCGTCGTGTCCGACGCGTATCCGACGGTGACGACGCTCGCCGCCGACCTGATCCTTCCCACGGCGATGTGGGTCGAGAAGGAAGGTGCGTACGGCAATGCGGAGCGGCGCACGCAGTTCTGGCACCAGCTCGTCGACGCGCCCGGCGAATCGCGCTCCGACCTGTGGCAACTCGTCGAGTTCTCGAAGCGCTTCAAGGTCGAGGACGTGTGGCCCGCCGACCTCATCGCGAAGAAGCCCGAGGTGCGCGGCAAGACGCTCTACGACATCCTGTTTCGCAACGGCGCCGTCGACCGCTTTCCGGTCGCCGACGTGGAGGCCGGTTACGCCAACGCCGAAGCGAAGGCGTTCGGCTTTTACATCCAGAAGGGATTGTTCGAGGAGTACGCGTCGTTCGGCCGCGGGCACGGCCACGACCTCGCGCCGTTCGACGAATACCACAAGGCGCGCGGTCTGCGCTGGCCGGTCGTCGACGGCAAGGAAACGCGCTGGCGCTTCAAGGAGGGCAGCGATCCGTACGTGAAGGCCGGCACCGGCTGGCAGTTCTACGGCAACCCCGACAACCGCGCGTACATCTACGCGCTGCCGTGGGAGCCCGCGGCGGAGGCGCCGGACAGGGAGTACCCGTTCTGGCTGTCGACGGGTCGCGTGCTCGAGCACTGGCATTCCGGGTCGATGACGCGGCGGGTTCCGGAGCTCTATCGCGCGGTGCCGAACGCCGTGCTCTACATGCATCCCGAGGACGCAAACGCGCTCGGCGTGCGGCGCGGCAGCGACGTGCGCGTGGTGTCGCGCCGCGGCGAATGCCGTACGCGCGTCGAAACGCGCGGACGCAACAAGCCGCCGCGCGGCCTCGTATTCATGCCGTGGTTCGACGCGAGCCAGCTCGTCAACAAGTGCACGCTCGACGCGACCGATCCGATCTCGCTGCAGACCGACTTCAAGAAGTGCGCGGTCAGGATCGTCAAGGCCTAGCCATGCAGGATCGTCGAGGTCTCGCCATGCGCCGACTCGTCGCCCTCGCCGCGCTGTGGTCGATCACCGTCTACGCGGCGCCGCTCGTCGACGTGCTGCGCGGCCCCGCCCCGCTCGCGCAGGAGCCGGCGCCGCCGCCCATGGCGAACCAGGAGAACAAGGACGTGCGGCGCAACCGCGCGTTCGCGATGCAGCCGCCGACGATCCCGCACAAGATCGAGGGCTACCAGCTCGATCGCGATGCGAATCGCTGCGTCAGCTGCCACGCGCGAACCCGCATCGAGGAATCGACCGCGATCCCGATCCCCGCGACGCATTACATGGATCGCGACGGCACGATTCGCGGCGACATCTCGCCGCGGCGCTATTTCTGCACGCAGTGTCACGTGCCGCAGGACGAGGTCGCCCCGCCGGTCGCGAACACCTATCAGGACTTCGAGGCGCTGACGCGGGCCGCCGCCAAGGGCGCCCCCCCACGCAAGTGAGCGCGCCGTGAAGGGCCTTCGTGCCCTCCTGCGCCGGTATTGGATCGTGGTCCGGCGGCCGGCCGCCTACTTCAGCCTCGGCTTTCTCACCGTCGGCGGCTTCATCGCGGGCATCATCTTCTGGGGCGGCTTCAACACCGCGCTGGAGGCGACGAACAACGAGAAATTCTGCATCTCGTGCCACGAGATGCGCGACAACGTCTACGTCGAACTGCAGTCGACGATCCATTTCACGAACCGCAGCGGCGTGCGCGCGAAATGCCCCGACTGCCACGTGCCGCACGACTGGACCGACAAGATCGCACGCAAGATGCAGGCGTCGAAGGAGGTGTGGGGCAAGATCTTCGGCACGATCAACACGCGCGAGAAGTTCGAGGCGAAGCGGCTCGAGCTCGCGCAGCACGAGTGGGCGCGGCTCAAGGCGAACGACTCGCTCGAGTGCCGCAACTGCCATGCTTTCGAGTACATGGACTTCACCCGGCAGAGTCCGCGCGCCGCACGCGCGCATTCGACGTTCCTGCCGAACCACGAGAAGACCTGCATCGACTGCCACAAGGGCATCTCGCACAAGCTGCCGAAGATGCCCCCGGTGTAGCGTCGGAACAAAAGCACAGGGTCAGACCGGGTCGGGCCCGGGTCAGACCCTACTTCGACGCGCCTGCGCTCACCTCGAGCATCAGCTGGTTGACGCGCTTGACGAACGTCGCGGGGTCGTCGAGCTGGCCGCCCTCGGCGAGGAGTGCCTGATCGAACAGGACCGACGCCCAGTCGTCGAAATGCCGCTCCTCGTGCGTCAGCCGCTCGACGACCGGATGCTTGGGGTTGATCTCGAGGATCGGCTTGGTCGTCGGTGCTTCCTGTCCCACTGCCTTCAGCATGCGCGCCAGGTTGCCGGAGAGATCGTGCTCGTCGGCGACGAGGCACGCAGGTGACTCGGTCAGGCGCCGCTTGATCCGGACGTCCTTCACGCGCTCGCCCAGGCTCTTCTTCACGCGCTCGACGAACGGCGCGAGCTCGCCCGCCTCGGCCTCCGCTTCCTTCTTCTCCGCCTCGTCCTCGAGCTTGCCGAGGTCGAGCCCGCCCTTGGCGACCGACACGAGCTCCTTGCCGTCGAACTCGTGCAGGTTGCCGACGACCCATTCGTCGATCCGCTCGGACATCAGCAGCACTTCGATGCCCTTCTTGCGGAACACCTCGAGATGCGGACTGTTCTTCGCCGCATTGAACGTCTCGGCGGTGACGTAGTAGATCCTGTCCTGTCCCTCCTTCATGCGCGCGACGTAATCGCCGAGCGAAACCGTCTCGTCGGCCGCGTCGTCGTGCGTCGACGCGAAGCGCAGCAGCGCGGCGACCTTTTGCTGGTTCGCGGCGTCCTCGCCGATGCCTTCCTTCAGCACGCGCCCGAACTCCTTCCAGAACGTGCGGTACTTGTCCTTGTCGCTGTCGGCGAGCGACGCGAGGAGGTCGAGGACCTTGCGCGTCGAGCCGGCGCGCAGCGTGTCGATGTCCTTCGATTCCTGCAGGATCTCGCGCGAGACGTTGAGCGGCAGGTCGCTCGAATCGACGATGCCGCGGACGAAGCGCAGGTACGCCGGCAGCAGCTGCTTCGCGTCGTCCATGATGAACACGCGCCGCACGTAGAGCTTCACGCCGTGCCGCGCATCGCGATCCCACAGGTCGAACGGCGCGTGCGCCGGCAGGTAGAGCAGCAGCGTGTAGTCGTGCCGGCCCTCGACGCGCGTGTGCGTCCACGCGAGCGGGTCCTCGAAATCGTGCGCGACGTGCTTGTAGAACGCCTTGTAGTCGTCGTCGCCGATCTCGCTCTTCGGTCGCGCCCACAGCGCCGACGCCTGATTCACCGTCTCGTCCTCGTTCGTCTTCTGCGACGCGCCGTCCTTCCACTCCTCCTTTCGCATGAGGATCGGCTGCACGATGTGGTCCGAGTAGCGGTGGACGATCGAGCGCAGCTTCGACCCCGACAGCAGATCGTCCTGGCCCTCACGCAGATGCAGCGTCACCTCGGTGCCGCGATTGGGGCGATCGACCATCGCGATGGTGAACTCGCCCTGGCCGTCGGATTCCCAGCGCACACCCTGGTCGGGCAACTCGCCGGCGCGGCGCGTGACGACGGTCACCTTGTCGGCGACGATGAACGACGAATAGAAGCCGACGCCGAACTGGCCGATCAGGTTCGCGTCCTTCTGCTGGTCGCCGGTGAGTTGCCGGAAGAATTCGCGCGTTCCCGATTTCGCGATCGTGCCGAGGTTGGCGATCACCTCGTCGCGATTCATGCCGATGCCGTTGTCCGTCACGGTGATCGTGCGCGCGTCCTTGTCGTAGTCGATGCGGATGCGGAAATCCGGATCGCCGGCGAGGAGCGCGGGGTTGTGCAGCGCCTCGAAGCGAAGCTTGTCGCAGGCATCGGACGCGTTCGAGATCAGCTCGCGGAGGAAGATCTCGCGGTTCGAGTACAGCGAATGGATCATGAGGCCGAGGAGCTCCTTCACCTCGGCCTGGAAGCCCATCGTCTCGCGCGTAGGCTCTGAGTTCTGCGTGTCGCTCACGGAATCGGCTCCATCGAAATCGCCTTCGAATGCGGCAATTTTACGGCAGCGATTCCGGTGTCCGTTTCTGCACTACTCAATGCAGAACTAAACGCTCGGTGCCTGCGACTCGTCGTGGTGCGCTCGAAACAACAGCTTGATGCCTGGCACTCGTCGTGGTGCGCTCCGCGCTCAGACACCGAGTAAACGCCGGCGGACGGTCGGGATTCCAGTCTGTCGATCGCATCGGTTCGTGGCCCGACCGTGTCGCCGGCACTCGAACTCGCGCTGAGCGCACCCCGACGATTGCCTCGACACGTCGGTGATGATGCGCAGCAAAATCGTGGGTCAACGCCTACGCAGCGTCGATCCGCAAAAATGGTCTCGTCATGCCGGTCGTTTCTGCATGCGTCGGTACCGAAGTGGAAAAGTCGGGCGCGATGTCGGGGAAAGATGCCCGGGGTATGCGGAGGGCGGTGGCGAAGTCGCCATTCGCCTCGCGTAACCACCGGCTGGCGGGCAATCGGGGCGGTTCGCTGAGCGCGAGTTCGAGTGCCGGCGACACGGTCGGGCCACCGTCGTTCGCAAGCAGCAGGACGGCACCCCGACCGTCGGCCGGCGTTTACTCGGTGTCTGAGCGCGCAGCGAAACGCCGCGAGTGCACGCTCGATGACCCCAGACAGCGAAACGCCGCGAGGCACGCTCGATGACCCCAGACAGCGAAACTCGGGAATGCCGGCCCAGCAATAACGATGAGCCGCAACGATATGCGACGAGCGTCCAACGCCCGTCAATCGCCGAAGCGTAACGACGACGAGATTGACGACGGATCGAGCGACGCGATCGCGTGATCGAGGCGCTCGACGGTGACGGGCTTCACGAGGTGCAGGTCGAAGCCCGCGTCGCGCGCACGCCGCTGATCCTCCGGCTGCCCGTAGCCGGTGAGCGCGATGAGCGCGATGCGGTGCGTCGCCTGCTCGCGGATGCGCTGCGCGACGTGGTAGCCGTCGATGTCGGGGAGGCCGATGTCGATGATCGCCACGTCGGGTGCACGCTCGAGCGCGAGCGCGATGCCCGACGTGCCATCGTGCGCCACGCAGACGTCGTGGCCCTGCATCGCGAGCACCTGGTGCAGCATCTCGCGCGCGTCGTCGTTGTCCTCGACGATCAGCACCTTCGCCGGCGATCCCGAGCGCAATGCGGAAGCCGTCGCGACGATGGGGCTGACCGGCACGACCGCCGGGAGCCGCACGGTGAACGTCGCACCGCGTCCGAGTCCCTCGCTTTCGACCCGCACCGACCCGCCCTGCAGCTCCGCGAGGCGCTTGACGAGCGTGAGTCCGAGCCCGATGCCGCCGCGCGAGCGGCTCGGATCCTGGTTGCCCTGCACGAACACGTCGAACACGCGCGTCGCGAGCACGGGGTCGATGCCTTCGCCGTCATCGGCGACCGAGAGCACGCTCGATTCGCCCTCGGTGGCCACGCGCACCACGATCGTCGATCCCGGCGGCGTGAACTTCACCGCGTTGTCGAGGAGATTCGACACGATCTGCTCGAGGCGCGTGCGATCGGCACGCACCCACGCGCTCTGCGTGTCGAGCGTGACCGATTGCCCGGCGAAGCGGCCCGCCGCCTGCCATGCGCCGACGGTCGCGGCGACGAGCGGCGCGAGATCGAACGTCTCGAGCACCAGATTCGCCTTGCCGGCGATCAGACGGCTGACGTCGAGCAGGTCCTCGATCATCCGCGTCATGTGCCGGGTCTGGCGCTCGATGACGCCGCGTGCATCGATCGCGCTGCCGTGCGTCGGATCGGCAAGACGCAGGATGTGCGCGGCGGCCGTCAACGCCGCGAGCGGATTGCGCAACTCGTGCGACAGCGCCGCGATGAACTCGTCCTTCGCGCGATCGGCCTGCTGCAGCGCCGTCTTCTCGCGCTCGATCAGCTGCTCGCGCTCGCGCACCGCCACGTCGGCCTCGCGCAGCGCGATCGCCACGTCGCTCACTTCGCGTACGGTGTCGTCGACCGGCACGCGATCCGCCTCGCCCGCGCCGATCGACCGCGCCACCGCGGCGAGCGCACCCACGGGTCGCGCGATGCGCCGGCCGAGCAGCAACGCGACGCCGAGCGCGAGCACGATCGAGCTCACGACGCCGATCGCCATGAGCCATGCGGTGCGCGTCGCCCCTGCCTGCACGATCGTCGCCGGAATCGCGAGCCCGATGCTCCAGTGGCTGAAGTTCGAGCGCTCGTGCGCGGTGAAGGTGTCGCGTCCTTCGACGGTCTCGCCGCGATACCAGCCTTCCTCGGCGCGCATCACTGCCGCGCGAAAGGCCACGCCCGCCTGCTCGCCCGGGGTACGCGGCGGGATGCGCGAGACGAAATTGCCGTTCGCATCGACGATGCCGCTGATCCAGCCGTCCGGCAAACGCTGATCGCGGATCAGCGCCTGGAACGATTCGGGGCGCACGAGTGCGGTCAGGACGTACGCGACCTTGTCGTCGACCATCACCGGCGCGCGAATCGGGACCACCGCCGGCGACGATGCATCGAAGCGATCGACGTTGCCGATGGCGACGCGTCCGGTGCGCAAGACTTGCGCAACGCTCGCCGGGTCGACGGTTCGCTCCGGCGCGTGGCCGAACGGCTGGCGGGCGTCGACGATCTTCTCGCCGGATGCGCGCGCGAGCGTCACGTCGTACCACGCGTTTTGCGTCGCCAGCACGCGCACGAGCTCGTCGTGCGCGGCACGCGCGTCGCCGCCGTGCAGCGCCGGCGACGCGGTGATGGCGAGCAGCGTCGTGATCGAGCCGCGCAATTCGGTGTCGACCGCGGTCATCATCGCGCGCGCCCGCTCGATCGCGCCGCGCTCGACCGTGACGCGATCCTGCTCGACCAGCACGACCGAGACGAGGATCGCGAAGGCGAGCACCGGCAGGCCTGCCCCGATCGCGAGCAGCATCAGATGCGAGCGAATGGTCATGCGGGGTGACCGCCGAGGGGGAGGATCGCGAAGCGGACGTCGTGCGCGGCGATTCCGCGCGCGAACGGTGAAAGTAGCACGTCGCCACGGCGAAGAGTAGGGGCCGACGGCGCGCTTCCGAGCGTCGCGTTCGCTGGGAAGCGAGCATCGCGATCGAGCGCGTCGCCGGCGTGCCCTCAGAATACGCGCCCATGACGAATCCCGCGCCTCGCGAGCAGCCGTGGCTGCGCGCGCTCCTGCTTTGGCTCGCCGGCAACGCATTGCGCCTCACGATCCTCGCGGTGCCGCCGGTCATCGCGATGATTCGCGACGATCTCGGCCTTTCGGCCACCGAAGTCGGATTGCTGTCGAGCATTCCGCCCGCCATGTTCGCGATTGCCGCACTCGGCGGCTCGCTGCTCGTCGCGCGTCTTGGCGTGCGTGCCGCGATGGTCGGTGGGCTCGCGCTCGTCGCGATCGGCTCCGCGTTGCGCGGCGTCAGTCCGAACTTCGGCGCGCTGCTCGCCACGACGATCGTGATGTCGGCGGGCGTCGCGCTGATGCAACCGATCATGCCGACCGCGGTGCGGCAGTGGCTGCCGACCCGCATCGGCCTCGGCACCGCGCTCTACACGAACGGACTTCTCGTCGGCGAAATCCTCGCCGTGCTGCTGACGCTGCCGGTCGTGCTGCCGGCGGTCGGCGGCAGCTGGCGGCTCTCGCTTCTCGCGTGGTCGCTGCCGATCGCGATCATCGCCATTCTCGTACGCGCGTTCGCGCCGCGCTCGCCGCGTGCGGGCACCGCCGCATTGCCGAAGGCGTGGCTCCCCGACTGGCGTGCGGGCCTGGTCTGGCGCCTCGGGGGCTTGTTCGGCTGCGTCAACTCGATGTACTTCTGCATGAACGCGTTCATGCCGATCTACCTCGCGAGTCACGGTCGCTCCGACCTGATCGGCGACGGCCTGCTCGCGCTGAACCTCGGCCAGTTGCCCGCGTCGCTGCTTTTGCTCGGGCTCGCCGGAAGACTCGAGCGCCTCGCGTGGCCTTACGTCGCCACCGGCATCCTCGCACTCGTCAGCATCGTCGGCATCGTCTTCATGATCGGCACGGCGACGATCGTCTGGGCCGCGCTTCTCGGCTTCGCAGTCGCGGCGCAATTGACGCTCGCGCTCACGCTCCCGCCGCTGCTATGCCGGCCCGAGGACGTCGCCCGCACGGCGGCGGGCACGTTCCTGCTGAGCTACGGAATGGCGATGCTGCTATCGCTCGTGTGCGGTGCGCTGTGGGACGCGTCGGGCGTGCCGGCGTTCGCGTTCGTGCCGCTCGCCGCGTGCGCTGCGGCGTTGGTCGCGATCAGCGGTCGCATGTGGCAGAACCATGAGTTGCGCTGACCCGCGACGCGCCGGGCGAGGCACGTTTCGTTCCACTCGCATGCCGGAATTGTGGTCCCGTTATGCTGTCGATCCGAAAACGCCTTGCCGACAGGGACCGTCACGGCCCGTGCCGGCGCCCGGCACTTCGTAGAACGTCCGACAGCGAGGACACGCGATGACATCCCACCTGACCCGGTTCGTCGGCGGTGCGGCGCTCGGCGCCGCAGCCATGTACATGCTCGATCCCGACAAGGGCCGGCGACGCCGTGCGCTCGTCGGCGACAAGGTGGCGAGTGTCGGACTCGACGCGCGCCGCGCGTTGCGCGCAGCCGGTCGTGACGCCGCGCATCGGTTGACCGGATTGGGTGCGCGGGCGCGGCACCTGCTGACCGACGAGCCGATTCCCGACGATCTGCAACTGATCGAGCGCGTGCGTGCGCGAATCGGTCGGCTCGTCTCGCATCCGCACGCCATCCAGGTTGGCGCGAACCGCGGACGCGTCACGCTGAGCGGCCCGGTGCTGCGTCACGAGTTGCAACGCCTGGTCGACGCCGTGCGCAGCGTCTGGGGCGTGCACGAGGTCGACAACAAGCTGGTCGTCTACGACGACGCCGATTCGATCTCGAGCCTGCAGGGCGGCGAGCGCCCCGAGCCGCAGCGCTCGTACGAGGTGTGGACACCGAGCACGCGCGGTGCCGCGATCGTCGGCGGCGGCCTGCTTTCGCTGATCGGCTTGGCCGACCGGTCGCTCCTCGGGCTGGCGCTGGCCGCAAGCGGTGCTGCGCTCGCGGTGCGCGGCGCGACGAATCGACCGTTGTTCGCGCAGCGCGGCGGCATCGACGAGCGCATGTTGCCGATTCGCGCCGAAGACGCCAGTCCCGATATCGGGATGCCGGGAACGCCGACGACGGCATCGCGAACCACCGCGTGAGCGAACGCCCGGCGAACATGGATGCGCTGCAGGCGTTGACGACGCGCGCGAGCCCGCAGGCGTTGGTGGCGCCGGCGCCCGACGCGGCAACGCTCGAGCGACTGTTCCAGGCGGCGATCCGCGCCCCCGATCACGGTCGGCTGCGGCCGTGGCGATTCATGATCATCGAAGGCGCGGCACGCGAAACGTTCGGTGACGTGCTCGCTTCGGCACTACGCCGGCGCGAGCCGGATGTGCCCGAAGCCGCGCTCGTGAAGGAGCGCGCGAAGCCGCTGCGTGCGCCGCTGATCGTCGTCGTTGCAGCGCGGGTGCGTGAGCACCGCGGGGTCCCCGAAGTCGAACAGGTCGTCGCGGCCGGCGCGGCGGCGCAGAACCTGCTGCTCGCAGCGCACGCGCTCGGCTTCGGCGGCTTCTGGCGAACCGGCGCGGCGGCCTACGACGACTCCGTCAAGCGCGCGCTCGGCCTTTCGCGGCAGGATGCGATCGTCGGCTTCGTCTATCTCGGCACGCCGTCGGGCGTGCCGGCATCCCCTATCGCGAGCGACGTTGCACCGTATGTGTCGCACTGGACGGGACCGGTCAGCCGACCCGAGGAGGTCGACCGATGAAACGGCGCGATTGCTTGCGCTTCATCGCGGCCTCGAGCGCGCTTTGCGCAGCGCCCGCATTGGCGCAGCAGGCGGGCAGCGACGACGTCACCGCGCCGATCCGACGCTTTTACGATGCGCTGCTCGACGCGATGAAGCGGGCGAAGACGCTCGGCATCAAGGGTCGCGACGCGTTGCTCGCGCCGGTGATCTCGTCGACGTTCGACCTGGCCGCGATGACACGCATCGCCGTGGGCCCGCAGTGGACGTCGATGCCGCCCGATCAGCAGAAGGCGCTCGTGGATGCGTTCAGCCGGATGACGATCGCGACTTACGCCAGCCGCTTCGACGGGTACTCCGGCGAGAAATTCGAGATCGACCCGAACGTCGAGACGCGAACCGGCGGCAGCGTCGTGCATACGCAGATCGTGCAGTCGAACGGCGAGCCGGTGACGCTCAACTATCTGATGCGAAAGTCGGGCGGCGCGTGGAAGATCGTCGATGTGTACCTCACCGGGACGATCAGCGAGCTCGCGACCCGACGCGCCGAATTCGCGAGCATCCTCGATTCCGGCGGCGCGCAGGCGCTGGTCGCATCGCTGCGCGAGCAGGCCGATCGCCTGATGCAACCGGCCAAGCGCTGAGGCGCGGAGCGTGGTGGCGGTGCGCCCGCTACTTCTGCGGATCCTCGGGCGTCGCGCCCGGATCGACGAGTTCGGGCGGCGCCTGCGCCTGTCCGCGCGCCTCGCGCAGCGCCGCGGCGCGGTGCTGGCGCCAGACGCTGCGGAAATGCGTGTAATAGTCGAGCGAGCTCGCCTTCAACGCATCGAGCGTATCGATGTTGCGCGAGCGCAGGTCGATGCCGTCGAGCAATCCAACGCCGAAGCCGATCGACGTCGCGTCGTCACCCTGCACGACGAGCGACGGCGGCGTCGTATAGAGATCGACGCCGAGCCCGACGGCGTCGCGCACGTCGGACGGCCCGAAGAACAGCAGGACCAGATACGGTCCGCCGTCCTCGACGCCCCAGGCGTAGAGCGTCTGCCCGAAATCGCCTGTCTGCCGCCGCAAACCCTGGCCGGTGGCCACGTCGAACACGCCGCCGACACCGGCGATCGTGTTCGCGAGGAAGCGCGACAGCGTGATGCCGGCGGCGTCGAAGCGACCCTGCAGCATGTCGTTGACGAAGATGCGCGGCTCGGCGAGGTTGTCGATGAACGCCCGCACGCGATCGCGGACGAACGCGGGCACGACGTCGAGGTACGTTTGCGCGACCGGCTTGATCACGGTGGTGTCGAGCCTGTCGTTGAAGTCGAACACCGCTCGGTTCAGCGGCTCGAGCGGATCGTTCGCAGCGCGATCCGCGGGGGGGACGGTCGCGCAGCCCGCGAGCGCGACGGTGAAGGTTGCGGCGAGCGCGAAGCGCCTCATCGTCATCGAATTATTGCACTGCCGGTCCTTGTCCGGCGAGGTCGTGCGATGATCTTCGCCATTCGCCTTCGGGGGACTCCATCGTTGACGACGGATTCGTTGCGAAGCCCTGCACGCGCCGAGGCGCCGCTTACGCCATGAGCGAGATCGTGCTCTTTCCCATCGCCCTCGCGTGCTTCGTGCTCGCCGCGGCCGGATGCCTGCACGCGCTCGCCGCCGCGGCACTCGTCGGCCGCTTCCGCGGCGACGACGCACCGGCACGCTCCGCGACGCCGGGCGTGACGATCCTGAAGCCCGTGCACGGCGCCGAGGCGGGCCTCTACGACAACCTGCGATCGTTCTGCGAGCAGGACTACGCCGGCGACGTGCAGGTGCTCTTCGGCGCGCACGACGCGAGCGACCCGGCGGTGCCCGTCGTGCAACGGCTGGTCGCCGAGTACCCCGGTCGGGCGCTCGCGCTTTGCGTGACGACCGATCGCCGCGGGCCCAATCCGAAGATCGCGAACCTGATGGGCATGGAAGCGAGGATCGCGCACGACGTCGTGGTCATCGCCGACAGCGACATCGCGGTGCCGCGCGATTACCTCGCGCGCACGCTCGCCGAGCTCGAGCGCAGCGGCGTCGGTCTCGTGACGTATCTCTATCGCGGCGACGTGCGCGGCGGCGTGTGGGCGCGCCTCGCCGCCATGGCGATCGACTATCACTTCCTGCCGAACGTGCTCGTCGGCCTTGCCGCCGGCCTCGCGCGGCCCTGCTTCGGCGCGACGATCGCGATGAAGCGACAAACGCTCGCGGCGATCGGCGGCTTTCATGCATTCCTCGCGCATCTCGCCGACGACAATGCGATCGGCGTCGCGGTTCGCCGCGCGGGCCTGCGCGTCGCGATCCCGCCCCTCGTGGTGCGTCACACGTGCGCGGAGCGCGATGCCGGCGAGTTGCTGCGTCACGAATTGCGCTGGGCACGAACGCTGCGCGCGGCCGACCCGCTCGGCTACATGGGCCTCGTGCTCACGCACCCGTTGCCGTTCGCGCTCGCCGGAGCGCTTGCGTGGCCGCATCCGTACGTCGCGACAGGCTTCGTCGCGCTGGCGATCGTGTGCCGGCTTGCGCTTCAGCTGCAGGTCGACCGCACGCTTCGCATCGGCACGACGTCGACATGGCTCGGACCGGCGCGCGACCTGCTGTCGTTCGGCGTGCTGTTCGCGAGCTTCTTCGTCGGCGTCGTCAACTGGCGCGGCCGCCGCTACAAGGTGCGCGCCGACGGTACCCTCGTTCCGCTCGGGAAGGCGGGCCGATAGGATGAAACGGGCCCGTCGCCGATGATGCGTACGTTGTTCCTGCAGGCGCCGTCGTTCGACGGCTTCGACGGCGGCGCGGGCTCGCGCTACCAGGCGCGCCGCGAGATCCGCTCGTTCTGGTATCCGACGTGGCTCGCGCAACCGGCTGCGCTCGTCGAAGGCAGCCGGCTCGTCGACGCGCCACCGCACGGCCTGACGCTCGCCGACGTCCTCGGCATGACGCGCGATTTCGACCTCGCGGTGCTGCACACGTCGGCGCCGTCGTTCGCCTCGGACGTACGCACGATCGAAGCGATGAAGGAGGTCCATCCGGCGCTCGTGGCCGGCATGATCGGCGCCAAGGTCGCCGTCGACCCGCAGGCGAGCCTCGCGGCGTCGAATGCGATCGACTTCGTCGCCGGCAACGAATTCGACTTCACGCTGCGCGAGGTCGCCGAAGGGCGCGATCTCGCGACGATCGACGGGCTGTCGTATCGCAATGGAGCGGGGCGCATCGTCCACAACGCGCCGCGCGCGTTGACGAACATGGACGAGCTGCCGTTCGTGACGCCGGTCTACCAGCGCGACCTCGACATCGACCGCTACTTCATCGGCTACCTGAGGCACCCGTACGTCTCGCTCTACACGGGCCGCGGCTGCAAGTCGCGCTGCACGTTCTGCCTGTGGCCGCAGACGATCGGCGGCCACAAGTACCGGACGCGCAGCGTCGGCCACGTCGTCGAGGAAATCGCCTGGGCGAAGAAGGCGATGCCGCAGGTGAAGGAGTTCTTCTTCGACGACGACACGTTCACCGACGACCTGAAGCGCGCCGAGGCGATCGCGCGCGAGCTCGGCAAGCTCGGCGTGACGTGGTCGTGCAACGCGAAGGCGAACGTGCCGCGCGAGACGCTGCAGGTGATGCGCGACAACGGCCTGCGCCTTCTGCTCGTCGGCTACGAGACGGGCAACCAGCAAATCCTCTTCAACATCAAGAAGGGCATGCGCGTCGAGTTCGCGCGGCGCTTCACGAAGGATTGCCACGACCTCGGCATCACGATCCACGGCACGTTCATTCTCGGGCTCCCCGGCGAGACGAAGGAGACGATCGAGGAGACGATCCGCTTCGCCACCGAGATCAACCCGCACACGATCCAAGTGTCGCTCGCCGCACCCTACCCCGGCACGTTCCTCCACAAGCAGGCGCTCGAGAACGGGTGGCTCGACGATGCGCACGCGGAACTCGTCGACGCGCACGGCGTGCAGATCGCGCCACTGCATTACCCGCACCTTTCGCACACGGAGATCTTCGACTCGGTCGAGACGTTCTATCGGCGCTTCTATTTCCGCGCCGGCAAGATCGCGTCGATCGTCGGCGAGATGGTGCGAAGCCCCGAGATGATGCGAAGGCGGCTGCGCGAAGGCGTGGAATTCTTCCAGTTCCTGCGCGAGCGCCGGCAGGCCGTCGACTCGTAACGTCTCGCGCGCGGTGAAGCGGCTCGCGCGCGTGCTGGCCTTCGTCGGGCTCGTCGTCGCCGCGTACCTCTTCGCGCGTCAGAACGTCGCGCGCATCGGCCATCTCGTCGTCGATGCGATCCCCGGGCTGCTGCTCGCAGCCGCGTTCCACGTCGTGCCGATGTACGCGAACGCGCTCGCGTGGCGGCGCCTGTTTCCGCGCTCGACGCGTCTTCGCGTCGCCACGCTGCTGAACGCCGTGTGGGTCCGCGAGTCGGTGAACGGCGTGCTGCCGGTCGCGCGCATCGGCGGCGAGGTCGCCGCGTATCGGATCCTGCTGCGTCACGCCGCGTCCCGCACCGAGGTGGCGGCGAGCCTCGCAGCCGACGTCGCGCTCTCGGTGCTCTCGCAGGCCGTGTTCGCGCTGCTCGGGCTCGCGCTGCTGTTCGCGGCCGGGCACGGCGGGCCGTTCGCGACGCATCTCGCGGTCGGGGTCGTCGTGCTGCTCGTGGCCGGCGGCGCGTTCATGCTCGCGCAGCGCGCAGGCGCGCTCGCCGGGATCGCGAGCCTCGCCGAGCGCTTTTTCGCCGGACGCCTCGAGGCACTGCACGCACGCTCGCTCCGGCTCGATCGCGCGATACGCGACGTGCACGCGCGCCACGCCGACGTGTGGTCGTGCCTCGGGCTGCAGCTCGCGGCGTGGATCATCAGCGCGGGGGAAACGTGGATCGCGCTCCATTTCCTCGGCGCGCCGCGCAGCATTCCCGAGGCGATCGCGATCGAGGCGACGGTGCAGGCGATCAACAGCGCCGCGTTCGTGGTTCCCGCATCGATCGGCGTGCAGGAAGGCGCGTTCCTGCTGATCGGCGGCATCATGGGGCTCGACGCGACGACCGCGCTCGCGCTCGCCGCCGCGCGGCGGCTGCGCGACATCGTCATCTACATCCCCGGCCTCTGGGCGTGGCATCGCGCCGAGACGAAGTCCGTCTCGCGCTAAATCCTTTAACCGCCTTCGTGCAGGGGCAGCCGGCGGGGTGCGATGCGCGCTCAAACACCGAGTAAACGCGGGCGGACGGTCAGCATCCATATCACGCTGTTGGCCTCGGTCGGTGGCCCGACCGTCCGCCGGCGTTTACTCGGTGTCTGAGCGCGGAGCGCACCCCGACGAGTGCCCAACCCACGACCGCTTTAGATGCGGCGGCGAGAAGACTCGACACGAGCGCGAACTACGATCCGCGGATCCGCGGCGGCCCCAGGAGCGCGGGGAGGAAGAGGAGCGCGGTCAGAAGCGTCCACGCGAGCGAGATTGCGAGCAGCTCCCCCATGCTCGCGGTCCCCGGGTGCGACGACAGCCACAGGCTGCCGAATGCCGTCCCTGTCGTGAGGCCACTCATGACGACCGCGCGCGTGAGGCTCGACTGCAACGGATTGGCGCGTCCCGCGCGCCACGCCATCACGAAGTAGATGTTGAAGGCGACGCCGATGCCGAAGAGCAGCGGCAGCGCGATGATGTTCTCGAAATTGAGCGGCAGGTCGACGAGCACGCAGGTCGCGAGCGTGAGCAGCGCCGACAGCAGCAGCGGCAACAGCGTCATGAGCACGTCGCGCGCGCGTCGCAAGGTGACCGCGAGCAGCAGCGTGATCGAAACGAACGCGAAGACGCCGGCCTTCACGAACGCGCCGACGATCGTGCGGCTCGATGCGTCGATCGACACCGGCGCGCCGGTCGCGTTCGGCGCGATCGCTTCCACCGCGGTGACGAAGCGGTGCAGCGCGTCGTTGTCGCTCATGTCGCCTTTCGGATAGACCTCGACGCGTGCGCGGCCGTCGGCAGTCACCCAGTCCTGCTGCAGCGACTCCGGCAACCCGTCGAGCGTCACCGGCTCGGCCGCGAGCGCGCTACGCAACTGGCGAAGCGTCGTCGCGAGGCCCGGTACGAGCACGCTGCGTGCACGATCGCGAAGCTCGGGCGAACCTTCGGCGAGTCGGCGCACGGCGGCCGCGAGATGTGCGGCCGCCCTGGCGAGCGGCGTATCGGGCTTTGCCGTCGCGACCTCGTCGAGGCGCACCACCGCATTCTTCATCGCGGCGACCGTCTGCGCGTCGGTCGGCGCCGGCTTGACCTGCGCGGGCTCGAGCGTGGGTGCGAGCAGCGACGCCGCGTCCTGGATCGCGGCCAGCTTGGCGTCCTGGTGCTCGGGCACGAAGGTCGCGATCGTCAGCACGTGATCGACTTCGGGCAACCGCTCGAGGCGTGCCGCGAGCGCGCTCGCGGCCGGTACCGAAGGCGCGAGGATGTCGATCGTGTCGGGCGACGTCGCCGTGTCCTTCATGAGATCGAGCAACGTTGCGACCGATTCGGCTTCGCGGCTGCGCAGATGCAGCGGATTGAAGTCGAAGGAAAGGCGCGGCAGCACGATCAGCGCCGCGACGGCGAGCGCGGCCGAGACGCCCAGCACGACGCGACGATGCGCGAGCAAGGCACGGTCGAGCGGCGCGAAGGCGGCGAAGCCGATCGACGCGGGCTCGCCTCCGGGCCGCAGCAGCATCACGAGCGCAGGCAGCACGGTGATGCTCGCGAGGAATGCGATGACCATCCCGGTGCCGGCGATCACGCCGAGCTCCGACACGCCGCGAAAGTCGGTGGGCACGAACGCGAAAAATCCTGCGGCGGTCGCCGCGGCCGCGAGCGCGAGCGGACTTCCGACGTCGCCACCGACGTCGCGGATCGCCTTGGTGAGGTCATCGCTCGCGTGCCTTCGCGCACGGTACGCGACCGCGAACTGAATGCCGAAGTCGACGCCGAGGCCGACGAACAGCACGGCGAACGCAACCGAGATCAGGTTGTAGGCACCGAACACCGCGAGCCCGAAGGCGCCGGTGACCGCGAGGCCCACCGCGAGACTGCCGACGATCGCGACGATGAGCCGCCACGAGCGCACCGCGAGCCACAGCAGCATGACGACGACGACGAGCGTGACCGACATGTTGAGCGCGGCGCCGTCGGCGATCGACGCGAATTCCTCGTCGGCGAGCGGCACCGGGCCGGTCAGGCGAACGCGAACGCCCGGCGTCGCGTCGAGCGCGAGCACGTGAACCTGGTCGCGGATGGCGCCCGTCGCCGCGTGCCCGGGCATCAGCGCGGCGTAATCGAGCACCGGCTGCACGAGGATGAACCGGCGCAGCGCGCGCGGGTCGGGCGGCGCGCCGGTGAAGAGCGCCTGCCAGGAAAACGTTGTCACGCGTCCTGCCGCGAGCGATTCGAACGCGACCGCCAGCGCGTCGAGCGGGGCGACGAGCGCCGCACTCGCCGCGGGATCCTGCGCCGCGCCTTGCGCCATCAGCGCGAGCGCATCCATCAGCCCGCGAAGGCTCGGATCGGCGGCGAGCGTCCCGAGCAGCGGTTGCGCGGCGATCAGCCGTTCCATCGTCTTCGCGACGTTGTCCTGCGATTCGAACAGCAGCCCCTGGCGCTCGAAGAACGGTCCGGCATCCGGCCGCCATACGCGGCGCAGCACGCCGTGCAGGTTCGAAAGCCGCGCCGCGAGCGTCGCGCTGGCCTCTTCGGCGAGCTCGGGCGTCGCCCCGTCGACGACGATCGCGATCAGGTCGTTGCGCTGGGGAAACGCGTTCGCGAACGCGATCTCGCGCTGGCGCCACGGCACGTCGCTCGCGATCAACTTCGAGGCATCGGTGTTGATCGCGAAATTCGAGCGGGTGAAAAAAGCGGCCGAACCCGCCGCGATGATCGCGAGTGCGACGACCCACGGCGCGCTCGCGGCGCACGCGATGACGATGGTGCGGATCGTCGACGCAATCGGCCGGTCGGGCCCGCGCTTCTCGCGCCAGCGCATGCGCCTCAGCATGGCGCCGATTCGGGATCGTGCAAAATGAAGGACTCGAGGACTGGAGACCGTTGCGTGGCCGCGATGGCCACGTGCGATTGCGAACCCGGAGGCGCCCGATGCACTCCCACACGGGAAATGTACGCCAAGATGCAGGCCCTTCTCGCACCGGGGCGATGCCGGTGCGCGTGATGCTCGCGCAACCGCGCGGATTCTGCGCCGGCGTCATCCGCGCAATCGACATCGTCGAGCAGGCACTCGCGCGCTTCGGCGCGCCGGTTTACGTCCGCCACGAGATCGTCCACAACCGGCACGTCGTCGAGAGCCTCCGCGCAAAGGGCGCCCGCTTCGTCGAGCACCTTTCGGAGGTCCCCGCCGGGTCGATCACCGTGTTCAGCGCCCACGGCGTCTCGCGCGCCGTCGAGGAGGACGCCGCCACGCGGGGCCTGCGCGTCCTCGACGCGACGTGCCCGCTCGTCGCGAAAGTGCACGGACAGGGCAAGCGCTACATCGCGCAGGGCCGCGTCGTGATCCTGATCGGTCACGCCGGCCACCCGGAGGTCGAAGGGACGATGGGCCAGATCCCGGGCCGCGTGGTCCTCGTACAGAACGAGGGCGACGTCGAGCGCCTCGAACTCGACGCCGCGACGCCTGTCGCATATGTGACACAGACGACGCTCTCCGTCGACGACACCCGCAGCGTGATCGCGGCGTTGAAGCGCCGCTTCACCGACATCGTCGGTCCCGACATCCACGACATCTGCTATGCGACGCAAAATCGTCAATCCGCCGTGCGCGAACTCGCCAAGCTCGCCGACGTGATCCTCGTCGTCGGTGCGCGCAACAGCTCCAACTCGAACCGCCTGCGCGAGATCGGCGTCGAGTCCGGCGTGCCGAGCTACCTGATCGCCGACGGCAGCGAGCTCGATCCTGCATGGGTGCGCGAAGCGCGCTCGATCGGCGTCACGGCCGGCGCATCGGCGCCGGAGACGCTCGTCCTCGGCGTGATCGACGCGCTCGGCGCGCTCGGGCCGATCGAGGTCACGACGCTGCCGGGCATCGAAGAGAAGGTCGAGTTCCGCCTCCCGCCCGAGCTCACGCGAGGCCGCGGCGAGCATCGCGCGGGTGCGGCATCATGAGCTCGAAGGGCCGCCCCGAGGGCGAATCAGCTGCGAAGCGCGAAGCGCGGAGGGAGTTCCGATGAGCCCGAAGGGCCGCCCCGAGGGCGAATCAGCCCCGAAGCGCGAAGCGCGGAGGGCGTTCCGATGAGCATTCCGCTGATGCAGCAGGCGCGGATCGGCGCCTACATCGTGCGCCAGCAGATCGCAAGGCGCGCGCGGTATCCGCTGGTGCTGATGCTCGAGCCGCTGTTCCGTTGCAATCTCGCGTGCGCAGGCTGCGGCAAGATCGACTATCCGAAGGAGATTCTCGATCGGCGGCTCTCGGTCGACGAGTGCCTGCACGCGGTCGACGAATGCGGTGCACCGGTCGTCTCGATCGCCGGGGGCGAGCCGCTGCTGCACAAGGAAATCGCCGAGATCGTCGAGGGCATCATCGCGCGGCGGAAGTTCGTCTATCTCTGCACGAACGCGCTGCTGATGAAGAAGCGCCTCGCGCGGTTTACGCCGAGCCCGTACTTCGTGTGGTCGGTCCATCTCGACGGCGATCGTGTCATGCACGACAAGTCCGTGTGCGAACACGGCGTGTACGACCGCGCCGTCGAGGCGATCCGCGATGCCAAGGCGCGCGGCTTCCGCGTCAACATCAACTGCACGCTCTTCAACGATGCCGATCCCGAGCGCGTCGCGGCATTCTTCGACAGCGTCGAAGGCCTCGGCGTCGGCGCGATCACGGTGTCTCCGGGCTATGCGTACGAGCGTGCGCCCGACCAGGAGCATTTCCTCACGCGCACGCGCACCAAGCAGTTGTTTCGCGACGTGTTCCGGCGCGGGCGTCGCGGCCGCGCATGGTCGTTCAGCCAGTCGAGCCTGTTCCTCGACTTCCTCGCGGGCAACCAGCAATACCACTGCACGCCATGGGGCAATCCGACGCGCAACGTGTTCGGCTGGCAGCGCCCGTGCTATCTGCTCGGCGAGGGTTACGCGAAGACGTTTCGCGAGCTGATGGAGGGCACCGACTGGGACGCGTACGGCACGGGGAACTACGAGAAGTGCGCGAACTGCATGGTGCACAGCGGCTACGAGGCGACCGCGGTCACCGACGCGGTGCGCCATCCGCTGAAGGCGCTGGCGGTGAGCCTGCGCGGCGTGCGGACCGAGGGCCCGATGGCGCCGGAGATTTCGCTGTCCAAGCAGCGTCCGGCGCAGTACGTGTTCTCACGTCACGTCGAAGAGGAGCGCGCTCGGATCGCAGGCGAGGCGCGCACCGAGGCGTCGCCGTCCGCTTGACAGCGCCGCGAACGCCGCGGCGGCATCGAGCGCCGTGCGCACGACGAGCGGCCACTGCGCCGGGGCGCGGGCGAGCGAGCGCATCATCCCGGCAACCTTGACGTCGCCATTGGCGGCCAGCGCACTGCCGACCGCCGCGGGCAGCGACCGCTCCACCGGATCGGACACGACGCGGAACGCGGCGAACGGCACGCCGTACGCGAGCGCCACGCGCGACGCGACATGCGATTCGGTATCGACGGCAACGGCCTTCGTTGCACGGTGCAGCGCCTGCTTCGCCGCACTGTCGACGATCACCGCGTCGCTGCCCGCGATGTCGTCGACGATCGCCCGCGGAAAGCGCTTCGCCATCGCCTTCGTCCACCGCTCGTCGCAGCGCCGGTAGCCGTCGTCGCTGACGACGCCGCGCGCGATCACGCACGTCCCCGCGGCCACGCCCGGTGCGAGGCCACCCGCGATGCCGAAACTCATGATGGCGAAGACGTCGTGCTCGAGCTCGCGCTCGAGCACGTCGGCGAGTCGCGCGGGATCGACGCCCACGGTGATCGTCCTCACGCCGCGGCCCGCCGCGATGCGCGCCTCGAGTGCGAGCCCGGTCGCGACGAGCACGATCGGTTGCAACGACGCCGTCACGTCACATGCCGAAGCGAACGCGCGGCGCGGGGAGCGCGACCAGCGTGCGGTAACGCGCGAGCGCCCACAGCGGGAAGTAGCGCGCGTAACCGTGGTAGCGCAGGAAGAACACGCGCGGAAAGCCGGTCGCGGTGAACTCGGGCTCGGGCCAGAAGCCATCGCTGCGTTGCGCACGCAGCAGATAATCGACCGCGCGCTCGGTCGCCGCGTGATGCGTCGCGCCGCCCGCCATCAAAGCGAGCAGCGCCCACGCCGTCTGCGACGGCGTCGACGCCGCAGGCACGCGATCGCGTTCGCCGAGCTCGTAGCTTTGCGCGGTCTCGCCGAATCCGCCGTCCGCGTTCTGCATCGAGACGAGCCAGTCGATCGCGCGCACGACCGCCGGTGATCGCGCATTCGCACCCGTGGCATTCAACGCGCACAGCACCGACCACGTGCCGTAGACGTAATTCATGCCCCAGCGCCCGTACCACGAGCCGTCTCGCTCCTGCGTGCGCTCGAGGAACGCGATCGCGCGCGCGATGATGTCGCGATCGCCCGGGTCGCCGAGTTGCGCGAACATGCCGATGCAACGCGCGGTCACGTCGGCCGTCGGCGGATCGAGCAACGCGCCGTGGTCGGCGAAGGGAATGTGGTTCAGGTACTCGCATACGTTGTCCGCGTCGAACGCGCCCCAGCCGCCGTTGCGGCTTTGCAGCCCGGCGACCCACGCACGCGCGCGTGCGATCGCGTCGCTCAGGAGCCGCCGTTGCTGGGCGGTGGGCAGCCGTGCATAGCGATCCATCGCCATCACGACGACCGCGGTGTCGTCGAGATCGGGATAGTGCGGGTTGGCATACTGGAACGCCCAGCCGCCCGCCGACGTGTTCGGCCGCTTTTCGATCCAGTCGCCCGCGGTGCGCACCTGGCGGCGTGCAAGCCAGGCGAGGCCCTTCCCCGCCGCGACGACCGACGCGCGGTCGCCGACTTCGAGCAACGCGTGGCAGGCGAGCGCGGTATCCCAGATCGGCGACACGCAGGGCTGGCAATACGTCTCGGCCGGACCTTCGATCAGCAGCCTGTCGATCGCGCGGCGCGCCGTGAGCGAAGGCTCAGCGTCACGCGGATAGCCCAGCGTGTCGAACATCATCACGGCGTTCGCCATCGCGGGGAAGATCGCGCCGAGCCCATCCTCGCCGTTGACGCGCTCGAGCACGAACGCGACCGCGCGGTCGACCGCGTGCGCGCGCAGCCGCCGTGGCACGAACGGCTCGGCGATGCGCAACAGCACGTCGGCGACGCAGAAGCACGCGAACAGCACGCGCGACTGATGCGGCGCGCGCGCGAGGCGGCGGGCGCGCGGACGCCCGCTCAGGAAGAGCTCGTCGAGCGTCACGCCGCGGGTCGAATGCGCGCGCGGCTTCCGCGCGGCGAGCACGAAGAGCGGCACGAGCACCGTGCGCGTCCAGTACGAGACGCGCGACAGGTGGAACGGCGACCACCTCGGCAGCAGCATGATCTCGACGGGAATCACCGGCACGGCGGACCACGTGAGCACGCCGTGCAGCGCGAGCAGGATGCGCGTGAACACGTTGACGGTGCCCGCGCCGCCGTGCGCGAGGATCGCGTCGCGCGCGCGCACCATGTGCGGAGCGTCGGGCGCATCGCCGATGAGCCGCAACGCGTAATACGCCTTGACGCTCGCGCTGATGTTGAACGGGCCGCCGTGCACGAGCGGCCATCCGCCGTGCTCGCCCTGGCGCGCGCGCAGGTACCGGCCGATCGCGGCCTCGCGCTCGGGATGCGCCTCGCCGAGGTACGCGAGAAGCGCAATGTATTCGGCCGGGATCGTGCAGTCTGCTTCCAGTTCGAACACGAAGTGGCCGTCCGCGCGCTGCGCGTCGAGGAGCGCGCGCCCCGCCTTCGCGATGGCGTCGTCGAGCCGCGTGTCGAGCCCGACGTCGGCTTCGGTCGCGATGGGGGCGCTGTCGCGCATCAGCGGCGCATGCATGTCGTTTCGGCGGGCGCTCGCGTCATGACGTGCCCAGCGTTCGCGGCGCCTGCAGGCGCCCCTTCCATTCGCCGCCGCGCCCGCGCGTGTGCGCGAGTGCGGACTCGAGCGTCATGACGAGATAGACGGCCGCGATCGCCGGCAGCGCGAGCGCCCAGAGCAGCGAGCGCCGATAGAAGCGCAGCATCGGCACGAACGCGAGCGCCATCGCCGCCCATGCAAGAAGCGAAAGCGTGCGCGCGAAGCCGGTGGCGAGAAGCGCGACGAGCGGCGGCGCGACGAACACGATCAGCATCGCGGCCACCACGAACGCGAGGCGCCATGGCGAGTGCCGCAGCTCGGTGTAAGCCGAACGCACGATCATGCGGCGTAGCTCGCGATACGTGCCATGACTTCGCGTGCTGACCACGCGCTCGGACAGCGCGAGCTCGATCGGACCCTGCGACTTCATCAGGCGTGCGAGCGCGCAATCGTCGATCAGCGCGTCGCGGATCGCGGCGATGCCGCCCGCACGCGCGAGCGCACGGCGATCGACCAGCATGCAGCCGCCGGCCGCCGCCGCCGTGACGCGCCTCGCGTCGTTCACCCACGCGAACGGATAGAGCATCTGGAAGAAGAACACGAACGCCGGCACCAACGCGCGTTCCGCCGCGCTCTCGCAGCGCAACCGCGCCATCCGCGAAGCGAGCACGAGATGCCGCACCCGGGAGCGCGCGACGAGCGTGCGCAGCGAGTCGGGCGCGTGACGGATGTCGGCGTCGGTGAGGAGCAGCAGATCCACGTCGCCGGCGACGTGAATACCGTGGGCGACCGCGAAGAGCTTGCCCGTCCACCCCGGTTCGAGCGGCGGCGCGCTGACGACGCGCACGTGTCCGGCGCGCCGGGTGTACGCAATCGTGCGCGCGAGCGACGCCGTGGCGTCGCCGCTGTGGTCGTCGACGACGACGATCGAGAAGTCGCCTTCGTAATCCTGCGCGAGCAGCGAAGCGAGCGTGTCGCCGATCACCGCCGCCTCGTCGCGTGCGGGAACGATCGCGCAGACGCTCGGCCACGCCACAAGGCGATGCGCGACCGGGACGTCGCGCTCGCGCGCGCGCCAGAAGCCGCCGCGCGCCGTGAGCAGGTACGCCCACGCGGCCGCACCGAGCGCCGCAACGAGGCCTGCGATCATTGCAGGTACCCCGCCTTTCCGAACCACTCGACCGCGTCGCGCAGTCCCGCGGCGTGCGGCCGCGGCCGATAGTCCAGTTCTCGCATCGCCTTCTCGCTCGTGAAGAACATGCGGTGCCGCGACATCCGCAACCCGTCGCGCGTCAGCAGCGGCGCGCGCCCGGTGATGGCCGCAATGGCCTCCGCCGCCGTCGCGAGCGGAAAGAGCGGCGCGCGCGGCACCTGGAAACGCGGGGCGCGCCGCCCGGTCAGCGCGGCGATTTCCGCGAGCATCTCGCGAAGCGGCACGTCGTCGCCGCCGAGAATGTACCGCTCGCCCGGCTTGCCCCGCTCGAGCGCCGCAACGTGGCCCGCGGCGACGTCGTCGACGTGCACGAGGTTCATCCCCGTGTCGACGAACGCCGGCATGCGGCCGCGCGCCGCCTCGACGATGACCCGCCCGGTCGGGGTCGGCTTGATGTCGCGGGGACCGATCGGCGTCGACGGATTGACGATGACGACCGGCAGGCCGCGCGCGGCGATCGCCTCGACGACGCGCTCGGCGGCGACCTTGCTGCGCTTGTACGCGCCGATCGCCCCGGCCTCGTTTTCCGTATCGGCCTCGCTGGCAGCGCCGTCGTTGCGCGGGCGCAGCGTCGCGACGCTGCTCGTGTAGACGACCCTCGGCACGCCTTCGGCGAGTGCCGCCTCCATCACCGTCCGCGTCCCGCCGACGTTCGCGCGCACCAGCGCCGCCGGGTCGCGCGTCCAGAGGCGGTAGTCGGCGGCCGCGTGAACCACCCGCTGCGCCCCGCGCATTGCGCGGCGCATGGCCGCCGTGTCGCAGATGTCGCCATCGACCATTTCGAGGTCGAGCCCGGCGAGGTTGTTCCGCGGCGACGACGGCCGCACCAGCGCCCGCACCCGGTACCCGGCCGCCAGCAGCGCGCGGGCGATTGCAGAACCCACGAAACCGCTGCCGCCGGTGAGCAGGACGAGCTCGTTCATGACGCGCCCCTCACCGCGACCCTCCCGCTGGGCGGGGAGAGGGAGCTTTGGGCCTGCCCGAACGCGTCGTCATGAGGCTCCCTCGCCCCGCAAAGCGGGGAGAGGGTCGGGGTGAGGGGCAGCCGGGATCACCCATCCGTCGACGAGCGCGAGGTGGACGGTCGCCCCGATGGCGCCCGCCCCGCTCGAATCGATCGAAAGCGCGAGCGTCGTGTCGGGCTCGGCGGCCGGCGCCGCCTCGATCACCGTCCGTCCACCCTGATAGAGGACGCGCTGCACGCTCGCCGGGAACCCGTCCTCCGCCGGCACGATCGCCAGGTCCTCGGGCCGGATGCAGATCTCGGCGTCGCCCCGCTCCTGCCCGGGCGCCGAGCGCACCTGCCACTCGCGTCCGAACAGCGCGACCTGCGCGTGGCCGTTGGCGTAGGTTTTCGTCACCTCGCCGCGCGCGACCGCGCCAGGGCCCACGAAGCGGCTCACGACGCCGTCGGCCGGCGTCCGATAGAGCGCGGCCGGCGCGGCCACCTGATGCACGCGACCGCCGGCCATGACCGCGACGCGATCGGCGACGCCGAGCGCCTCGGCCTGATCGTGCGTGACGTAGATGAGCGTCGCCTGCGACAGCTTGCGAAAGGCGGCGATCTCCGCGAGCATCCGCGCGCGCAGCTGCACGTCGAGGTTCGCGAGTGGCTCGTCGAGCAGCACGATGCGCGCCTTCATCGCGAGGCAGCGCGCGAGCGCGACGCGCTGCCGCTGGCCGCCCGACAGCTGTGCCGGCCGGCGATCCGCATAACCGACGAGGCCGACCGCCGCGAGCGCCGCATCCACTTCGCGCGCGAGCTCGCGGCGAGCGAGCCTGCGCACGCGCAGCGGATAGCCGATGTTCTCGGCGACGCTCATGTGCGGCCACAACGCGTACGACTGGAACACCATGCCGACGTGGCGATCCTCCGGCGGCAGGTGCACGCCTTCGCCGCTCACGAGCGTCTCGCCGAAGCGCACGCTGCCGCGATCGGCGCGCTCGAAGCCGGCGATCACGCGCAGGAGCGTGCTCTTGCCGCAGCCCGACGGCCCGAGCACCGCGACGAACTCGCCGTCGGCGACATCGAGGGATACGTCGTCGAGCGCCTCGACATGTCCGAAGCGCTTGCCGATGCGATCGAGCGTCAGGGCTGCCACGGCAGCACTCCGCGCGCGGTGCGCGACGCGAACGCGTTCGCGAGCAGCATCAGCGCGAGCGTGACGACGACGGCAATGACCGCGACCGCGGCGGCCGACACGGCGTCGCCGGCCTGCTCCAGGCTGAAGAGCACGACGCCGACCGTCTCCGAGCCCGCCGACCACAGCAAGGCGGACACGGTGAGCTCGTTGAAAGCCATCATGAAGACGAGCATGCCGCCGGCCACGGCGGAAGGCGCGACCATCGGCATGATCACGGTCGCGACGCGCCGTGCGAAGCGCGCGCCGCTCATGCGCGCCGCCTCGTCGAGGCTCGGGTCGATCTGCCGCAGCGCGTTCGTCACCGGGCGCAACGCGAGGAGCAGGAAACGCGACAGATACGCGACGAGGATGATCCAGATCGTGCTGTAGAGCGAGAAGCCGAGGATCGGCAGCGGTCGCAGCAGACACAGGATCATCGCGATCGCGAGCACGACGCCGGGCAGCGCGTACGGCAACTCGGCGACGAAACCGACGAACTGGCGCACGCTCGGCCGGCGTCCCGCGAGCGTATAGCCGAGCGGCACCGATACGATCACCAGCATCACCGCGGCTCCGGCAGCGAGCGACGCGCTGTTCAGGAACGCGCGGCGCGTTGCCGCGTAATCGAAGAGGACGAAGTGGAAATTGCCGAGCGTCGCCGTGCCGGCACGCAGCGCGACGCCGACCGCAGGGACGAGGGCCGTCGCGGCGAGCGCCGCAAACGGCAACACGAGCACGAAGAAGATCGCGAGCCAACAGATCGTTTCGGCCGTGCCGCGCCAGCGACCCAGCGACCACGACGGTGCGGCCGTCACCAGCGCCGTCACGCGCACGTCGCGGCGCCGCGCGAGCCAGCCGTTCAGCAGCAAGCCGAAGAGCGCGATGAGCGCGAGGAGCAGCGACAGTGCCGCCACTTCGGACAGCACGCCGGTTCCGAAGCCGGCGAGCCGCTGGTAGATCAGCGTCACCAGCACGGTGAAGCCCGCCGGGATCCCGAGGAACGCGGGAATGCCGAAGTTGCCGATGCAACCGACGAACGCGAGCATCGCGCCGGCCGCGACGCTCGGCATCGCGAGCGGCAGCACGACGGTGCGCACGATGCGCCATGGCCGCGCGCCCGACGACTGCGCGGCCTCGACGAGATCGCGCGGCAGCGCGCGCATGCCCGCACGCACGGCGAGGAAGACGACCGGTGCCTGCTCGATGCCGAGCAGGAACGCAATGCCACCCGCGCCGTAGAGCGGATGCGGTGAGCCCGGCGCCGGCGCGAGCCCGACGGCGCGCAAGAGCGTGCTGTTCGGTCCGAACAGGTTGATCCACGCGAGCGCGGTCACCTGCGGCGCGATCATCAGCGGCATCATGAAGCAGAACACCAGCACCGTTTTCCAGCGGATGTCGGTCAGCGTGACGAGCAGCGCAAATGCGGTGCCGACCACGAGCGCGAGCGCCGTGCCGCCGATCGCGACGACGACGGTATTGGCGGCCGCACGCCACACGGCGCGGCTTTGCAGCACGCTCGCGAACACCGCCGGATCGAACCGGCCATGCGGCGCGATCGCCTCCTGCGCGAGGCGCGCGATCGGCACGAGCGCGAGCAGCGCGACGAGCGACAGCAGCAGGACGAACGCGATGCGCTCGCCGCGCCAGGCGCCGACGCGCGGCAGGGCGAGCGCGCTCGTCACCCGCCGAACAGTTCGGCAAAGCGCTTCTTGTTTTGTTCGTCGTGCTTCAAGAGCGCGTCGATGTCGACGGGCAGGATCTTGAGGGCGCCGACCTCGGGAAAGCCCGCTGGCGGCTTGACGTCCTTGCGCGCCGG
>DASTIY010000375.1:0-4311 GCA_035717085.1 Casimicrobiaceae bacterium | reverse complement strand
GCGGCGGCGCATCCCGCCGACACGCCGGAGGACCGCTATCTCACGGAGCGGTGCATCGGCTTCGGCGGCGGCCATGCGCCGATGCTGCCCGAGCCGTACAACAACAACTACTACATCGTGCAGACGCCCGAGTACGTCACGATCATGGCCGAGCTCAACCACGAAGTTCGGATCATTCCGCTGGACGGTCGCCCGCACTTGCCGGCCGGCGTGCGCCAGTGGACAGGCGATTCGCGTGGCCACTTCGAGGGCGACACGCTCGTCGTCGAGACGACGAACCAGATACCGCATCGCCACTACTACGGCGTGCAAATGCTGAATTCCGTCATGAGCGAGCAGTTCAAAGTCGTCGAGCGCTTCACGCGAACGGGGCCCGATCAGATCCGCTATCGCGCCACCGTGACCGACCCCGTGTTCACGGCGCCGTGGACCGTCGAGATCTTCATGCACCCGCAGCGCGGCGAGCTCGTCGAGTTCGCCTGTCACGAGGGCAACTACGGCATGCGCGGAATACTGTCGGCGACGCGTGAAGAGGAGCGGCGCGCAAAGGAGTCCGGTCGATGAAGATCATCGGTATTGCGGGAGCGGCGTTCGCGACGATTGCCACCGCGTTGATCCTCGGAGCTCGGCCAGTAGCGGCGCATCACGCCTTCTCGACCGAGTTCGATGCGAACCAGCCGATCACGCTGAAGGGCACGATCACGCAAGTCGAATGGATCAATCCGCATGCGTGGATTCACCTCGACGTCCCGCGCGATGGCGGTGTCGTCGAGAAATGGATGATCGAAGCCGGCAGCCCGAACACGCTGGTGCGCCGCGGCATGACGCGCGATTCCATCCCCGCGGGCACCGAGGTCGTCGTCTTCGGTTATCGACATCGCAACGGCTCGAACGCGGCGAATGGCCGCGATGTGACGCTTCCGGATGGCCGGCGGCTCTTCATCACGTCGCCGGGTACCGGCGCGCCGACCGAGTAACTAACGCGCCTCGCTCGCTTGACGCAGCAGATCGACTGCAGCGTCGTGCAGCCGGCCGTTCGAGAATATCGCGCCGCCGGTCAGCGTGCGGCCGCCCGCGAGGTCGCTGAAGCGGCCGCCCGCCTCTTCGACGACGAGCGACGGAGCGGCCAGGTCCCACGGGCCGGCCATGAAGAACACGCACAGCTCCGCGCGGCCCGACGCGACCTCGAGCGCCGGGTGCTCGTCCTGCCGATAGGGAACCGTTGCCGCGGAGATGGCCCTCGCCATCGCACGCGCCGCATCGGTCCGCACCCACTGCGGCGCCGGCACGTAGCAGCGCGCCGCCGCGAGCTCGCGCGTGTCGCTGACCGCGAGCCGAACGTCGGACGCGCCGCTCGCCGAGACGTACGCACCGCCGCCGCGCGTGGCCCAGTAGCGCTTGCCGAGCGGCGACATCTCGCAGACGCCGACGGCGATGTGCCCGTCGATCTCGAGCGCGATCAACGTGCCCCAGCCGGTCGTGCCGGCGGCGAAGTCGAGCGTGCCGTCGATCGCGTCGACGATCCAGCGCCGCCGCCCGCTGCCGGTTTCGCCGCGCTCCTCGCCGAGAAACGCGTCGCGAGGGCGCTCGCGCGCCACGATCGCGCGAATCGCATCCTCCGTGGCTTCGTCGACTTCCGTGACGAGGCTCCCATCCGGCTTGTTGCGGGTCGCGAACGCGCCGCGGAAGCGCGCCATCGTCACGGAGCGCGCCGCAGCGGCGAGCCGCTGCGCGAGCGCAAGGTCCGCGCTGAGGTCCGCAGTCACGTGGGCCGGAAGAACTTTACTTCGGAGCGTCGCTCGTACGCTGCCCCGTCTCCGGCGATAGACCGCCGAAGCCGACCGTCTTGCCGTTCACCGTGAAGGCTTGGATGAAGCCGCCGTCCTCGCCGTCGCGCCGCGGCGCAATCAAAATCGCGATCTTGTCGCCGACGTTCACCATGCCGCGCGTGTAGCCCGCGCGATAGAAGTGACTGGCGCTGTGGCCCTCGTACATGGCGTCGCGAGTGCCGCGCTTGTCGTCGGTGAGCTCGACCGTCGCCCACGTGTGCGGGTTCGTGACGTTGAACTCCTTGACGATGCCTTCGATCGTGACGCGCTGCCCGAAGTCGAACTGCGCCGCGGAGTGATGGGCCATCGCAGCGGCCGCGCAAAGCGCGAGCACGGAAGCGCAAGCCGCGACGACAAATTTCTTAACGCTCATAAAAACTCTCCTCGTCCTTCGCGGGCCGTGCCCGCGACAAATCTCGTGCGTTCCTATTCCCGGGCCTCGCGGACCTTGTAGACGTCGCTCATGCGCGCTTCGACGGGCTTGCCGGCCTTCAACTGCTCGCGCCGCAAGTCGAGCAGCTCGTACCAGAGCTCGTCCTGACAGCCGTACGGAATGATGAAGCCGTCATAGAGCTGATATTTCCGGTCGGGCAGCTTGACGGGCTCCGTGTAGTAGACGGGATCCGTGATCGTTGCCTGATACGTCAGGATCTTCTTGCCGTTTGCCTCGTCGAGCGAGAAGCGCTCGTCGATCGTGGCCTGGTCCGAGAATGGGCTTCCCTGGTCTTGCGCGTCGAGCAGATCGGTCGTCTTGACGACGAGCACGTTGCCTTCCCAGTGCCCGGCCGAGTAACCGGCGCGGCTCGGCAGCCGCTTCTCGGGCGGAACTTGCCGGTCGCCGATGTAGATGCGCCGTGTCTCGTTGTTGACCTCGTAAATGATCGTGAGCTGATCGGGCTTCTGGATGAATTCGATCGGGTATGCGCCGGGCAGCGTCATCATCGTCGGCACGCCGTAGTCGGCGCAGAACGTCGCGCCGTTGAGCCTTGTGGGCCCCGCGAGCGTTTGGTACTCGGCGACGCGGCGCTTGCCCTCTTCGGTCAGAGGCAGACCGGCCCGCTGACCGCCGAAGCCTGAGGCGCGCCCCTGTGACGGGTCGCGATACCCCTCATAAACGCCCGTGAAGTCGGGCTTCTGCTGCGCCTCGACCACCGAAATTACGACGCCGGCGGTTGCCGCCATCGTCAGGATCAGCGCGCTGAAGGCACGCGGTGCTTTCGACATTGTTGGTTTCCTCGAGGCCTCGACAGGCAATGTAACGCGTCTTGGGGCGCGCACAACCCTTCTTCGCTGTTCTTAATCCGCCGGGAGCTATTTCCTTGTGACAATGTCAGGAAGCGGCTTCTCGGCGACGGCTCTCGCGCGTGCGTCGCGCACGCCGAGCGCGCGCAGCACGTGGTAAGCAACGGTTTGCGGCCGAGGTTGCTCACCGTCGGAGCGCAGCATCGTGCGTACGGTCGCCATGACCGTGCCCGTCATCAGATCGCGGCCGACCGTCGCGTCGGGGATGTCGAACTCGCCCGCCTCGATGCCTTTCGCAATCGCGCGGTAACACGCATCCCACGCTTCGGCGCCGAAGGTCGGCCCGAAGGCGTTCAGGTGGACCATCGCCCAAGCCCACGCGGGATCGCGCCGTGCATAGTTCAAGTAGTGCTGGATCGCGGCGTTCGAGCCCTCGGCGTGGCTCTGAGTCTCGTCCCATGAGGCAACGAGAGCGTGGTTCAAATCGTGACTGAGCTCGATGGCGAGGATCTCGAACAGCTGCTCCAAGCTCGTGAAGTAGTTGTAGAACGTCCCGCGCGAGATGCGCGCCGCGGCGCAGATCTCTTCGATGCGCACCGTGAGACCTTTTTCGTTGCCAATGAGGCCGAAGGCGGCTTCGAGGATGCTCTTGCGAGTGCGCTCGCGCTTGCCGCCGAGCTTCGGAACCGGCCGCTCCTCGGAGCGTCGTTGCGGTCGAGCCGCGAATTTCGCGGGTACGGCCATCGGCTAGAGCTCCACGACGCCGGTCGAGTTCTCGATTTGGCCGAGCTCGAGCCCCGCGACTCGTCCGAGCCCAACGATCAGGTTGGCGAGCGGCGTCTGATTCGGAGTCGCGATGTGTCGGCCGCCTTTGAGGCGCCCCGCCGCCGCACCCGCGAGCACGATCGGGACCATGTTCTGGTCGTGCTTGTCGCCGTTGCCCATGCCGGACCCGTACATGACGAGGGAATGATCGAGCAGCGAGCCGTCGCCGTCCGGCGTGTCGCGCAGCTTCTCGACGAACCCCGCGAACAGCGACAGATGATACGCATTGATCTTCGCGTACTTGGCGATCGTCGCGGCGACATTGCCGTGATGCGAGACGATGTGGTGCGACTCGGGTACGCCGATCTGCGGGTAGCCGATGCTGCTCGCCTCGACGCCGTTCATGAAAGTCGTCACGCGCGTGATGTCGGCGCGCCAGGCGAGCGCAATCAAGTCATACATCACGCGTACGTGC
>DASTIY010000374.1:0-2551 GCA_035717085.1 Casimicrobiaceae bacterium | reverse complement strand
CTCGCGACCGAGGATCGGATCACCGGCGGCCCCGACGGCCTGCAGGTGCCGCCGCTCGCGATCGGCGCGTTCGCGGTCGACGGCGAACCGCTTTGGTACGCGATCGCCGTCGGCACGCTCCTTCTCGCCGTCTTCGTCGCGTCGAACGTCGTCGATTCGCCGGCCGGCCGCGCGCTGCGCGCTCTGCACACGTCGGAAGTCGCCGCGCAGGTCGCAGGCCTCGACACCGCACGCTACAAGCTCTTCGCGTTCGTGCTGTCCGCCGCGTTCGCTGCGCTCGCCGGCGCGCTTTCCGCATTCCACGCCGGCTTCATCACGCCGGCGAGCGCGTCGTTCCTGCGCTCGATCGAATTCGTGACGATGGTCGTGTTCGGCGGGATGGCGTCGACGGCCGGGGCGATCGTCGGGGCCGCGGTGTTGACGCTTCTGCCGCAGGTGCTGACGACGCTGCGCGATTACGAAACGATCGTCTTCGGCGCGCTGCTGATGGCGACGATGATCTTCATGCCGCGGGGGATCGTGCCGACGCTCGCGGCGCTCGCACGCAGGCGAGGTACACGGTGAACCCGCAGGCACACGCCGGCGGCTCGATGCGTCTTCGTGTCGAGAACGTGACGAAAGCGTTCGGCGGTGTGGTCGCGATCGACGACGTGACCTTCGACGTGCGAAGCGGCGTGGTGCAATCGATCATCGGCCCCAACGGCGCCGGCAAGACGACGCTCGTCAACCTGCTTTCGGGCGTCTATCGGCCCTCGCGCGGCCGGATCGTCTTCGGCAGCCGCGACCTCACCCGGGCGCCGGCGCACGCGTTCGGCGCGGCGGGCATCGCGCGCACGTTCCAGACGCCGCAGGTCTTCGCGAACATGACGGTCGCCGAGAACGTGATGACGGGCGGGCATCGGCTCGGGTCGCCGCGCCTGCTGTCGACGCTGGTGCACGCCCCGTCGCTCGGACGCGCCGAACGTGCGAGCCGCGGGCGTGCGCGCGACCTGCTGCGCCTGCTCGGTCTTGCCGCGTTCGCCGATGCGTCGCCCGGTGCGCTGTCGTACGGTGCCCAGAAGCGGCTCGAGATCGCGCGCGCGCTCGCCGCCGATCCTGCGCTCCTGTTGCTCGACGAGCCGGCCGCGGGCCTGAACGCCAGCGAGGCGCGCGAGATCGAGCGCGTCATTCGCGAGCTCGCCGACCGCGGCATCGCGATCGTGCTGGTCGAGCACGACATGCGCCTCGTCATGGACGTGTCCGACCGCATCCTCGTGCTCGATTACGGCAAGCGGCTCTGCGAAGGCACCGCGCACGAAGTGCGCAACGACGCGCGCGTGATCGAAGCATACCTCGGGGTCCAGGATGAGCGCTGCCGGGCCGCCCCAAAGCGCGAATTCCGCCCCCTCGGGGGGCAGCGCAGCGGCGAAGCCGCAAGCGTGGGGGGATCACCCAACCATGCTCGAGATCACTAGGCTCGCGAGCCGCTACGGCGGCGTCCACGCGCTCTCCGCGGTCACGCTCTCGGTCGCGCGTAACGAGCTCGTCGCGCTCGTCGGCGCGAACGGCGCCGGCAAGACCACGCTGTTGCGGGTGCTCTCGGGCGTGCATCCGGCGAGCGCGGGGAGCATCGCGTTCCAGGGCGCCGACATCACGCGCATGCCGGCGTCCGTGCGCGTGCGCCGCGGCATCGTGCAGGTGCCCGAAGGCCGGCAGATGTTCGGGCCGATGTCGGTCGAAGACAACCTGCGGCTTGGCGCCTACACGCGTCCTCCGCGCGAGATTGCCGACGCGCTCGCCGACGTCTACGCGCGCTTCCCGGTTCTCGCCACCAAGCGCCGCGACCTCGCCGGCACGCTGTCGGGCGGCCAGCAGCAGATGCTCGCGATCGGCCGTGCGCTGATGGCGACGCCGGTGCTGCTCCTGCTCGACGAGCCGAGCATGGGCCTCGCGCCGAAGCTCGTCGCCGAGATCTTCGCCGCGATCCGCACGCTGCGCGACGCGGGCACGACGATCCTGCTCGTCGACCAGAACGCACGCGCCGCGCTGGCGATCGCCGATCGCGCTTACGTGCTCGAGACCGGCCGCATCGCGCTGACCGGCCGCGGGCGCGACGTGCTCGCCGATCCCAAAGTCCGCGAAGCCTACCTCGGCGTCGCGCCACGCGTTCGATTACCCACACCGCTCGAGGGAGTGACCTCATGAAGCCATCGCTTGCCGCAGGCATCACGCGTACCGCCAGACTCGTCGTCGATCGCGAGCGAACGATCGACTTCATGGGCGAGAACGCCCGCGTGTATGCGACGCCGATGCTCGTGCGCGACGTCGAAATCGCGTGCCGCGAGCTCCTGCTCGCGCATCTCGACGACGGGGAGGACTCCGTCGGCACGCGGGTCGAGCTCGACCATACCGCGCCGACGCTTTGCGGGATGGCCGTCGAGATCACGGTGACGGTCGTCGAAGTGAAGGGCCGCGCGGTGACGCTTGGCGTCGAAGCCCGCGACGCGCTCGACGCGATCTGCCGTGGCAAGCACCAGCGCTTCGTCGTCGACGTGAACGCGACGAAGGCAAG
>DASTIY010000373.1:0-2094 GCA_035717085.1 Casimicrobiaceae bacterium | reverse complement strand
TTCGTCGTCGTCGGCACCGGCGTCTGGCTCTATGCAGCGTTCGATACGAGCGTCGCCGGCGCGTATCGATCGGTCGAGCAGATCACGCGGAACGCGTGGCCGCTCGGCGGCTTCTCGAGAAGCGTGCATCGCTACGCGTCGGATGCGTTCGCCGTCGTCGTCGCGCTACACCTCGCGCGCGAATGGCTGAACGGCCATGCGAAAGGCTTTCGCTGGTTCTCGTGGCTGACCGGCGTGCCGCTCGCCGGGCTCGTCCTCGCTTCGGGCATCGGCGGCTTCTGGCTGGTATGGGACCGCGTCGCGCAATTCAGCCTCATCGCCACGACCGAATGGCTCGGCGCGCTGCCGTTCTTCGGCGAGCCGCTCGTGCGCAATTTCGTGGCGAACGGCGTGGTGACGAACCGTTTCTTCTCGCTGCTCGTCTTCCTGCACATCGGCATCCCGCTGTTTCTGCTGCTCGCGATGTGGGTTCACGTCAAGCGGATCGCACGCCCGCGAACGTTGCCGCCGCGCTCGCTCGCACTCGGCTTTGCGGCAGCGCTCACGCTGCTCGCGCTCGTCGCACCGGTACGCAGCGACGCGGAAGCCGATCTCGATGTGGCACCGTCGCATCTCGCGCTCGATTGGCTCTACCTGGGCGCGCATCCACTGCAATACGCGACGTCGCCGGCGGCGCGTTGGATCGCCGTTCTCGGCGCGTCGCTCGCGCTCGCATTGCTGCCGTGGCTGCCGCCGGCGCGGCGCGCGCCCGCCGCTCGGGTCGATCTTGCGAACTGCAACGGCTGCGGCCGCTGCTTCGACGATTGCCCGTACGTCGCGGTGACGCTGCGCCCGCGTACCGACGGTCGCCCGCTCCCGCGCGAGGCGGTCGTCGATCCGCAGCTCTGCGCGGCGTGCGGCATCTGCGCCGGTGCGTGCCCGTCGTCGACGCCCTTTCGCAGCACGCAGGTCCTGCGCACCGGCATCGACCTGCCGCAGCGTCCGATCAGCGCGGTGCGCGACGAGCTCGACCGCGCGCTCGCGTCGCTGCGCGGCACGCCGGCGCTCGTCGTCTTCGGGTGCGACTGTTCCACGAGCGTCGCCACCGTGCAGCGCGCGGATACGGCGACGATTTCGCTGCCGTGCACCGGCATGCTGCCGCCGTCGTTCGTCGAGTACGCGTTGCGCGCCGGCGCCGACGGCGTTCTCGTGACCGGATGTCGCGAGGGCGACTGCGCGTATCGGCTCGGCGATCGGTGGACCGTCGAGCGTTTCGCCGGTCAGCGCGCGCCGCATTTGCGCGAGAACGTCGCGCGCGAGCGTGTTCGCATCGCGTGGTCCGGACGCTTCGATGCGCCCGCGCTGCGCGCCTCGATCGGCCGCTTTCGTGAGGACCTGCGCACGCTTTCGCCCGATCGCGCGCGCGGCTCGATCAAACGCAAGGTGACAAACCATGCATGAATCGTCGCTGCATCACCCGCTGCGCCGCCTGGGCGCGTATCGCGCCGCGCAAGCGAGCGCCGCCGCGCCTCGTTATCGGCTCGACATCCCGGCAGGTGCGCGCCGCACGCTCGCGCGACGCTGGCTCGGTTTCGGGCTTGCCGCGCTGATCGCGGCGGGCGTGCTCTCGATCCTCCTCGTGCTGTCGCGCACGCCCGGCATTTCACGGCTGCTGCCGATCGCCGACTTTTTCCAGGTCGCGCTCGTCGCGCACGTCGACTTGTCGGTGCTCGTCTGGTTTTGCGCGTTCGCAGGCGTGCTGTGGACGTTGAACAGCGCGCCGCGCGGCCTGCGCTTCGCCACGGGGGGGTTCGCACTCGTGGCGACCGGCACGGCAGCGATGGCGCTGGCGCCGTTCGCGGGGGCGGGTCGCCCGGTGATGGCGAATTACATTCCCGTGCTCGACGAGCCGATCTTCCTCGGCGGCCTCGTCGTGCTGGGCATCGGCGTCGCGGCCGTCGTGCTGCGCGGCATGGCGACGTCGCTGCGGGTCCGCTTGCGTCTCGATGGCAGCGACGCGCTGCGCTTCGGGCTCAACGCGTCGCTCGTCGCGACCGCCGTCGCGTTGCTCGCGTTCGCCGCGTCGTTCGCCGCCGTGCCTGCGTCGCTCGCGCC
>DASTIY010000372.1:0-2363 GCA_035717085.1 Casimicrobiaceae bacterium | reverse complement strand
GAGCTCGGCGGCCGTCGCGAGCCGCGAGTCGCTGACCGGCCCTTCGGGCAACGGCCGAAGTGGCATCGCCATGCGCAGCTCGTAGCAGATGACTTGCACGGCCATCGCAACGTTCAACGAGCTGAATTCCGGGTTGGTCGGAATGTGCACGAGCTGCTGGCAGCGCGCGAGATCGTCGTTCGTGAGGCCGGATTGCTCGGGCCCCATGAGCACGGCCACGCGGTTCGCGGGCACGCGCCGCCAGATTTCGGCCGCAGCCTCGCGCGGATCGACGATCGGCACCGTGATCGTGCGAAGACGCGCACTGGCGCCGACGACCCAGCCGCAATCGGCGATCGCGCCTTGCAGATCGCCATGCACTTGCGCGCTCGCGAGAATGTCATCGGCGCCCGCCGCACGCGCCGTCGCATCTTCGCTCGGGAACTGCTTCGGGCGCACGAGCGCAAGATCGCGGAGGCCCATCGTCTTCATCGCGCGCGCGGTCGCGCCGATGTTGCCGGGGTGCGAGGTGTCGACCAGCACGATGCGAACGGGAATGTGCAAGGGCGTTCAATGTGCGCGGCGCGCGCGGAAGTGGGTTTGCCTTCGGACCGGCGCTTATTCTACGCTGCGCGCCCAATGCACGGCATGGTCAACATCGCAGTCCGCGCGGCACGGCGAGCCGGAGAGATCATGGTTCGCCAGCTGAACCAGCTCGAAGCGCTGAAAGTCGTCGAGAAGAGCCGCAACGAGTTCGTCTCGCAGGTCGACCAGGCCGCCGAGGCCGCGATCATCGAGGTCATCCGCGATCATTATCCCGATCACGCGATCCTCGCCGAGGAAAGCGGCGCCGCGGGCGAGCATGAGTATCAATGGATCATCGACCCGCTCGACGGCACGACGAATTATCTGCACGGCTTTCCGCAGTTCTCGGTCTCGATCGGCGTCGCGCGCAAAGGCGAGCTCGAGCACGGCGTCGTCTATGACCCCTTGAGGCAAGAGATTTTCACGGCGAGCCGCGGCCAGGGCGCGCAGCTCGACGGACGGCGCATCCGCGTGAGCAAGCGCACGACGCTGCAACAGTCGCTGATCGGCACGGGCTTCCCGTACCGCGCAAATCTCAAGCACATCGAGCGCTATCTCAAGATGCTGAAGGCCGTCATGCTCGAGTCGGCCGGCGTGCGCCGCCCGGGCTCCGCCGCGCTCGACCTCTGCTACGTCGCGGCCGGACGCGTTGACGCCTTTTTCGAGCTGGGACTCAGCAAGTGGGACATCGCCGCAGGCGGGCTGATCATCCGCGAAGCCGGCGGCCGCATCAGCGACTTCCACGGCGGCGACGGCTATCTCGAGAGCGGCAACGTCGTCGCCGGCAACCCGAAAGTCTACGCGGCGCTGTCGAAGCTGCTCGCGCCGTTCTCGGCCGGCGTCGACTGACAGCCGTCAGGCCTTCTTGAGGGTCGCGACCGCCTCGTTCTGAATGTGACGGCCGCCGATGGACAGCGTCTTCAAGTCCTTGCGCGAGCCGTAGATCAAGTTGACGAGCGCTCGCGTGACGGTGATGGCCGTGAACATCGAAGTCGCAATACCGATCGTCAGCGTGACGGCGAAGCCCTTGATCGGCCCCGTGCCGTACATGAACAGCACGATCGCCGCGATGACCGTCGTCAGGTTCGAGTCGATGATCGCCGAATAGGCTTTGTCCCAGCCCGCGCGGATGCTGTTCTGCGGCGTGTTGCCGTTGCCGAGCTCCTCGCGAATGCGCTCGAAGATCAGCACGTTCGCGTCGACGGACATGCCGACGGTCAGGACGATGCCCGCGATGCCGGGCAACGTGAGGACCGCTTTGAACAGCGACATGATCGCGATGATCATGAGGACGTTCACCATCAACGCGAGGTTCGCGAGCATGCCGAACTTGCGGTACCACAAGCCGATGAAGACGACGACGAGCAGATAGCCGATTACGGTCGCGTCGATGCCGCGTTCGATGTTTTCTCTTCCCAAGCTCGGGCCAATGGTCCGCTCCTCGATCGGCACGATCGGCGCGGCGAGCGAGCCCGCGCGCAGCAATAGCGCGAGGTTCTGCGACTCGAACACGCTGAGCCCGCTGATGCGGAAGCGGCTCGAGAACACGCCTTGAATGACCGCAGCGTTGATGACGTCCTCTTTACGGATCGTTTCGCCCGGCACCAGCTCGCCGTCGCGCTCGACCATCGGTCCCGGCCGATCCTCGACGTAGAGCACGGCCATCCTTTTCCCGACGTTCTCGAGCGTCGTGTCGAGCATCTTGTTCGCGCCGGACGCGTTCAGCGTGATGGTCACGATGGGCGAGCCGTTCTCGTATCCCGGCTGCGCGTTGACGAGCTGGTCGCCGGACACGATGA
>DASTIY010000371.1:0-5670 GCA_035717085.1 Casimicrobiaceae bacterium | reverse complement strand
ACGAAGAAGAGGACGAGCGGAAAGTAGTCCGCGAGAACGCGCATAAACAGTCGATTATACCCCGAACGGCGGGGCCGCCGACCCTCATGTCAGGTCGCGTGCCCGAGACGCAAGGGCGCCGGAAAACCTGGTTCAGACCCGGGGGGCATCCCCGGGGTCGGGCCCCGGTACGACCGGACCCGGGGCGACCCCCCACTATGCACCTGGCCCTACTGCGCGGTCCGCAGCGGCCGGCGCAGCGTTCGCTCCAATCGTGGCCAGTCGAAAGCCGGGCCGGGATCGGTCTTGCGCCCCGGCGCAATGTCGCAGTGACCCACGATGTCGGCGATCGGGTAGCGGCGCGCGAGCGCGCGGCATAGGCGGGCGAGCTGCCCGTACTGCACGTCGGCATACGGCTCGGCGTCCGTCCCTTCCACCTCGATACCGATCGAGAAATCGTTACACCGTGGCGCGCCGCGCCACATGGATTCACCCGCATGCCAGGCCCGATCGGCGCAGGACACGAACTGCACGAGCGAACCGTCGCGCCGCACGAGGAAGTGCGACGAGACGCGCAGGTGCGCGATGCCTGCGTAGTACGGATGCCCCGACGGATCGAGCCGGTTCGTGAAGAGCCGCTCGACGCCGTCGCCACCGAACTGTCCCGGAGGAAGTGAAATGCCGTGCACCACGACGAGCGAGATCGGGGTATCTTGAGGGCGGTCGTCGCAGTTCGGCGACGGTATCCGGCGCGCGGCGCCTACATAGCCGCCGGCATCGACGACCAGCGGGCGGGCACGGTTCGGCGCGCGCGATGCGCTCGCGGGGACGGCTCTTTTCACGGGCGGCGCGATTGTGCCACGGGCGCCCGGAAACTCGCGGCGTCGCGTCGCTGACCAACGACTGGCGTCGGAGACGATCCATCTCCCCATTTGCCAAGCTCGCCAGGGCCCAACCAGGAACGCATGGATCTGCCGACCGCCTTTCGCCGCATCCGGCTCGCGCTGCGCTTCATCGTGCCGCTGGTCGCGGTGCTCGCGCTCCTCGCGCTCGCGCTCGTCCCGCTGGTCGATACGCTCACGCTGCGCTGGTGGGTGAACGACCTGGAAATCCGGTCGCGCCTCGTCGCGAACACGATGCAGGAGCAGCTCGTCGATTTCGTGCGCGAGGGCAACGGCGCGCGCGTGCGCCAGCTTTTCCGCCGCGCGATGGAGGACGAGCGCCTCTACGCGCTCGCCTATTGCAACGCCGACGGCCAGATCGTCTATCGCACGCCGACGTACCCGCTCGATCTCGGCTGCAGCGAGATCAAGGGTACCGGACCCGATGCGCACGTGCTGCGGCAATTCCCGCCGGCCCCGCTGCACGTTACGTGGTTCCCGATCCCGTCGAACGGCCAGCATCTCGGCACGCTCGTGCTCGTGCACGACATGAGCTTCGTCGACCGCCGCAGCGCCGATACGCGCAAGTACATCATCGGGTTCTTCATCCTGCTCGGCGTTCTCGTCTCACTCATCACCGTCCTGATCGCGCACTTGTCGTGGCGTGGATGGATGGCCGGGATGCGGGCCTTGCTGCGCGGCGAGGGGATCATCCAGCCGTTCCGTGAGCCGGCCAACCCCGACCTGCAACCACTGGTGGGCGAGGTGCGCGCGCTGCTGCGCGAGGTCGACATGGGTCGGCGCAACCTCGAGCGTGGCGCCACGTGGAGTCCGGAGATGCTGCGCTCGGTGCTGCGCAACGAGCTCGCCGGCGATGAGATCCTGCTCGTGTCCAATCGCGAGCCGTACATCCACATGCGCCAGGGCGACGAGATCGTGATCCGCCGCCCGGCGAGCGGGCTCGTGACGGCGATGGAGCCGATCATGCGGGCCTGCTCGGGGACGTGGATTGCGCACGGCAGCGGCACCGCCGACCAGGCGACCGTCGACCGGCACGACCGCATCGAGGTGCCGCCCGACAATCCCAGCTACACGCTGCGCCGCGTATGGCTCACGGAAGAGGAGGAGCGCGGCTACTACTACGGCTTCGCGAACGAGGGCTTGTGGCCGCTTTGCCACATCGCGCACGTACGGCCGATCTTTCGCACCAGCGACTGGGAGATGTACGTCGAGGTGAACCAGCGCTTCGCCGCGGCGCTTTGCGCGGAAGCGCGAACCGAAGACCCGGTCGTCCTCGTGCAGGACTATCACTTCGCGCTCCTGCCGCGCTTCATCCACGAACGGCTGCCGCGCGCGACCATCATCACGTTCTGGCACATCCCCTGGCCGAATCCCGAGTCGTTCGGCATCTGCCCGTGGCGCGCGCGCGTGCTCGACGGCCTGCTCGGCAGCACGATTCTCGGCTTCCACACGCAATATCACTGCCGCAACTTCATCGACACCGTCGATCGCTTCATGGAGGCGCGCATCGAGTACGAGGCGTCGCGCGTCTCGTACGGCGGTCATCGCACGAGCATCGAGCCGTACCCGATCTCGATCCAGTGGCCCTCGCCATGGCACGACACGCAGCCGACCGTCCCCGAATGCCGGCGCCGCGTGCTCGAGCGCGAAGGGCTGCCCGCGAACGTGAAGATCGGCATCGGCGTCGATCGCATGGATTACACGAAGGGGATCATCGAGCGGTTCCACGCCGTCGAGAAGCTCTTCGAGATGCATCCCGACTACGTGGGCCGCTTCGTCTTCGTGCAGATCGCCGCGCCCACGCGCTCGTCGCTCGACGAGTACCGCAGCTTCGAAGAGGAAGTGCACGCGCTCGCCGCGCGCATCAACGCGCGCTTCGGCAATGCGCGCGTGCCGCCGATCCTGCTCAAGGCCGAGCACCACGAGCCGGAGCTCATCAACGAGTACTTCCGCGCGGCCGACGTGTGCGTCGTCACCAGCCTGCACGACGGCATGAACCTCGTCGCCAAGGAGTTCGTCGCGTCGCGCGACGACGAGCAGGGCGTGCTCGTGCTGTCGCAGTTCACGGGTGCCTCACGCGAGTTGCACGACGCGCTGCCGGTCAACCCCTACCACGTGGACCAATGCGCGGAGGTGCTCGATCGCGCGCTGCGCATGCCGCCCGACGAGCAGCGCGTGCGCATGCGCAGCATGCGGCGCCTCGTCTCCGAGTACAACGTCTTCCGCTGGGCCGGCGCGATGCTGCTCGACGCGAGCCGGCTGCGGCAGCGGCAGCGCATCGTCGATCGCATCGACCAGCACCGCGAGCGAACGGTGGAGATCGGTTGATCTACGCGTTCTCGCCCGAAGGCGTCGCGTGCCTCGACGCCGTGCTCGACACCGGCCCGCTGCTCGCATTCGACATCGACGGCACGCTCGCGCCGATCGTCGAGGAGCGGAGCGAGGCGCGCATCCCCGACGAGACGCAGCGTCTGTTGCGCGCGCTCGCGGAGCGCCTGGACGTCGCCGTCATCACCGGCCGTGCGGTCGACGACGCGCGCCGCATGCTGGCGTTCGAGCCGCATGACCTCGTCGGAAATCATGGCGCGGAAGGCATCGCCGCATGGAAGACGCGAACGGACGGCTTTGCGCGCACCGTGCGACGATGGCACGATGCGCTACGCGACTGCGCTGCGCTCGACGCTGCGGGCGTGTCGATCGAGGACAAGCGGTTTTCGCTGTCGCTTCACTATCGACAGGCGACCGACCACGATGCAGCGCGCAGCGCAATCGCGGCGTGCATCGAAAGGCTGTCGCCAGCGCCGAAGGTCATCGACGGCAAGGCGGTCGTCAACGTGCTGCCACCCGATGCGCCCGACAAAGGGCAGGCACTGCGCGCCCTCATCGCGCAAAGCGACGCGGCGAACGCGCTCTACGTCGGCGATGACGACACCGACGAAACCGTTTTCGGGCTGCACCTGCCGTCGGTGCTGACACTTCGCGTCGAGCCATCGACCGAGAGTGCGGCGGCGCTGTTCCTGCGCGATCAGCGCGAGGTGCTGACGCTGATACGCCACATCGCGCGTCGTACGCAAACCCTCGCAGGGCCGTCGCGTTAGCACGCGCTCGTCGCCTCGCCGGAGCCCGCGGCGCGGCCTCGCTGTCGAACCCTCGCCTTCAACGGAAGCGAGGTGCGCAATGAGCACGATGGCCCCCGAGGTGCATCAGCAGTTGTGCGACGAGCGCGAGAGTTTGCTCGAGCAGTTCCACGACCGGCTCGACGTTCCGATGCTCGTCTTGTCGTTCGTGTGGCTCGGGCTCTTCGTCGTCGAGATGATCTGGGGGCTTTCGCCGCTGCTCGAGGACGCCGGCTACGCGATATGGGGCATCTTCCTGCTCGAATTCGCGGTTGGCTTCCTGATCGCGCCGCGCAAGTTGCCGTACCTGCGCCACAACTGGCTGAAGGCGATCGCGCTCGTCGCGCCGGCGCTTCGGCTCTTTCGCGTCATCGCCATCGCGCGCGTCGTGCGCGCGGCGCGCGTCGCGCGGGGCTTGCGCATGCTGCGGCTCGTCAGCTCGCTCAACCGCGGCATGAACGCGCTGGGTGCGAGCCTCGGACGGCGCGGCTTCATGTACGTCGTCGCCGCGTCGATCATCGTTCTCTTCGCCGGCGCCGCCGGGATCTACGGGTTCGAGTACGGCGCGGTCAAGGAAGGCGGCATCGACACGTACGGCACCGCGCTGTGGTGGACCGCGATGATCCTGACGACGATGGGCTCCGACTACTGGCCGAAGACCGATGCAGGACGCATCCTGTGCTTTTTCCTCGCGCTGTACAGCTTCACGGTGTTCGGCTACGTGACGGCGACGCTCGCGACGTATTTCGTCGGGCGCGACGCGGCGAGCGACCAGTCGGACATCGCGAGCCAGCAGTCGATCGACGCGCTGCGCGACGAAATCGCCAAGCTGCGCGACGAGATCGTGGGAATGGTGCGAGCCCAGCATACAAGCCGCGGCGACTGACCCATAATGGCGCGTCCTTCGGGTTCGCGCCATGACGTCCGTATCGATCGCACGGCGGTTGCCTCCCTCGACGACGGCGCCATTGCGCCAGCGGCGCCCGACCCCTGCCAATCCGGACGCCTACATTCCCGGCGACCGTCGGCTCGCGCTGGCGCGGGGCTCGCCGATTCCGGACCGCGTCGAAGGCGCCGCACTCTTCGCCGACATTTCCGGCTTCACCAGCCTGACCGAGGCGCTCGCGCGCGAGCTCGGGCCGCAACGCGGCGCGGAAGTGCTGACCGGCCACATCGATCGCGTGTTCCAGGCGCTGATCGACGTGCTGTCGGGTTTCGACGGGCACGTCATCTATTTCAGTGGAGATGCGATCACCTGCTGGCTCGACCGCGCGGACGCCGTTCGGGCGACGGCATGCGCGCTTACGATGCAGCGGGCGTTGCGCGGCGAGGCGGACATCACGACTCCGTCCGGTCAGCACATCGAGCTTGCGCTCAAGGTCGCGGTTGCCGTCGGGGCCGCGCGCCGCTTCGTCGTGGGCGACCCTGACATCCAGCTCATGGACGTGCTCGCCGGTCGCCTGATCGACGAGCTCGCGGCCGCCGAGCGACACGCGAAGCGCAACGAAGTCATTGCCGCCGCGTCCGCGCTGGAGCGTCTCGGCGACAACGCGATCGTCGACATCCGCGGCGGTGAAGACGGTACATGCTACGGCGTGGTTTCGGCATTGACTTCCGTGATGGAGCCGGCCGCGCCGTCAACACCATCCGTCGCCGCGCTTCCCGCCGACATC
>DASTIY010000370.1:0-4709 GCA_035717085.1 Casimicrobiaceae bacterium | reverse complement strand
TGCAACTCGCCATTCACGACTTTCCGGAACTCTGCTATCGGCGCGCGATGCTCTCGGAGGATCCGGATGGTCACGAGAACCTCCGCCACATGGTGAAGGGCGTCGTGCCGAGCTTCAACAACCTCGACACGTCGGAGGATTTGCGCAAGCGCAGCCAGAAGATCTCGATCCGGTCGACCAGGAAATAGCAAGGCGCGGTGCCGCGGCGCGTACCGTCGATAATCGCGCTGCGCGACGACCGCATCCGCAAGGAGGAACCATGGCGTTCATTTCGAAAGGCATCGTGGCCGCGGCTTGTGCGCTGCTCGTCGGCATCGCGCAAGCGGCCGACATTCGTATCGGCCTGCTGCTTTCGCAAAGCGGCCCGCTCTCGTCGTACGGCGTGCCGATGAAGGCCGCCGCCGAGTACGCGGCGAAGGTGGTCAACGACGCGGGCGGGATCGACGGCAACCGCCTGGTCGTCATCACCGAGGACGATGCGAGCAATCCAACCGCGTTCCTGAACGGGCTCAATCGGTTGATCGACGAGCAGCACGTGCTGGCGCTCGTCGGACCGATCACGACGGGCTTTTACCAGGCGGGCGCACCGGTGGTGAAGGAGAAGACGGTGCCGATGATCTCGCCGACGGCGACCGCGCCGAACCTCACGGCCGGCAACCCGTTCGCGTTTCGCAACAATCCGTCGGAAGACACGAACATCCCGATCCTGCTGAAGCAAATTCGCGCGAAGGTGCCGGCATCGAAGACGATGGCGATCATCTACGACAACAAACAGGCAGCGGACAAGATCATCGGCACGCTCTACGAGTCGCTCGCACCGAAGAACGGCTGGACCGTGCAGGGCGTGACGACGTTCCTGTCGGGGCAGCTCAACTACGGCGACGTCGTCGCGCGTACGCTGAAGGACAAGCCGGACCTCGTCGCGGCCGCGGCGCATGCCGAGGACGCCGCCAACGTTGCGCGCGAATTGCGCCGCCAGGGGTATCGCGGACTCATCCTCGGCGGGACGCCCACGGTGTCGCAGGATTACATCAAGATCGCCGGCGATGCGGCGAACGACACGTTCGTCGTCGTTCCGTATTACTTCGGCGCCAAGACGCCGCAGAACGAACGCTTCGTCGGCGGATACGCGAAGGCCGGCGGACGCGCGACCCCCGATCCCTGGGAGGCGAGCACGTACGAATGCATCGCGATGCTCGCGCAGGCGTTGCGCGAGGCGAAGGCCTCGGGGGATGGGTCGCGCGTCGCGGAGGAGCGCACTGCGGTGCAGCGCCAACTCGCCGCGCTGCGCGACTTCCCCGGATTGATCGGGCCGATCAGCTTCGACGCGGAACGCGTCGCAGTGAAACCGGCGGTGATCATCCACGTGAACGGGGGCAAGTGGGAAGCGCAGTAACGTGGATCTCGAATTCCTGGTTCGGCAGATCGCGAACGGCCTCATCCTGGGCAGCACGTACGGGCTGGTCGCGCTCGGGCTGACCCTCGTCTTCGGCGTCCTCGGCGTGATCAACCTCGCGCAGGGCGAACTCTTCATGGTCGGCGCGTTCGCGGGCCTCGTTGCGCTCAATGCCGGGCTGCCCTTTCCGCTGGCGCTCATCGCCGGTCCCGTCGCTGCCGCGCTCGTCGGGCTCGCGATATACGCGCTCGTGCTGCGCCGGCTTCCACAGAACGTCGATCCGCATGTGCCGATGATCGCCACGATGGCAGCCGCGGTCGTCGTCCAGCAGCTCGCAACGCGCCTGTTCTCCGCACGCCAGCACCCCTACCCGACGCCGGACTCGCTCGCCGGAATCGTGCACATCGGCCCCATCGCATTCGAGACGTTGAACGCCTTCATTTTCGCGCTCGCGCTCGCCGTCGTCGCAGGCCTTTACCTGCTCGTCTTGCGTACGCGACTCGGGCTTGCGATTCGCGCGGTCGCGGAGAACCCGCGCATGGCGGCGCTGCTCGGCATCGGCAGCGACGCGACGATCTCCGCGGTCTTCGTGATCTCCTCCGCCCTCGCGGGTATCGCCGGCGTGCTCGTCGCCATGTTCTTCAACAACGTCAGCCCCTATATCGGCATCCCGATCGGCATGAAGGGATTGGCGGCGGTCATTCTCGGCGGCCTCGGCAGCATCACCGGGGCGCTTGTGGCGGGTCTCGTGATCGGCGTCGCGGAAGTCGTCACCGTCGCCTACGTCGATTCCTCGTGGCGCGACGCGGTCGCCTTCGTGGTGATGATCGCCATCCTCCTCGCACGGCCCACGGGATTGTTCGGCAAGCCGGTCCTCGAGCGGGTTTGATGCCGCGCGCTCGAGCGCGAGTGCGCGTCGGCGCGCTCGTCGTGATTGCCGGTTCGTTTTTGGTCTACGACCTGGGCGTCGTTCCCGGCTTTCGCGCGCCCGCCTCCGCGCTGCCGCAGCTTTGCATCGCGGCGCTGATGGCGCTCGCGGTTTGGTTGCCGTTCGCGTCCGGCCAGTTGTCGCTCGCGCAGGCGGGCTTCATGGCGCTCGGCGCCTATGGGTCGGCATGGCTCACCGTGCACGCCTCGTTTCCGTTCGGCGCCGCGCTCGCGGTGGCGGCGCTCGGCACGGCCGCGCTCGGGCTCGCTGCGAGCTATCCCGCCCTCCGCCTGCGCGGCATCTATCTCGCGATCGCAACGCTCGGCCTCGGCGAGGTCATACGCGTGATCTTCTTGAATCTCGAAGCCACCGGCGGTGCGTTCGGCTTTTCGGGAATCGCGCGTCGCACGGAAGTGTGGCATCTCGTGCTCGCGCTCGCCGTGACCTGCGGCGTGCTGTACCGCTGGATGCAAGGGCGAACCGGACGGGCGATCGCAGCCGTGCGCGCGGATTCCACCGTGGCCGCCGCCTTCGGCATCGAGATTACGCGCGTGCGCATGCTGACGTTCACGCTCGGCGCGCTGCTCGCCGGGCTCGCCGGCGGATTCCAGGCCCACTACGTGCGCTTCATCTCTCCCGAAAACTACGATCTCGCCGCGCTCATCGAGTGGATGACGATGATGATTCTCGGCGGTTTTCAGACGTTCGTCGGCGTGCTCGCCGGGGCGCTCGTCGTCGGCAGCCTGCCGGACATGCTGCACTTCGCCGCGGATTGGCGCCTCACGATCAACGCGATCCTCTTGATGGTGCTGGTCGTGCTGCGTCCGCAGGGACTCGTTCCCGCCTCGTGGGTGCACCGCACGCGGACCGTTCCGCGGGACATCGACCGACCGGCTGCGCGCGACGAGCGCGCGTATCGCGTTGCATCCGAAGAAACGACGCCACTCCTCGTTCTCGAGGACGTGAGCAAGGCGTTTGGCGGGGTGATGGCGCTCGATGCCGTCAGCCTCTCGGTGCAACGGCACGCGATCCACGCGATCATCGGCCCCAACGGCGCAGGCAAGACGACACTCTTCAACGTCGTCACGGGCTTCTACACCGCGGATCGCGGCATCGTTCGCTTCGACGGCGCGGCGATCGGCCGGCTATCGCCGTTTGCCATCGCGCGCCTCGGCGCCGCCCGCACCTTCCAGAACCTGCGTCTGATCGGCGACATGCCCGCGCTCGACAACGTGTTGATCGGCGCGCATCGGCGGATGCATTGCGGGCCCGCGGGCGCCGCGTTGGGGCTCGACCGCGGCGAAGAGCGGCACGCGCGACGCGACGCACTCGAACTCCTCGCGCGATTCGGCCTCGCGCAGCGCGCTGCCGAGCCCGCACGCGCGCTTCCGTATGGTGACCAGCGCCGGCTCGAAATCGCGCGCGCGCTCGCGTCGAAGCCGAAGCTCCTGCTGCTGGACGAACCGGCCGCCGGCATGAATCGGCCGGAAGCGGAAGCGCTCGCCGTGCTGATCCGCGACATTCGACGGGAATTCGGCGTCACGATCGTGTTGATCGAGCACGATATGAACTTCGTCATGAGCCTGTGCGACCACGTGTCGGTCCTCGACTTCGGTCGCGTCATTGCGTCGGGCGAGCCGCAGGCCGTGCAGCGCGACGAAGCGGTCGCCCGCGCCTATCTGGGTGCAGCCACCCAAACGCCGGGCGATCGCGCGTGGATCTCCTGAACATCGAGGATCTGGTCGTCGCCTACGGCGTGGTCCGCGCCGTTAAAGGCATCAGCCTTCGTGTGGAAGCGGGCGAGATCGTTGCGTTGATCGGGCCGAACGGTGCGGGCAAGACGACGACGCTGTTGTCCGTTTCCGGCGTGCTGGCGCCGAGCGCCGGCACGATTCGCTTTAACGGCGACATCATCTCCGGTCTTCCCGCTCACGTCGTCGCTCGTCGCGGCATCGCGCAGGTCGTCGAAGGCCGCGGCATCTTCGGAACGCTTTCGGTGCTCGACAACCTCGCGCTCGGCGCGATCCGGCGACGCGACCGGACGAGCGTCGACCGCGACATCGCCGAATCGCTGGAACGCTTCCCACGACTCGCGGCTCGGAAGTCCCTGCCCGCAGCGGCACTCTCGGGCGGAGAACAGCAGATGCTCGCCATTGCGCGCGCGCTGCTCGGGCGTCCCCGCGTTCTGCTCCTCGACGAGCCGACGATGGGCCTCGCGCCGCTGATCGCCGAGGAAATCTTCCGGCTCGTGGCGGAGATCGGCCGGCGCGGCACCACCGTACTGCTCGTCGAGCAGAACGCACTGCGCGCGCTGGAGATTTCGTCGCGTGCGTACGTTCTCGCGAGCGGCGTGATCGTGCGCGCCGGCGCATCGGCGGACCTTCG
>DASTIY010000369.1:0-14386 GCA_035717085.1 Casimicrobiaceae bacterium | reverse complement strand
TATCCCGCGGCGGTCAGGGCCGGCTCTTTCAAGGTCCGCCACGACCCCGACCTGGTAACGTCGAAGCTGGCCCCGCTACACTACTACCAGCTCTCGCTGAAGGCGCCGACGCCGCCTGCCGGCAGCTTCGACCCGGAAGCGGCGAAACGCGGTGAGGCGATCTTCAATGGCCAGGGCAAATGCGCGGAATGCCACATGCCGCCGCTCTACACCGACGCCGGCTACAACGCGCACACGCCGGCCGAGATGTGCATCGACTCCTTCCAGGCCGACCGTGGGCCGACGGGAGCGATCGGCAGCACTTACGTCACGCCGCAGCTCAGTGGCCTATGGGCGCGGTCGAAGCGCGGCTTCTTCCACGACGGCCGTTTCCCGACGCTCCTCGATGTGGCCAACCACTACAACGCGTGTTTCAACCTCGGCCTGTCGCAAAGTCAGCAGAGCGATCTGGTCGAGTTCGTCAAGAGCCGCTAGGCGTAAGAGCTTGTACATGGGGGAAACGCTGCGCAGATGCATCCGCAGCGTTCACCGCCCGATCCTCCGCTGGCTCAGTCGCGTCTGACGGCGGCGCGGCCGGCGATGGCGATGTCGTAATCGGCCGGCTTGCCGGCGTTGACGATCACGAAGACGGGGCTTGTCAAACACGGATCGAGTTCACCCTACCGGGATCGTCAAATATTCCCGATGGTCCCGCCCCGCGATGCCGACTACGCTCGGCATCGGTCCTGATGAGGACGAGGTGACCAAGGTCGAAAATCGCCTATCTGCTTCGTTTCGACACGGTGTATGGACGCCACGCGAAACCCGTGACCGTGGACGGGAATGACCTGGTCGTCGCCGGGCAGCCGCGTGCAGGTCTTCGTGTCGCTGCGCCGACTTCGTGCAGTATCGATAGGAGCGCCATCGTGTCACGCAAACATCCGATCACCCTTTCAGAAGATGATTTTTCGCGCCTCCACGTTTTAAGGGGCCACGCGCAGTTAGCGGCAGAGCTCGAGACCGCGGTCGTGGTCGAGCCGCGCCGCATGCCTCCTGACGTGGTCACGATGAATTCGAGAGTGCGATTCGAGGATAGGAGCACCGGAGAAATTCGCGACGTGACGATCGTGTTCCCGAGCGATGCGAACGCATCCGCGGGAAAAGTTTCGGTGTTGTCGACGGTCGGTATGGCGTTGTTGGGAGTTGCGGTGGGTCACTCGATCTTCTGGCCGTTCCCCGACGGTACTACCCGCGAGTTGCATGTTCTGAAACTGATCTACCAGGCGGCGTCGGAATAGCAAGCCACGAGGGTCGCCTTGCATGGCCGTTGCGACCGCCGACGCCCGGCAAGCGGCCGGCGTGGCAGCAAATGCTGGTGCGCTGCACGCACGTCACGTCGTACGCCGCACTGTTCGCGATGCCGATCGCGAGGTAGTTCGGGTTTGTGTTCAGCGGCTACCCGGTGAAGTGGTTCGGCGTTACATTGCCCGCCTGGGTGCCGATCGGGAAAACACCAACATGACATGGATCGAGCCGGAATGAGAGATTCCGCTGCAAATGCGCCCGTACGACCCGCGCCATTCGCTGCGCCGCCGCTGATCCAGCCCAGGAGGGCGCTGGGAACGCGCACGTTCGATTTTTCCAGACAGGTTGCGGTGATGGCCATCGTCAACCGGACGCCCGACTCGTTCTACGACAAGGGCAGAACGTTCGGTCTCGAACAGGCCGTTGCAGCCGCTCATGCCGCGGTCGCCGCTGGCGCCGATTGGATCGATATCGGTGGCGTGCCGTTCGCACCGGGCCCGGACGTGTCGGCCGAGCAGGAGATCGATCGCGTCGTTCCGGTGATCGAAGCGCTGCGAAGCGAGGCGGGGGTCGTCATCTCGGTCGATACGTTTCGATCCGACGTCGCGCTGCGGAGCATCAGCGCCGGTGCGCACGTCATCAACGACACAAGCGGTTTGCGCGATGTCGCCATGGCGAAGGTCGTCGCCGACAGTGCAGCGACCCTCGTCATCACGCACAGCATTTCCGCGCCGCGGACGGCGATGGCCCGTCCCCGCTATGACGACGTCGTGAACGACGTGGCGGACTTTCTGCGCGCGCGTCTCGACCGAGCGCTCGATTGTGGCGTTCCCGTCGAGCGCATCGTCGTCGATCCGGGGTTCGACCTCAACAAGAACACCCGGCATTCGCTCGATCTCGTGCGCCGGCTCGATGAAATCGCGGCGATCGGGCTTCCGGTGCTGGTGTCGGTCTCGAACAAGGACTTCATCGGCGAGACCATCGACAGACCGCAAGGTGAGCGGCTCGAAGGCAGCCTCGCTGCGGCCGTCGCATGCATCCTGCAAGGCGCGCGGATCATCCGCGCGCACGACGTTGCGCCGACGGTCGCTGCCGTTCGATTGACCGAGGCGATACTCGGCTTTCGCGAGCCGGCATTCGTGCGGCACAACGCGGAGTAGAGCGATGCGATTCGCCGACGAGGCGTTGCTCGCCCGTTACGCGATTGCGGAGCGCGCCGTCCAGCGCGTCCGCGCCAACTTCATCGCCAGCATCGATGGCGCCGCGACTCACGAGGGACGTACCCGCGGGTTGAACAACGCGGACGACAAGAGAGTCTTCGACCTGTTGCGCATGATGTGCGACGTGCTTCTGGTCGGCGCCGGAACGCTCCGAACCGAAGGCTACGAAGAGCTGCGGCTCGAGGACGCAGCAGTCGCATGGCGACTCGAGCATGGACTCGCCGCGCAACCGACGCTCGCGGTCGTATCGAGCCGGCTCCACCTCGCCCCGGAGATGCCGGCCCTTGCGAAGGCGCCGGCGCGCGCGATCGTGTTCACGCACGAGCATTCGAGTCTCGAGCAGCGGCAACGGCTGTCGCGTACGGCGGACGTGGTGCTATGTGGAACCAGCGCCATCGAACCGCGCACGATGCTTGCCGCGCTCGCGCTGCGCGGACTTCGGCAGGTGCTGTGCGAGGGCGGTCCGCATCTGTTGGGCACGTTGATCGAAGCGGACTGTATCGATGAACTATGTTTGACGCTCAGCCCTGTCGTGGAGAACGGCGATGCCGGACGCATCACGGCCGGCGCTCCGCTGACACCACGCCCGATGCGGCTTCGGCATGCGATTACGGCAGGCGACATGCTGATGCTGCGCTACGAGCGCATCCGATGATGCAACCGGTTTCGACGCACGCCATGAGTCGGCCGGCGTCGCGGTAGCGCAGCCGACCCGCCACAGCGGCGGGCTCGCACCGCAACTAACTTATGCGAGATCGGCTCGTCGCCGAAGGCGATGCTTCGGAAGCGCATAATGTCCGCTGGCGCTCAAGGATACCGTCTGCGAAGACGTACGGATCAACGACGCGCGCAGGAGGCTTCGATCGTGTCGATTCCGCACGGAGTCGAAATTCCAAACAATCGGTCTGCCGAGGAAGCGGCTCGTCGATCCTCGTCGATGCCGGTGGTTGCACGTGCCCGCTACCGTGCGCCGCGTCCGGCGGCGACATTTGCCGACGACACTGAAAGTGCCGCGCTCGCCGACAAGGTACGACAACTGGCGAACGAGCTGCACGAGCTCTACGACCATTCTCCATGCGGCTTCCATTCGATCGATAGCGCGGGCTTGATCGTTGGGATCAACGACACCGAGCTCGGATGGCTCGGATACACGCGTGATGAAGTCGTGGGCCGAATGCCGTTCACCGATATCCTGCCTCCCCAATATCATGACTGGTTCCGAAAGAACTTCACGCGGCTCCAGGGGCGCAGTCGATTGAGCGATCTCGAATACGAGATGCGGCGGAAGGATGGCAGTGTCTTTCCGGTATCGGTCACCGCCATCGCAATCTACGACACCGACGGCCGTTTCATTCATAGCCGGGCCAGCGTTTTCGACATCAGCGCACGCAGGAAGCTCGAAAACGAGCTGCGCGAAAGCAAATTGCGCAGCACCGCGAACCTGCGCGCGGCGTTGGATTGCATCGTGTCGATCGACAGTCGCGGCGTGATCGTCGAGTTCAACCCTGCGGCGGAGAAGACCTTCGGCTACACGCGCGAGCAAGCGGTCGGAAACGACGTGGCCGCGATGATCATTCCGCCGGCGATGCGCAGCGCCCATCGTCGGGGATTGGAGCGCTACCTGGCGACAGGCGAGACGTCGATGTTGGGCAGGCGCGTGGAGGTCGTTGCGATGAGGAGCGACGGCGCGCAATTCCCGGCGGAGCTCACCATCATCCCCGTTCCCTTGGAGAATGAGGTCACCTTTACCGCATATCTGCGCGACATCACCCGGGAAAAATGGGCGGAACAGGAGCTACGACGATACGCCGACGAATTACGTGCGCTCTCGCGCAGGCTGGTCTCGGTGCAAGAAGCCGCGCGGCGAGCGTTGGCCAACCAGTTGCACGATCTCGTCGGACAGAAGCTCACTGCGCTGAACATCAACCTGAACATCTTGCAGAGCGGATCGACGACGAACCCGCAGGTCGATTCGCGTCTGCAGGATTCGCTTAAGCTGGTCGAGGAGACCATCGAGAGCATCCGCGGGGTGATGACCGAGTTGCGACCCCCGGTATTGGATGATTACGGCCTGGGGCCGGCGCTGCGCTGGTACGCCAAGCAGTTCGCCAATCACACCGGTGTCGCAACGACCGTGTCGGAGCAAGGCGTGGCCCGGCGCCTGCCGCTGACCACGGAAGACCTGCTCTTCCGCATTGCGCAGGAGGCGCTCGCCAACGTCGCCAAATATGCGCAGGCTGAAAAAGTGACGATCTCGCTCGACACCGCTTCGCACGCCACGCGACTCACCATTGCCGATGACGGTCGCGGATTCGATTCGTCGGCTCGTCCTCGACCTTCCAGCGATCATGGCTGGGGACTGATGATCATGCGCGAGCGCGCCGCGGCGGTAGGCGCAGAGTTGACGATCGATTCTGCGGTTGGACACGGAACGCGGATCATCGTGACGTTGCAGGGCGACGGGTCGTAAGATTCGATTACCACGCGCCGTGTTGCTCCGGTACGCGGCGGATCAGCGGCAGGGCCGCGACGAGCAGCAGCCCCGCGGCGACGAAGACCCAGGCTTGCGCGCGACCGGGATCATCGGAACCGGCGAGGATCGCGGTCACGATCGAGACCGTCGTGATCGATCCGACCTGAAGCGATGCGGAGCGCAACGCCGCAAGGGTCGACGATTGCCGAGGGGCCAGCTGCAGGCCGGCGTTGCGACTGGCCGGGTTGATGGCCCCGGCGCCTGCACCGACCAGAAGGGCGGAACCGGCCAACCAGACGTACGGCGGGATCGTGCCGCCCGGGCGTAACGCCAGCAGCAGCATGCCGACTGCGATCGTTGCGCCGCCAATGTACAGCGGCATTCGGTAGCCGGTGCGACGGAGCACCAGGGTGCCGATGACGGACAACGCGATGGCGGCTGCCCCCTGCGCGATCAACAGCGTGCCGGAGCCAAGCGCATCCATGTGGTAGCGGTTGATGGCGTAGAGCGGAATGAGCACCACCAGTCCCAGCGTGATACCGCCGTAAATCGCATTGACGACGTTGACCGCGCCGAAGCCCGGCCCGTGGATCAGGCGCGGTGCGATGAACGGGTGAGGCGAGCGGTTGACGTGGTGGAAGAACCACCACGCGGCGACGATCGCGATGACCAACGGTACCACGAATGCGGGCGACCAGATCCTCGCGTTCTCCTCGCCCAGGTAGCTGATGGCGAGCATGCCCGCAAGAAGTGCGGCCGCGAGCAGCACCATGCCGGCCGGGTCCCTCCGTAAGCGGGACGTGTCTGCCGGTGGCCGGTCGTGCGGAACGTATCGCATCGCGAGCACGATGACTGCGACGCCGATCGGCACGTTGACGAAGAACACGCCCCGCCAGCTCCAATACGACACGAACAATCCACCGATTAGGGGTCCGATCATCGCGCCGATCGGGAAGATGCTGCCGAACAGGCTGACCGCGCGATCGCGTTCATCGCCGAAATGATCGACGATGATCCCCGTCGCCGAGGGTGTGAAGCCTGCTCCGCCGGCGGCCTGCACCGCGCGTAACGCGATGAGTGCGAAGATGTCGTCGACCAGGCCGCAACACAGCGACGCCGCCGTGAACGCGACGACCGAGCAGAGAAACACTCGGCGATGGCCGTATCGCCCGCTGAGCCTGCCGCTGATCGGCAGCATCACCACGAAACCGAACGAGTATGCCGTGAGCGTCCACGCGGCCCAGTTGATCGACGTTCCGAGTCCGTGCTGCAGCGCGTGCAACGCCGTCGCGACAATCGTGGAATCCACCGACATCATCAGCAGCGCCAGGGCGACGATGGCGAACACCAGCGGACGCCGGAGGGGCTGGTTGACGTCGTCCCGTTTACGCTGACGGTCCGGCGACCGGGTCGTCACTGGCTCACCCGCGATCGCCGCGCGAGCTCGATCACGACGTAGGGGATTCGCCGTCCCGGTTGACGCGAACGGCTCAGCGCTGGCACGCCGGGCAATAGAACGTCGAGCGGCCTGACTGCACGATGCGTCTTATCGTCCCGTCGCCGCGCGGGCACCTTTTCCCTTCGCGGTCGTAGACGGAAAATTGGTGCTGAAAAAGGCCGAGCTCGCCATTTGCCTGAACGTAGTCGCGAAGCGACGAGCCGCCCGCCTCCACGGCGTCGGCGATCACCGTGCGGACGGCCTCGACCAGCCTGACCAGGCGCTGTGTGGGCGTTCCGTCGGCACGCACCAACGTTCCGGCTGCGCGCTTCGGCGAGAGCCGTGCGCGCCAAAGCGCCTCGCACACATAAATGTTGCCGAGGCCGGCGATGACGTGCTGATCCGAAAGGATGGCCTTGAGCGGTGCGGCACGCTTGGCGAAGCGCGGCGCCAGCGCCTGCGCCGACAGCTCGTTGCCGGTGGGCTCGAAGCCGAGGTCGGCGAGCATCGGATGTGCATCGAGATCGTTCCGCCGGATCAGGAGCATGCAGCCGAAGCGGCGGGGGTCGTTGTAGACGACGCGCGTGCCGCCTTTCAAATGGAACACCACGTGGTCGTGCGCTTCGAGCTTTCCGCGCTTGTAGTAGACGGCGTCGTCGGCGACCGGCTTGGCGTCCTTCGCACCCTCCGTCTCGATTCGAAATGAGCCGGACATGCCGAGATGCATCAACAGCATCGTCCCGTCGTCGAGTTCGGCCAGCAGATATTTGGCGCGGCGGCGGAGCGCCGTGATCCGGCGCCCCTTCACGCGGGCAGCGAAATGACGCGAGAACGGGACGCGCAGATCGTCCCGACGAAGCTCGAGCCGCTCGATCGTCGCCCCTTCGAGCGCCGGCTGAAGCCCGCGCCGGACCGTCTCCACTTCGGGAAGCTCGGGCATGCTCAAGAATCCTGCGCGCGCCGAAACGTCGCGCGTGTGAAGTACTGCATTGTCCGGTTACGCTTGGTGCGCTCCGCTGATGATGGACGCCGTTCAGGCTCGCCCCCCCGTTATGGTAGGTGACGTTGCCGAAGCCGCCTGTCCAGGTGTGCAGGTGGACACGCGTACGTTGATCCGACGCCAAAAGGAAGTGATGCAGGCGATCGTCGAAGATCATCATGGATCACGGCGCCCACTGCGCCGCAGCGTTGAACCGATCTCGAAAGCCTGACAGGAAGTGTCAGGGAACCCCGATGGCCAATCGGCGCCGCCAAAGGGAGACTGCATACCGACGGCGTGCGAAGCGCGCGCATGCGTCGGTGAGCCGGGGGCGGGACCGGGGACGCGCGCGTTCGGCTACGCGCCGGACCGGCAATGGAAGCCCGTGCCGACGGCCGCGCAGCAGGACTTTCCGGCGATCGCGCTGATCATGGAAAAGGGGATGGTAAGAGCGCGTGCGGCGACGGCCGGGAAGTAAGCGTTGAAGCGCGTGACCGGCACGGCGCGGATCGAATACGCGCTCGAGAATCGATCCGCGCACGGCGCATCGGTTCGCATTGACGACCCGAGGAGACAGGGATGGAAACGACGCGGAGTTTCGTGTCGGCGGCAGCAGCGCCGCTGATCGTTGGATTGGCGGGCTTGTTCGCGCAGCCGGCGCACGCGGATCAAACCTACATCGCCACGCTGTCACCGCTCAACAGCAAGGTGGCCGGACGCCACGCGGAGGGTGATCTGCGACTGACCGTTTCGGGCGATACCGTCACGATCGATCTCGACGCGCGAGACGTACCGCCCGGCATCATGCACATGGCGCATTTGCATGGCTATGTCAGCGGCAAGAACTCGACCTGTCCCGGCGCCGGCGCCGACACTAACCACGATGGCATCATCGACCTCGCCGAAACCGAGCCGGCTGCGGGCGTCACGATGATTCCGCTGAACGCGGCGCCTGCCGATCTGACCATCGCAAGCGACTCTTACCCGACGGCTTCGAAGGACGGCCGGATCACCTACAAGCAGCAGCTATCGCTTCGCACGCTGATGCAGAAAATGGCGGGAGACTTCGACGGCGCGGCGCCCGACCTCGCCAAGCGCGTCATTTTCGTCCATGGCGTCGACTCGGCTTCGTCGCTCCCCAAAACCGTTGCCTCTCTGCCCGGCGTGCCCGCCCAGGCTACGCTGCCGATCGCCTGCGGCAAGCTGACGCTCGGAAAGTGACATCGACGGGCCGCGCATCGGGGACAACGCATCGGTGCAGTGCAGTCATTCTCGAAGGAGCCGGCAATGAAGTCAGACAGCGAACTGCAGCATGACGCTCGAGTGGAGCTCGCGCGCGAGCTTGGTGTCGATGCGGAAAAAATCGAAGTTCGAGTTCAAGATGCGGTGGGCATCCTGACCGGCAACCTTCGCTCCGAAGCCGAGTCGTGGCGTGCGGCCGATGCCGTCGGCCGCGTGCCGGGCATCCAAAGCGTATCCAACGAGACGATGATCGTCCGGGAAACGTCGATTCTTCCTGCCGATGCCGAAGGCGACATCGCGCGGCCCTGGTTTCCGCCGAGCTGAACGACCGCGAGCCGAAGCAGGCGACCGGCACGACAGCGCGCGTTGGGAGCGATGGGCTCGGAAGGCCGTGTCGGCGCCGGCCCGTGTCGCGGCACGCATGATGTATAAAGCATCGTCCGCTACACGCCCGAACCATTCAGAAGCACCCTCACGCCCGTGATGGCGAGCGCGGCGAGCAAATAGGACTGTCGAGGCGGTCCGAATAGAAGAGCGCGGCGGCCGCGATCGAACAAGGTCGTCGCTGATCGCCGCCGCCGTGACGAACACGGAAGCGCCGATGTATTCGATCGAGATCGTCCTGACGATGTTGCTCGCGGTGGTCGCGAGCGGTTACCTCGCGCGCATGGTGCCGGTGGCGTTGCCGATGCCGTTGATGCAGATCGCGATGGGCGCCGTCATCGCCGGCGTGTTCAACCACGGCGTGACGCTCGACCCGGACATCTTTTTCCTGCTGTTCCTGCCGCCGCTGCTGTTTCTCGACGGCTGGCGCATCCCCAAGGACGGCCTCGTGCGCGACAGGAACGTGATCCTGCAGATGGCGCTGGGCCTCGTGGTGTTCACGGTCATCGGCGTCGGCTTTCTCATCCACTGGCTGATACCGGCGATGCCGATGGCGGTCGCCTTCGCGCTGGCGGCGATCGTTTCCCCGACCGATCCGGTCGCGGTATCGTCCATTGCGGCACGCGTGCCGATTCCCAGGCGGCTGATGAACATTCTCGAGGGCGAGTCCCTGCTCAACGACGCGTCGGGCCTCGTCTGTTTTCGCTTCGCCGTAGCGGCGGCGATGACGGGCGCCTTCTCGCTCGCGTCGGCGTCGCTGACGTTCGTCTGGGTGGCGACGGCCGGCGTTGGCATCGGCACGGGCTTCACGCTGGCGGTGACTTATGCACAGGCGTGGTTGTCGCGACAATTCGGCGAGGAAGCGGGCTCGCCGATCCTGGTCAGCCTTCTGATCCCGTTCGGCGCTTATCTGCTCGCCGAAGCCGTCGACGCGTCGGGAATCCTTGCCGCGGTGGCCGCCGGGATCACGATGAGTCATGTCGAGTTGAACGGTCGCGCGCTCGCCACCACGCGCGTTCGGCGTGCCGTGGTCTGGGACACGATGCAGTTCGCGCTCAACGGCATCATGTTCGTGCTGCTGGGCGAGCAGCTGCCTGCGATCCTGCGGGGAGCGGCGGCTTCGGTCGAGCAAAGCGGCCACCGCGGTGCGTGGTGGCTCGCCGTTTATGCGCTCGCGATCAGCCTGGGGCTCGCATTGCTGCGATTCGTGTGGGTCTGGACTTCGCTGCAGGCGAGTGCCGCCATCGCCCGGCGACGCGGCCATGTGTCGAGCAAACCACACTGGCGCCTTGTCGCGGCGACATCGCTCGCGGGTGTGCGTGGCGCGATCACGATGGCCGGTGTCATGACGCTGCCGCTGTTCCTGGCGAACGGAGCGCCGTTCCCCGCGCGCGAGCTCACGATCTTCCTCGCGGCCTCGGTGATCCTGTTGTCGTTGATATTCGCCAGTGTCGGCCTGCCGCGTCTGCTGCAGGGACTCGCGTTGCCTCCCGAATCCACGCTGCGCCGGGAGGAGGATCGTGCACGCCACGAAGCGTCCACGGCAGGTATCGCCGCGATCGACAAGGCACGACACGAATTGCCGCATGCGACCGACGAGGCCGACATCTACGCCAATGCAGCCGCGCGTGTGATCGCGTTCTATCGGAATCGTATCGACGGCGCCGGGGCTGGCGACGTCCAGGCGGAGCAATTGCGCAAGGCCGAGCAGGTGGAACGCACGCTGCGCCTTGCCGGACTACGTGCAGAGCGCGAGAAGATATTCGAGATGGCGCGCCACTCGCAGATTTCCGACGAGACGTCACGCAAGCTGGTGCGCGAGATCGATCTCATGGAGACGCGCTACCGTTAGCCTCGGCGGCCACGCAATTTCAACACAGGCTCATGAAACGGTTCGCTGGATCGTCGATCGGGATCGCGATGTTTGCGTGCTGCGCGGCAGCTGTGCTGGCGGCGCCACTCGACGTCGGCTCCAAGCGCTTCACCGAGTCGTACATCCTCGGCGAAATCATCAAGCAGACGGCGGAGACGGCGGGTGAAACCGCTGCCGTTCATCAACAGGGTCTCGGCAATACCGCGATCGTCCTGAACGCCCTGACATCGGGCAGCATCGACGTTTACCCCGAGTACACGGGCACGATCGCCAAGGAAATCCTCAAGCTCGACGCGGTACCGCCACTGCCCGAGCTGAACGCGTTGCTTGCACCGCGCGATCTCGCCGTCGGTGTTCCGCTGGGTTTCAACAATACGTACGCGCTGGCGCTTCGGGCAGACGACGCGCGCACGAAGGGAATCAGGCGACTCTCGGATCTGAAGGCGCATCCCGAGCTGCGGCTCGGCCTCTCCCAGGAGTTCATCGGGCGGGCCGACGGCTGGCCGGGGTTGAAGCGAACCTATGAATTGCCGTTCGCGACGCCGCGAGGCCTCGATCACGGCGTCGCGTACGAAGCGATCGCCCAAGGTCAGGTCGACGTCATCGACATCTATTCGACGGACGCGAAAATCGACAAGTACGGCCTGGTGGTTCTCGACGACGATCGTCATTATTTTCCGCGCTACGACGCGGTCTTGTTTTACCGCGCCGATCTGCCGCAACGTCTGCCGAAGACATGGCAGGCGCTCGCGCGGCTCGAAGGCACGATCGACGACGCGACGATGCGGCGCATGAACGCCGCGGCCGAGTTGGAAGGGAAGAGCTTCGCTTCGATTGCCGCAAGCTTCGTTGGCCGGTTCTCGACGTCGGCCGGCGCACCGGCGAGCGCACCGGCCGCGAAGACAATCGGCCGAGGCGGCTTCTGGAACAAGCTGTTCGGCGCCGACTTCGGACGCCTGACGCTCGAACATCTCGCACTCGTCTTCGTGTCGCTTGCCGCGAGCATCCTCGTCGGTATCCCGCTCGGCATCGTCGCAGCTCGGCAGCGCGCCAGCGCAGGGGTGATTCTCGGAGCGACGGGCATCGTTCAGACCATTCCTTCGCTTGCGCTGCTGGCCGCGCTTATCCCGTTGACGGGACGCATCGGCGTGGTACCCGCCTTCATCGCGCTGGCCCTCTACGCATTGCTTCCCATCGTGCGCAACACGCACGCGGCGCTGACCCAGGTTTCGCGTGGCATGAAGGATGCGGCGCGATCGCTCGGCATGCAGGAGGGCACGATCCTGCGGAGAATCGAATTGCCGCTCGCCGCACCGACGATCATGGCGGGCATCAAGACCTCCGCCGTGATCAACGTCGGAACGGCGACGATCGCGGCATTCATCGGCGCTGGCGGATACGGCGAGCGTATCGTCACGGGTCTCGCGCTGAACGATCACGCGATGCTCCTCGCCGGTGCGATTCCGGCCGCGGTGCTCGCATTGTTGATCGAAGGCGGCTTTCGCGTCGCCGACCGTTGGGCGGTTCCAGAGGGATTGCGTTACGCGTCGTGAAGAGCAACCGGGACCCTCCCGCCCGATCGAGTCCAATGCCCGGCCCGCGATGCTCGGTCTTCGTTGTTGCTATCATGCAAATCGGTTTCCACGTTCGGTCACGGTGATCATGGGCTGCTGCGGCTGCGAAGCGACCAACCCGGAACTCGTCGGAGTCGCCTCCGAGGTCGAGGAGGATTTGACGTGGGACCGCCGGACGGCTCTCAAAGGGCTGCTCGGGATGGCCGGCGTCGTTGCGGTCAGCACGGGCGGCCCGAACGCCCATGCTGCGGGCACCAAGCTGCGGCTCGCTTTCTGCGGACAGTTGCTCTGCGTGGTGCCGTACGAGGTCACGCGTGCCCGCGGGCATTTCGCCGAGCAGGGCTTCGACCTCGAGCTCGTCTATACGCGTGGCGGCAATGCCGCGATGCAGGCGCTCGTCGGCGGTGCCGTGGAATATGCCGGAACGTCCTTCGACGTCGCGCTCCAGGCATTCGCCAACGGGGCCGATATTCGCCGCTTCGCGTCGACCGGCCGGCTGCCGCTGTTCGCGCTTGCCGTCGCGCCCAAGGACCGCGACACCATCAAGATGGTCAAGGACCTGGAAGGCAAGACGGTCGGTATTTCTGCGCTCGGCAACGCCGATCATGCGCTGTTGCTGTTTCTGCTGGCACAGGCGCATGCGGATGCGAAGAAGGTTCGGTTCGCCGCGATCGGCACGAATGTGTTCGAGGCGTTGCGGCGCGGACAAATCGACGCCGCCATGGTGCAGGAGCCGGCGTTGTCGCTCACCGTTCAAGCGGGCGGTCGCGAGCTCGTCAATTTCATGGAGATCGACCAGGCCCGCCAATATCTCGGTGGACCGTACGCGTTCATGGGTGTCGCGGTGCGCGCCAAGGAGCGCGATCAGCGTTTGCCGGAGATGCGTCGGCTCGCGGCCGCGCTGCAGCGAGGCCTCGCCGACACGAAGACGATTTCGCCGGACGAAATCGTCGCCGCACTGCCCAAGGCGCTCATCGCCGGCGGCGACACCGGGCAGCTCAAGCAGATCATCACGCGTTACCGCAATTCGCTCTACCCTGACAAGGTGACGATCGACGTCGAGGCGGCCGAGCGCGTCGTCAAGGCGGAAGAAGCCGCCAACGTGGTGAAACCGCAGCAGGTGAATCTCAAGACGCTGCTGGATACGGCCGTCCTCGCCGGTTAGGGGCATCCCGGCGAGCGGGCGCAGTCGTAACGCTCGCGTTTCGAGCCACCCCTGAAGATCCCCAGGTGCTCCGCGTCCGGAATCTCAGTGTCGGGTACGGAGCGGAACCTGTCCTCGAAGGCATCGATCTCGAGGTCAAGACAGGCGAATTCGCGAGCCTCATCGGCCCATCGGGGTCCGGCAAGACCAGCGTATTGCGCGCAGTAACCCACTTGCTGACGCCGATCTCCGGCCATGTCGACCTCGACGTTCCGCCGAACGATGTCGGCTTCCTCTTCCAGGACGACGCGCTCCTTCCGTGGCGAACCGCGCGGCAGAATGTCGCCCTCGGATTACGCATTCGCGGCAGCGCAGTCAGGGACGCCGAGCAAATGGCGGAGCACTGGCTCGCGCGCCTCGGACTCGAGGCCTTTGGCGATCGCTACCCGCGCCAGCTATCCGGGGGCCAGCGCAAGCGTGTGGCGATCGCGCAGGTTCTTGCGCTCAAACCGAAACTTCTTCTCATGGACGAGCCGTTCGCGTCGCTCGATGCGATCGTTCGGACGCGCATCACGCAGGAGCTCCTCGGGTGGGTCGAGCAGGAGCACATGACGGTGTTGCTCGTCACACATGATCTGGAGGAGGCGATCAGCGTTTCCGACGTCGTGTACGTTCTATCGCAGGGACCGAGAGCCGGCATTCGGGCGCGTCATGAAATACCGATCGCGCGGCCGCGCAACGTACTCGAGACGCGTCGCGACGCATGCTTCGCAAC
>DASTIY010000368.1:0-20368 GCA_035717085.1 Casimicrobiaceae bacterium | reverse complement strand
GCGATCTTCTGCATTTCCTGCGCCGCAGGAGCGGCGGCGAAGGCGATGTCCCCGTCATACAGTCCGACGCGGCCAAAGGCGAGGCGCATGCAGTCGGCCGATCCACGTTCACGCTACGACGCAACGCCGCCACGTACGAGGGGCCCATCCTGAAAGCCGTGGGGCTCTCGAAGCATTACGGCGGCGTCATCGCGAACGCCGACATCGATTTCACCCTCGATCGCGGCGAGCTTCGCGGGATCATCGGCCCGAACGGCGCCGGCAAGACGACGTTCTTCAAGATGCTCACCTGTGAGGTGCCGCCGACGTCGGGCACGATCACGTTCCAGGGACGCAACATCACCGGCATGAGCATCACCGACGTGTGCCAGCTCGGGCTCACCAAGAGCTACCAGGTGAACCAGCTCTTCAATCGGTTGACCGTACGCGAGAACGTCACGATCGCAGCGCTCGCGGCGCTGCGCGGCAAGTTCAAGCTCGACCTGCTGCGCAAGGTGAACCGCATTCCGGGCCTCGTCGAGCAGGTCGCGCACACGCTCGAGCTCGTCAACCTGACCGCGCGCCGCGACACCCCCGTCGCGCAGCTCGCCTACGGCGAGAAGCGGCGTCTCGAAGTCGGATTGGCGCTCGCGTCGTCGCCGACGCTTCTTCTCCTCGACGAGCCGCTGGCGGGCATGAGCCCGTCGGAGCGGGTCGAGACCGTGAAGCTGCTGAAGTCCATCGCGCAGGGCCGCACGATGATCGTCATCGATCACGACATGGATGCGCTCTTCGAGCTCGCCGAGCGCATCACGGTGCTGCAGGAAGGGCGCATCCTCGTGGAGGGGACGCCCGACGAGATCAAGCGCAATGCCAAGGTGCAGGAGGCGTATCTCGGTGGCGTGCACGGCGTGATCCAGGAGGCGCCGGTATGACGTCGCGGCGCGATGCGCGGAGGGTCGTCCAGTGAGCCTCCTCGAAGTCAGCAACCTCAACAGCTATTACGGCGATTCGCACATCCTCTTCGACGTCTCGCTGCGCGTCGAGAAGAACGAGGTCGTCGCGCTGCTCGGCCGCAACGGCGCCGGCAAGAGCACGACGCTGAAAAGCCTGATGGGCGTCGTCACGCCGCGTACCGGCTCGGTGCGCCTCGACGGCGTCGACGTCGCGGGCAGGAAGAGCCACGCGATCGCGAAGGCGGGCATGCAACTCGTCCACGAGGATCGGCGCATCTTCGGCAGCCTCGACGTCGAGGAGAATCTCGTGCTCGCAGGGCTGACCGCGCAGAGCAAGTGGCCGATCGACCGGATCTACGAGATGTTTCCGCGGCTGCGCGCGCGCCGTGGCAGCCGCGGCACCGATCTTTCCGGTGGTGAGCAGCAGATGCTCGCCATCGCCCGCGCGCTGATCCGCGATCCGAAGATCGTCCTGCTCGACGAGCCGTTCGAAGGACTCGCGCCGGTCATCGTGCAGGCGTTGATGGCGGCGTGCCGCGATCTCGCGGCCGCCGGGCAGACGATCGTGCTGGTCGAGCAGAACCTCGCGGCGACGCTCGCGCTCGCGCAGCGCGTGTACATCATCAACAACGGTCACATCGCGCACGAAGGCCCGGCCGACGAGCTCAAGGCGCGGCCGGAGCTCTTGCAGCGCTACCTCGGCGTTTGACCATCGCGCACCGATTGGGGTCAGCTCCGACTCCGATCGATTTGCGCAAGATTCGGGGTTGCGCGCGCCGCGCATGCGGCGATACTCGACGCATGTCCGCCGCCAGCGTCACGCGCCTGCTCGCGCTCGCCGCCATTTGGGGCGGCTCGTTCCTGTTCATGCGCATTGCGGCGCCCGTGCTCGGTCCGGTACGGCTCATCGCGTGGCGCGTCGTGCTGGCGGCGGCCTTCCTCGCCGGTCTCGCGTGGCTCTGGCGGCGCGGACTGCAAGCCCGCACGCATTGGCGTCACTACCTCATCCTCGGCGCGTGCAACTCGGCACTTCCGTTCCTGCTCTTCGCGTTCGCGGCGCAGACGCTGTCGGCGTCGCTGCTCTCGATCCTCAACGCGACGGCACCGATCTTCGCGGCGGCGATCGTGGCGTTGCGTGCGCGCGCGCTTCCAGCGCCGCGCGTCGTGCTCGGCTTGCTGCTCGGCATCGCTGGCGTCACCGTGCTCGCGAGCTTCGATGCGATGATGGTCGAGCCCGGCGCCGTCGTCGCGCTGCTGGCGGGTCTCGGCGGCTCGGTGTCGTACGGCGTGGCGTCGATCTACGCGAAGTCGGCTCCCGGCGTCGATCCGTTCGCCAACGCGCTCGGCAGCATGGCGTCGGCGAGCTTCATCCTCGTGCCGCTCGTTCCGTTCTTCCCGGCGAATGCCGCGTCCGGTCCGCTCGTCGTGGCGTCGGTCGCGGCGCTCGGCGTATTGTGCAGTGGCGTCGCCTACCTGCTGTACTTCCGGTTGATCGCCGATCTCGGCCCCGCATCCGCGCTCACCGTCACGTTTCTCATTCCGGTGTTCGGCGTTCTATGGGGCACGCTTTTCCTGCACGAGCCCGTCGGCGTGCACACGTTGGCGGGCGCATCGATCGTCGTCGTCGGGACGGCGCTCGTCACCGGATTCGCCCCGCGCATGCTGCTCGCGCGTGCCTCCCGGTAGGTGCGTCACTTCGTCGCGTCGAGCATTTCGTCACGCTTCGGTGCGCGCTTCCAGCCGCCGATGATCGCGCCGGCGAGCGCGAGGCCGACGACGACGTACACCGAGTTGATGACCCAAAGCGTCACCGAGCGCGCCTCGAAGCCGTAATTCAGCGCGAGCGTTGCGGCGATGAAGCCGATCGCCACGATCGCGCCGAGGCGGAGTCCGGCGAGCAGCGACGCAGCGTGCAGCCGCTGCATCAGCCACGCGAGCGTGTAGCACATGACGAGGATCGCGAGGAAGCCGACGACGTAGGGCATCGGCGATGTGCCGTGCGCGGCCGCGATCTCGCTCGTCGACTTGCCGATGCCCGCCAGCCACGGCGCCTGCATCACGCTGTACCAGATCGCGCCGAGAATGAAGAACACGATCGACGCGATCCAAACGGCCAGATGTCTTCCTGCGGTCACGGCAATCCTCCCATGCGAACGGCCTATTTCACCACAGCCGTTGCCGCAGCCGCGGGCGCCGAGTCGCAATCCAGCGCACGAAACGCACGGATCGGGTACGATCGCTTCCCCGCCCGGTTGGGCACGCGCGGGAGCGGAGGCGCCGCCGCGCATCGGCGCCATCGTGGACCACGGGGAGGATCGATGCGATTTTCTTCAGGACACCGTGCGACCGTGCTCGTCTTGCCGGCGCTCGAAATGCTGTTGGCGTCCGCGTCTGCGGGCGCGCAACCCGCGGCCCCCGACGCAGCAGCTGCCACGGCCCCGCCCGCGCAGCCCGACATCCGGATCGAGGTCACCGGCTCGAATATCAAGCGCGTCGAGAACGAGGGCGCGCTTCCCGTCACGACGATCACCCGCCGCGACATCGAGCGTTCCGGCGCCACGACCGCGATGGAGCTGCTGCAGCAGATCTCGGCCAACAACAGCCTGAATGCGGTGACCATCGCCAATTCGGTGGGCGCCGTCACGTTCTCCGCACAGACCGCGTCGCTGCGCGGCTTGGGCGGGGGACGCACGCTGGTGCTCCTCAACGGCCATCGCATCGACAGTTTCGCCGGCGAGCTTCCGGGCGTGCAGGGCGTGAACCTCGCCGCGATTCCGTTCCAGGCGATCGACCGCGTCGAGATCCTCAAGGACGGCGCGTCCGCAATCTACGGCTCCGATGCGATCGGCGGCGTCATCAACTTCATCACGCGCAGCGATTACAAGGGCGCGGAGGCAACCGCGTTCTACGGCGCGCCGACGCGCGGAGGTGGCGGCGACCAGTGGCAGGCGAGCGCGACCATCGGCTTCGGCGACCTCGACAAGGATCGCTGGAACGTCGTGCTGTCGACGCAATACAACGAGCAGAAATCGCTCGATCAGGTCGATCGCGATTTCTCGAGGTCGTCGTACCGGCCGGAGATCGGTCTCGTCGGCATTTCGCCGTTCACCGCCCCGGGCCACGTCGTGGGCTCGGCGATCTTCGCGACCGTCAACAACGCGAGCGGAAAGCCGGTGATCGCCGACACGCCGGCACTTTGCGCACCGAGCCTTTTCATCGCCGACTTCGGCGATTGCGCGTACGACACGGCCGCGGTGCCCGGCGTCAACATGATTCCCCACCAGAAGACGTGGAACGTGTTCGGCAACGCGCAATTCAAGATCAATGCCGACTGGAAGGCCTACGCGACCGCGCTCTACTCGCACGACGAGTCGCACCTCGTGATTCAGCCCGGGCCCGTGTCGAGCCTGCTGAACTACGGTCCCAACAGCGACATTCCGCAGGCGATCACGCTGCAGCCCGGGAGCCCCTTCTATCCGCACGACGTCGCGGCGGCTGCGGGCATCGACGGCGAGCCGCTCGACGTGTGGTACCGGACCGTCGACAACGGTTTCCGCGACACGACCGACACGAACGAGAACTGGGAATTGATCGGCGGTCTGAAAGGAACGTGGCACGACTGGGATTGGGATGGCTCGCTCTTCTATGCGGAGGGCAAGACGAGGCAGCGCATCAACGGCGGCTTTCAGGACTTGACGAAGCTGCTGCCCATCCTCAACAGCGCCCAGGTGAATTTCTTCGGGCCCAACACGCCGGACGTCATCGCACTCGAGCGCTCGGCCGCTTTCACCGGAGACGCGTTCAACGGCACGTCGAAGAACTACGGCGTGCAGCTCAAGACGACGGGCGATGTCTACCAGTTGCCCGCAGGCATGCTCAGCGCCGCCTTCGGCGTGGAGGCGCGGAAGGAGGAGTTCGAGCAGACGGTGGCGCCGGAGCTGCAGGCGGGCAGCATCACGGGCTTTTCGGGTGCGCTCAAGTCGTCGGGCGCGCAGGACCGCCGGCAATGGGCGGCGTTCGGCGAGTTCGTCGTGCCGATCGTCAAGACGCTCGAGGGTGACGTCGCGGTCCGCTACGACAATTACAGCGATTTCGGCGGCACGACGAATCCGAAGTTCAGCCTGCGCTGGCAGCCGACGCGAACGCTTCTGCTGCGCGCCGCGTACGGCACCGGTTTCCTCGCGCCGACGCTCTACAACCTCTTCGCGCCGAAATTCGGGGGCCTGACACCGTCCGGGCTCTCGGACCCGATCCGCTGTCCCGTCACCGGCGCGATCGGCGTCGACTGCACGACGCAATTCGGCACGCTGAACGGCGGCAACTCGAGCCTCGGACCCGAGAAGTCGGAGCAGACGTCGCTCGGCATCGTGCTCGAGCCGATCGCCGGAGCGACGTTCTCGGTCGACTATTTCAAGATCAACTTGCGCAATGCGATCGTGGCGGGCGTGTCACCGGGGGCGATACTCGGCAATCTCGACCAGTACGGCTTCCTGGTGAGGCGCGGTCCCGTGGACCCGAACTTCCCGGACCTGCCGGGCCGCATCATTCAAATCGACCAGACGTTCCTCAACCTCGGCTCGATCCACATCCAGGGCCTCGACGTCGACCTGCGCTATCGCGCGCCGCTGATGTCGTGGGGACGATTGACGTTCGGGCTCGCCGGCACCTACTACGCGACGTACGACGTGCAAAACCCGGACGGCACGTTCAGCGGCACCGTGGGCACCGCGCTCGGGAACACCGCCACCACCGGCGTGGTGCCGCGCTGGAAGCATTACGCCTCGCTCACGTGGGAGCAAGGCCCGTGGACGGCGACGCTCGCGCAGACGTACCAGACGTCGTACACCGACCAGCAGTTCGTCGACGCGTTCTTCGCGCAGGTACCCAGTGAACGGCGCACCGTCGGCGCGCTCAGCCTCTGGGACCTGCAGGCAAGCTACACCGGCTTCAAGAACTGGCGGCTGACGCTCGGCGTGAAGAACCTGTTCGACCGCAATCCGCCCGTGTCGAACCAGATCACCTCGTTCATCTCGGGATTCGATCCGTCGTACTACGATCCGCGCGCGCGCTTCGTCTACGCGAGCGCGACGTATCGGTTCAAGTAATCGATCGAAAACCAGGGTCGGACACGATCGCGTCATCGCGATCAATCGTGTCCGACCCTGATTCTCGTCGTCTCACGCGAACAGCTCGCCCTGCCCCGACGCATCGTCGAGGCGGGGCGGGCGAAACCGCGACACGTCGAGTCCCGCGTGCTCGCGGCGGTCGCGATTCAAGCCGAAGCGCTTGCACGCGACGTCGAAGCGGCGCGCGATCAGGTCGGCGAACTCGCCGCTGCCGCGCATTCGCGTACCGAAGGTGCTGTCGTAATCGCGGCCGCCGCGCATCTGCCGCACGAGGCTCATCACGTGCGCCGCGCGTAGCGGGTAGTGCGCTTCGAGCCACGCGCGAAAGAGCGGCGCGACTTCGAGCGGCAGGCGCAGCATCACCCAGCCCGCGCCTCGCGCGCCGCTCGCCGCGGCCGCCTCGAGAATCGCTTCCAGATCGCGGTCGTTCAGCTGCGGAATGATCGGCGCGACCATGACGCCCACCGGAATGCCGGCCTCGTGCAGCGTCTTGATCGCCTGCAGCCTGCGTGGCGGCGCCGCCGCGCGCGGCTCCATGCGCCGCGCGAGCTCGCGATCGAGCGTGGTGATCGACAGGTAGACGCGCGCCATCCGCTTCGCCGCCATCGGGGCGATCAGGTCGATGTCGCGCTCGACGAGCGCCGACTTGGTGACGATCGTGAACGGATGCTCGTGCGCGGCGAGGACTTCGAGGATCGATCGCGTCACCTTCCATTCGCGCTCGATCGGCTGGTACGGATCGGTGTTGGTTCCGAGCGCGATCGGATCGCAGCGATAGCCCGGTCGCGCGAGCGCCTTGCGCAGGAGCGCCGGCGCGTCGGGTTTCGCGAAAAGGCGACTTTCGAAATCGAGACCCGGCGACAAGTCGAGGTACGCATGCGTCGGCCGCGCGAAGCAATAGATGCAGCCGTGTTCGCAGCCCTGGTACGGATTGATCGACTGCGCGAACGGAACGTCGGGCGAGTCGTTGTGCGCGAGGATCGTGCGCGCGCGCTGGATCGTCACCGTCGTTTTCAATGCCGGCGCTTCGACGTCGGCTTCGGTCCAGCCGTCGTCGTACGTCTCGCGCGCGTCGTGGCGGTAGCGGTTCCCCGGATTGAACGTCGCGCCGCGGCCCCTTTGCGGCGCCTCGCGATTCGGGTCGGTACTCATCGTCGTTTTGTGGCGATCCATACCGTATGAATATACGGTTTACCGGCGGGCACGTCCAGCGAGCCGATAATCCGCCGGAGGAGGCGACGACGACGATGGATGGACGAGCGAAGCGCGCGTGACGTCGTGCTGGTGCGGGCGATCGAGACCGCGGACACCGCGCGCGAGACGTGGACCGACGACGATCGGGCGTGGGCGTTGCGGACCACCGGCGAGATCGTCGGCGAGCGCGCGGCGCCGGACGCCTTTCTCGCGCGGCGCGCGGACCTCGTGCTCGAACGGTTGCGCGGGCGATTCCCGCGCCTCGCGGCGCTCGGCGCGGTCCGTCCCGGCCGCGCGTGGATCGCGCTCATGGTGGCGCTCGGCGCGTTCGTGATCGGCGTGGTCGGCGCGGACGTGGGACCGGCGCACGCGATCAATCTGCTCGCACCGCCCGTGCTCGCGCTGCTCGGGTGGAACCTCGGCGTCTACGCGTTGCTGATCGCCCACGTCGCGGTGCGGCGTCGCGCGGGAGAACCCGGACCGTTGCGACGCGCCATCGTGCGTGGACTGCGCGACGTCGCACGCGCTTCGCGCGCGAAGCTCGCGCCCGCGGCACTCGCGGTCGCGCTGCAACGCTTCGCCGGCGATTGGGCGGTTCTCGCGACGCCGCTTTGGCGACAGCGCGCCGCGCGCCTGCTGCACGCGGGCGCCGCCGCGCTCGCCGCCGGCATGATCGCGGGACTGTATCTGCGCGGCATCGCCCTCGAGTATCGCGCGAGCTGGCAGAGCACGTTCCTCGATGCGGCCGACGTCGCGCGCATCCTGCGCGTCGTGCTCGCGCCGGGCGCGTGGCTCACCGGCATTCGCGTTCCCGATGCCGCGCAATTGGAGGCATTGGCGGGACAGGGCGGCGGCGAGAATGCCGCGCGCTGGATTCATCTGTACGCCGCGACGATTTTGCTGATCGTGATCGTGCCGCGGCTCGTGCTCGCGGCGATCGCCTGGCTGCGCGAGCGAAGGCTTCGCACCCACTTTCCGCTCGCGCTCGACACGCCTTACTTCGAGCGGCTCGTGCGCGCGTGGCGCGAAGGCCGGCTCGCGGTGCGTGTCGTCCCGTACAGCTTCGACGTGCCGGCTGCGAGTCGCGAAGGCTTGGTGCGCCTGCTCGAGCGCACGCACGAGGCGGGCGTCGACGTCGAATGGGCGCCGACGATCGCGTACGGCGAAGACGTGCATCGCCGCGTCGACGCCGGCGCGCATGCCGCCGTCGTCGCGCTCTTCAACGCGACGGCGACACCCGAGCGTGAGGCGCAAGGCGCGCTGGTCGAGGCGTTGCAGCGAACGATCGGATCGAGCGCATTGGTCGCGATCGTCGACACGTCGCCGTTCGTCGAGCGGTTCGGCGACGACGCACGGCGCCTCGCCGAGCGCGAGCGCGCATGGCGCGGCGTGCTCGAGGCGTTCGGCGTCGAGCCGCTGTTCCTTCGGCTTGCCGCGCCCGACGTGACGCGTGCCGATGCCGAGCTCGCCAACCGCCTGGAGCGTGCGGCATGAGCGCGCAGGGCCGCTCCCAAGCGCGAATCAGCCCCGAAGCGCGAAGCGCGGAGCGTAGTCCCATGTGCGAAGCGGCACGGAGCATCACGCTGTCGCTGGTCTCGCACACGAACGCGGGCAAGACGACGCTCGCGCGCACGCTGCTCGGCCGCGACGTCGGCGACGTGCGCGACGAGGCGCACGTCACCACGAGCGCCGAGCGCTTCGTGCTGATCGAGACGGCGCAAGGCGACACGCTGTACCTCTGGGATACGCCGGGCTTCGGCGACAGTGCGCGGCTCGCGCGCCGCCTCGCCGCCGTCGATCAACCGATCGTGGGCTTCCTCGCCGCGACCTGGGACCGCTGGCGCGATCGCGCGTTCTGGTTCACCCAGCAGGCGGTGCGCAATGTCCGCGACGAAGCCGACGTCGTGCTGTATCTGGTCAACGCGGCCGAAGCGCCGTCGGATGCCGGCTACCTCGATGCGGAATTGCAGATTCTCGAATGGATCGGCAAGCCGGTCATCGTATTGTTGAATCAGACGGGTCCGCCGCACGCACCGGAGGCCGAGGAGGCCGAGATCGCGCGCTGGCGCGACGCGGTCGCGCGGCCGTGCGTGACGAGCCTCCTGTCGCTCGACGCGTTCGCGCGTTGCTTCGTGCAGGAAAGCGTGTTGCTGCGCGAAGTGGCGCGCGTCGTGGCTGCCGACAAGCAGCCGGCCTTCGCGCGCGTGTTCGACGCATGGCGTGCCGAGCGCGATCGCCGCTTTGCCGCGTCGATGATCGCGATCGCGGAACCGATCGCGAAGGCGGCATGCGACCGGGAGGCGCTGCAGCCGGTGACGTGGCGGCGCTCGCTCGTCGACACGGGACTTGCGCTCGTGCGCCGCGGCGAGCGCGTCGACCCCGACAAGGAAGCCGCGATGGCGCACCTCGCCAAGCGTCTGGACGAGGCGATTCGCGCCAGCACCAACGAACTGATCGAGATCCAGCACTTGCGCGGGGAGGCGGCCGGCGACGTGATGGCGCGACTTGCGCGCGACGTGACGCTCGAGGCGCCGCTCGACGCGCGCAAGGCGGGCGTGATCGGCGGCGTCGTGTCCGGTGCGCTCACCGGTCTCGCCGCGGACATCGCGTCGGGAGGCCTCACGTTCGGCGCCGGCATGCTCGCCGGCGCCATCGTTGGCGCCGCGGGCGGTGTCGGTCTCGCGCGTGCCTTCAACCTCGTTCGCGGTCGCAACGAGGCTTGCGTGCGCTGGGCCGACGAGTTCGTCGCTTCGCTCGTGCCGGCCGCCGTGCTGCGCTATCTCGCCGTCGCACACTACGGCCGCGGCCGCGGCGATTACGAAGCGAGCGAATACCCGGCGTTCTGGCGCGATGTCGTCGCCGCCGAAGTCGAGCGGCACGACGTCGGCGGGGTCGTCGCGCTGCGGCATCGCGATCCCTGCGACGCCGAAGCGGTTGCGCTCGCCGCGAAGCGGACGCTGGCCGCGATCGCGATCGGCGTTCTCGATACGCTCTATCCCAGCGCCGAAATGCCCGCCTTGCCTGCGCCGCGACCCTCGGCGGAGAATGAGCGCCGCTGAAGGCAATCACGGACGCGACGACGACATCGGAGGCTGGCATGGCCGACGGAACGAGGAAGCGACGGCGCGAATTCCTGCTGCGCTCGGCGGCGGCACTCGGCGCCGGGGCGCTCGCGAACGACGCGCTCGCCGACGCGCCGCTCGGCGCGATGGTGCACGACGTACCCGCTGATCCCACGAAGACGCCGGGCTACCCGCTCGCCGACGAAAGCTACGGCGCACGCTCGCAGTTCGAGACGGAGGTGCGCCGCCGCTTCAAGACGTCGACGCCGCTGTCGTCGTGGACGCTGACGCCGCTCGCGCAGGGCATGGGCGTCGTCACCGCGTCGGGGCTGCACTTCGAGCGCAGCCATGCCGGAACGGCGGTGATCGATCCGGCCAAGCATCGCCTCTACGTGCACGGCATGGTCGAGCAGCCGCGCAAATACACGATGCGCGATCTGCGGCGCTTCCCGTCGATCTCGCGGCTCATGTTCCTCGAATGCTCGGGTAACGGCCTGACCGAATGGTCGAAGCCGACGATGCCGACCGTGCAGTTCACGCACGGGCTCACGTCGACGTCGGAGTGGACCGGCGTTCCGCTCGCGACGATCCTGAACGAAGCCGGGGTGCGCGCCGGCGCGAAGTGGCTGCTCGCCGAGGGCGGCGATGCCGCGGTGATGACGCGCAGCATTCCGCTCGACAAGGCGATGAAGGATTGCCTGCTCGCGTACGGCCAGAACGGCGAGGCGATCCGGCCCGAGCAGGGCTATCCGCTGCGACTGATCGTTCCCGGCTACGAGGGCAACATCAACATCAAGTGGCTGCGCCGCATCGAAGTCTCCGACGCGCCCTTCATGACGCGCGAGGAGACGTCGAAGTACACCGATCTCTTTCCCGACGGGAAGGCCGTGCAGTTCTCGCTCGTGATGGAAGCGAAGTCGGTCATCACCTATCCGTCGGGCGCGATGACGCTCGACACTCCGGGCTTTCACGAGATCACGGGTCTCGCGTGGTCGGGGCGCGGCGCGATCCGGCGCGTCGACGTTTCGGTCGACGGCGGACGGACCTGGCGCGCGGCGCGGCTGCAGGCGCCGATCCTGCCGGTCTGCCACACGCGCTTCCGCTTCCCGTGGACGTGGGATGGACGCGAGGCGATCCTGCAGAGCCGCTGCGTCGACGAGACCGGGTACGTGCAGCCGACGATCGGGCAGCTCGTCGCGGTGCGCGGGCTGAACGGACCGATCGGCTCGGTGTACCACCTGAACGGCATCCAGAGCTGGCATGTCGCGACCGACGGCAAGGTGACCAATGTCCACCATTACTAGCGCCGCACTCGCGACATTGCTGCTCGCGACGGGCGTAGCGTTCGGTGCGGAGCGCAACACGTTCGGCTTCGGCACGACGCCGACCGAAGCCGAGCTCGGTGCATTCGTTTCGCCGCTGCCCGACGGCCGCGGCATGCCGCAGGGATCGGGCTCGGTGCTCGAAGGCAAGTCCGTGTACCAGCAGCAATGCGCGTCGTGCCACGGCGAGAAGCTGCAGGGCGGCATCGGCGATCGCCTGATCGGCGGGCGCGGCACGCTGGTCAACGACGATCCGCGCAAGGCGCCGGTGAAGACTGTCGAGAGCTACTGGCCGTACGCGACGACGCTCTTCGATTACATCAAGCGGGCGATGCCGTTGACGTCGCCCGGAAGTCTGACCGACGACCAGGTGTACGCGCTGACCGCGTACATCCTGTCGGAAGCGCAGATCGTCTCCGACGACGTGATCATGAACGCGGAGACGCTACCCAAGGTCGTCATGCCCAACCGCGACGGCTTCATGCCCGACCACCGTCCCGAGCACTTTCCGCCCGTGGCGAAGACGCCGCATCAGTCGCTCGCGATCGTGCCCGCCAAATGACGAAGCCGAAGACGCACGGCTTCGACACGCTCTCGCTGCACGCTGGCGCGCGACCGGACCCCGCGACCGGCGCACGGGCGACGCCGATCTACCAGACGACGTCGTTCGTCTTCGATGACAGCGACCAGGCTGCGGCGCTCTTCAACATGGAGCGCGCCGGGCACGTGTACTCGCGGTTGTCGAATCCGACGTGCGCGGTGCTCGAGGAGCGCATCGCCGCGCTCGAAGGCGGCGTCGGTGCGATCGCGACGGCGAGCGGGCAGGCCGCCCTCCATCTCGCGATCGTGACGCTGATGTCGGCGGGCTCGCACATCGTCGCGTCGCGCTCGCTCTCCGGCGGCTCGCACAACCTGCTCGACTACACGCTGCCGCGCTTCGGCATCGAGACGACGTTCGTCGATCCGCGGGATCTCGATGCGTGGCAACGCGCGATCCGGCCGAATACGCGGCTGCTGTTCGGCGAGACGCTCGGCAACCCGGGGCTCGAAGTGCTCGACGTCCCGCGCGTGGCGGCGCTCGCGCATGCGCACACCCTGCCCCTCCTCGTCGATTCGACGTTCACGACGCCGTGGCTCATGCGGCCGTTCGAGCACGATGCCGACCTCGTCGTGCACTCGGCGACCAAATTCCTGTCGGGCCATGGAACGGTGATCGGAGGACTCCTCGTCGACTCCGGACGCTTCGACTGGAACGGCCGCGGGGCTCGCGAGAAGTTTCCTACGCTGACCGAGCCGTACGCGGGCTTTCACGACATGGTGTTCGCGGAGGAATCGTCGACCGCCGCGTTCCTGCTGCGGGCACGCCGCGAAGGCGTGCGCGATTTCGGCGCGTGCATGGCGCCGATGACGGCGTTCCACATCCTGCAGGGAATCGAGACGCTACCGCTGCGGATGGCGCGTCATGTCGACAACGCCCGCTCGATCGTGCGCTTCCTGCGCGAGCATCCGTTCGTCGCGCGTATCGGGTATCCCGAGCTGCCGGAGCATCCGGATCACGCGCTCGCGAAGCAACTGCTGCCGCGCGGCGCCGGCGCGGTGTTCAGCTTCGACCTGAAGGGCACGCGCGCGCAGGGCAAGCGCTTCATCGAGTCGCTGAAGCTCTTCTCGCATCTGGCGAACGTCGGCGATGCGAAGTCGCTGGTGATCCATCCGGCGTCGACGACGCACTTCCGCATGTCGGACGAGGATTTGCGACGCGCGGGGATCACCGAAGGCACGATCCGTCTGTCGGTGGGATTGGAGGATCCCGCGGATCTGATCGAGGACCTGTCGCGTGCGCTATACGCGGCGGGCAAACGCTGATGCACTTCGTCGTCGCTGGCCGCTCGGTCTACGCATACACCGGCTCGCGGCCGTTCGTTGCTGCGCAGCCGACGGTGTTGTTCGTGCACGGTGCGGCCAACGACCACGGCGTCTTCGCGTTGCAGTCGCGTTATTTCGCGTGGCACGGGATGAACGCCGTTGCGATCGACCTGCCGGGGCACGGCCGCTCGGAGGGCGATGCGCCGGGGTCCGTCGAAGCGATCGCGGAGTGGGCGCGTGACGTGCTCGATGCGCTCGGCGTCGAGCGCGCGCATCTCGTCGGCCATTCGATGGGATCGCTGGCCGTCCTCGAATGCGCGGCGCGTCATCCGCAACGCGTGACGCGCCTCGCGCTGCTCGGTGCCTCCGCCCCGATGCCCGTCAGCGACGATCTGCTCGCGGCGGCTCGCGGCAACGATCACGTCGCGTACGAGCTCATCAACGGCTGGTCGTTCGCGCCGCCGAGCCAGCTCGGCGCCAATCAATGGCCGGGCGTCTGGATGCTCGGCAACGCGATGCGACTCATGGAACGCACGCGTGAAGGCGTGCTGGCCACGGACCTCGACGCGTGCAATCGCTACGCCAACGGCGTCGCCGCGGCCGCTACCGTGCAGTGCCCGACGCTGGTGATCGTCGGCGCGCGCGACATCATGGCGCCGCCGCGCAATGCGAAGGCGTTGATCGACGCGTTACGCGATGCGCGCGTGGTCACGCTCCCGGACACCGGCCATTCGCTGATGGCGGAGCGGCCCGGCGAGGTGCTCGACGCGCTGCGCAGCTTCTTGCCACGTTTGGACTGAGACGGCGCCCGTTCGAAGACGCACCCGGAGCGGCATTTCGTGGCAAACTGAACTTTCGGGTGCGCGCGTTATCCCGCGCACCGTCCCGGACACGTCGCGACAGGGAGGACGGCCATGGGGACGATCGATCCGCGATCCTGCGCAGCGCAGCGATGGCGGGCCGTGCTCGCGATGCGGCGATGCCGTGTCGCGAACGCCGGAGGGTGCCTGCTGCTCGCGATGTCGATCACCGCGCACGGTGTCGAGATCGAGACGGGGAATCCGGACGTCAAGGTCCATTGGGACAACACCGTTGCGTATACCGCCGCCTGGCGCGTGCGCCAGCCGTCCGCGACGCTGATCGACGCTTCGCCGACGGCGATCAACCAGGACGACGGCGATCGGAGCTTTCGCCGCGGACTTGTCACGAGCCGATTCGATCTCTACTCGGAGATCGACGTCAGCTACCGGAATTTCGGCGTCCGTGCGAGCGGCGCGGCGTGGTACGACGACGTCTACAACCACGCGAACGACAATGACTCGCCGTTCACGTTCAATCCGGTCTCCGTGCCGCACGACCGGTTCACCGGCGCGACGCGGGATCTCCTCGGCCGCCACGCCGAGTGGCTCGACTACTTCGTGTTCGGCAAGGCGGACCTCGGGACGACGAGTGCGAGCTTCCGCGCGGGCAATCACGCGCTCGTGTGGGGAGAGAGTCTGTTCCTCGGCGCCAATGGCATCGCGGGTGCGCAGCAGCCGGTCGACATCGTCAAGCTGCTGTCGGTCCCCAACACGCCGTTTCGCGAACTGATTCGACCCGTCGGCCAGGTATCGGGACAGTTGCAGATCACGTCGGAGATTGCGGTCGCGGCGTACTACCAATACCACTGGGACAAGACGCGCCTTCCCGCAGCGGGCAGCTATTTCTCGACCATCGACGTGCTCGATGCGGGAGGAGAGCGCCTCATCGTCGGCGCGCCGCTCGTCGAGGGCGGCGGACCCGCCGCCTTCTTTCGCGGCGCCGACCGCGCGGCGAAGGACGGCGGACAGTGGGGCGTGCAGCTCAAGATCCGGCACGGCCCCGTCGATTATGGTCTCTACGCGGTGCGCTACCACGACAAGACCCCCCAGATCTATTTGCGCCCGAGCGTGCTGCAACTCGCGCAGGCGCCCCCGATCGTGCTCGATCCGTCGACATTCAACCCGCTGGCAGGGGAGATCGGAACCTATTCGCTCGTCTATCCGGAGAACGTCGACGCGTACGGCGCGAGCTTCAGCACCGCGATCGAGGAAGTCAACATCGCCGGTGAGATCTCGATGCGGCGCCATACGCCGCTCGTCAGCGATCCTCAAGTGGTGCCGCCCGGCACGATCGCGGATGCCGATCGCCATGCGCTGTATGCGGTGGGCAATTCGCTGCATGCGCAGCTTTCCTGGATCTGGCAGATCTCGCCCAACGCGCTCTCGCGCGAGTCGAGTCTCGTCGGCGAGGTGGGATGGAACCGCAGGATGAGCATCACGAAAAATCCGGCGGCGCTCGATCCGAACGTCACGCGCGACGCGTGGGCGTTGCGCCTCGTGTACGAAGCGAAGTATCGACAGGTGCTGCCGGGACTCGACCTGTCGGTTCCAATCGGCATCGGATACAACCCGAGCGGCAACTCGTCGGTCGTCGCCAACTTCAACGGCGGTGCCGAGCATGGCGGCGACGTGACGATCGGCGTCAATGGCGCCTACCTCGACCGGTGGCGTTTCGGCCTGAGCTACACGCACTATTTCGGTCCGGCGGGCGCGTTCCTCGATGCGAACAATTTCATTTCGGGAAAGCAGTCGCTCGCCGACCGCGATTTCGTCGCGCTCACGCTGCGCACGACGTTCTAGGAGAAGATCATGGCCGAGCTTCGTCGGGCAACCGTTGCGGCGGCCGCGCTCGCGCTGATCGCGAGCTTCGTCGCGGCCATGTCGGTCGCTGCGGTGAGCTCCGAAGAAGCGGCGGCGCTCCACACGACGCTGACGCCGCTGGGCGGCGAGCGCGCCGGCAATCGCGAGGGCACGATTCCCGCGTGGACCGGGGGCTATGCGGCGCCGATCCCCGGTGAAAAGCCGGGCGGCCGGCGCGGCGACCCGTTCGCCGGCGAGAAGCCGCTCTTCTCGATCACGTCGAAGAACGTCGATCGGTACGCCGACAAACTTTCCGACGGCGTCAAGGCCATGCTCGCCAAATACCCGGACACCTACCGCGTCGACGTGTATCCGACGCATCGCACGGCCATTGCGCCGCAGTGGGTCTACGACAACACGTTTCGCAACGCCACGCGCGCGAAGCTCGTGGACGACGTCGTCCAGGATGCGTACGGTGGCATCCCGTTTCCGATCCCGAAGAGCGGCGAGGAGGTGATGTGGAACCACCTGCTTCGCTGGCGCGGGGAAAGCGTTCACTCCGACTACCGGCAATACCAGATCACGTCCGACGGCCGTACCATCCTGACGCGCGAGGGCACGATCGAGCATCAGTTCCCCTACTATTACCGCGACGGCTCCGCCGCGACGTTCAAAGGCGACTATTGGGTGCTTCGCATCACCGACACCGGCCCGCCGATCCACGTCGGCGAAATGCTCGTGGGCCGTGCGAACGTCGACGAGGCGACGAGCAAGCTTTGGGTCTACCTGACGGGACAGCGGCGCGTGCGCAGGCTTCCGGTGACGTGCTGCGACGTTCCCGCGCCCCCGACGTCGGGCTTGATGAGCCTCGACGAGATCGCCGTGTGGCAAGGCCGCCTCACGCGGTTCGACTGGAAGATCGTAGGCAAGCGCGAAATGTACGTGCCTTACAACGCGAACGGCGCGTTGCAGCCACCGCGCGATGGCGACGTGATCGGCAAGCATCATCTGGTGCCCGACTACGTGCGCTTCGAGCTGCACCGCGTCTGGGTCATCGAATCGACGCTGCGCCCCGGCCAGCGGCACCAGGCGCCGAAAGGCCGGTACTACGTCGACGAGGATACGTGGATCGCGGTTCTCGGCGATCGCTGGGACGCGAACGGGCAGCTGTGGAAGACGATCTGGTCGCTTCCGACCGTCATGCCCGATTTTCCCGGCACGTTGAACCTTTCGTTCGGTTTCAACGATCTGCTCACGGGCGCCGCATTCATCAGCGACCTCTACAACGAGTCGAAGGATCAATTCCGACCCGTGAAGCGCTATTCCGACAGCACCTTCACGCCGGATGCGATGGCCGGTGAGGGTGTGCGCTGATGGCGTGAGCGTTCGCGGCGAGCGCACGCGCGTTCGCTGCTTTGCGCGTGCGACGGCGCCGCTGCTGCTGATCGCCTGCGTCGTCGGTTGCTTCGCGTCCGTCGCGGCGGCCGCCGCGCACGGCGCATCGGTCGTCCCACCGTTGGACCGACCGGCGCACATGACCGCGCGCGCCACGCAGTCGGCCCTGCTCGGCATCGCGAATGCGGGGCGGCGGCTGGTCGCCGTCGGCGAGCGCGGAATCATCGTGTGCTCCGACGACGCAGGACGCACGTGGCGCCAGTCGCCGGCACCGGTCAGCGTGACGCTCACTGCGATCCATTTCGCCACCGAGAAGGAGGGCTGGGCCGTCGGTCACGCCGGCGTCGTCATCCATTCGAGCGATGGCGGCGAGACATGGCGGCGGCAACTCGACGGTGTCTCGGCGGCGGCGCTGGCGCTTCAGGCGGCGCGCGCGCAGGTACGCGAGGCACCTGGCGATGTCCGGGCGCGGCAGGCGCTGGCCGCGGCAGAGCTGCTCGTGCGCGACGGCGCCGACAAACCGTTCCTCGACGTGCATTTCTTCGATGCTCGGCATGGACTCGTCGTGGGCGCGTACAACCTGATTTTCGCGACCGCGGATGGCGGGCGAACATGGCAGCCGCTGCTCGACCGCACGCAGAATCGCCAGGCGCTGCATCTCTACGCCATCGCGGCGGCCGGCGACCGCCTCTATGTCGCGGGGGAGGAGGGGCTGCTGCTGTTCTCGGGCGATCGCGGCGCGACGTTCCGGCGAGTCGCCGTCCCGTATCACGGCACGTTCTTCGCGGCATTTGCACGCGACGGCGGCGAGGTCGTCGTCGGCGGGCTCCGCGGTCATGCGTACGTCTCGACCGACGATGCGGCCACGTGGAGCGCGCTCGACGTGCCGGGAGACGCGGCGATCGCCGCCATCGAAACGACCGACGCCGACCGCCTGCTCATCGGCGGCGAGAGCGGTGCATACGTCTCGGACGCGACGCGGCGGCACTTTGCCGCGCTCGCGATACCGCGGCTCGCGCCGGTCAACGCGCTCACGCGCGCATTCGATGGGGCGTGGGTGATCGCCACCATGCGCGGCGTGACGCGGGTCGAGCGCAGCGTCGTCGTGCAGGCGTCCGGCAAGCCGTGAGCGTGGCGGAATCCGCTGCCGGCATCGATGGTCGGCCATTCGATTTTCGGTCCGGTTCGCTCGCCGAGCGCCTGATCTTCGGTCACCGCGCGCTCGTCGTCGCCCTCGTCGTCGCCACGACCTTCGTGCTCGGCTGGCAAGCGCTGCGCATCGAGCTTCGCGCGAGCTTCGAGGCGACGATTCCACGCTCGCACCCTTACGTCATCCATTTCCTGGAGCACGCGACCGAGCTCGACGGGCTCGGCAACCGCGTACGCGTCGCCGTCGAGAGCCGGCGCGGCTCGATCTACGACGCAGCGTACCTCGACACGCTGCGTCGCATTTCCGACGAGGTGTTCCTGATCCGCGGGGTCGATCGCCCCGCGATGAAGTCCTTGTGGACGCCGTCCACGCGATGGCTCGGCGTGACCGAGGAAGGGCTCGACGGTGGCCCGGTGATTCCCGAGGATTACGACGGCTCGTCGGAAAGCCTCGACAAGTTGCGCCAGAACGTGCTCCGTTCGGGCGAGATCGGGCAGCTCGTCGCGCCGGACGCGCGATCGACGGTGATCCAGGTGCCGCTGCTTTCCGCGGGCGTCGACGGTCGAGGCGTCGACTATGCGCAGCTATCGCGGTCGCTGGAGTCGTTGCGTGCGCGATACGAAGGCGAGTCGATCGGGATTCACATTACCGGCTTCGCGAAGGTCCTCGGCGACCTGATCGCCGGGTCGACGTGGGTGCTCGCGTTCTTCGCCATGGCCGCGGCCGTCGCCACCGCGCTCGTTTACGCGGCGATGCGTGATCTGCGCAGCACGCTTCTCGTCGTCGCGTGCTCGCTCGTCGCGGTCGTCTGGCAACTCGGCGCCTTCCGCGCGCTGGGGTTCGCGCTCGATCCGTACTCGATGCTGGTGCCGTTCCTCGTGTTCGCGATCGGCATGAGCCACGGCGTTCAGAAGATGAACGGCATCACGCAGGACGTCGCGCGCGGGGCGGCGACGCTCGTTGCAGCGCGCCTGACGTTTCGTCGCCTCTTCGGCGCTGGGCTCACCGCGTTGCTCGCCGATGCGGCCGGTTTTGCCGCACTGACGATCATCGATATCGACGTCATTCGTCAGCTGGCGCTCGCGGCGAGCCTCGGAGTGGCGGCGCTGATCGTCACCAACCTGATCCTTTTGCCGGTGCTCATCTCGTACGTCGGCGTCGGCGCGCGGGCGGTCGGCCGAAGCGAGATGGCTCGGCACCTGGAAACCGACGGCCGGCACGATCGACGTGTCTTCCACGCATTGTCCGCCGTGACGAATCGCCCGCGCGCCGCGATCGTCATCGCGTCGGCGCTGGGGTTGGCGGTGGCGGGTGGGTGGATCGGCTCGGGTCTCGAGATCGGCGACTTGCAGCCCGGCGCACCGGAATTGCGGCCCGACTCGCGCTACAACCGCGACGCCGCGTTCATGAACGCGGCGTATGGTACGAGCAGCGACGTGTTCGCGGTAATGGTCACGACGCCCGACAACGAATGCGCGCGCTACGACGTGTTGACGCGTGTCGATGCGCTCGAATGGGAGCTGCGCGACCTCCCCGGCGTCGAGTCGACCGCGTCGCTCGCGCAACTCACGCGCGGCACGCTCGTCGGCTTGACGGAGGGAAGCTTCAAATGGTTCGAGCTGCTGCATAACCAAAGGATGCTGAACTACATTGCCGGTCGC
>DASTIY010000367.1:0-6764 GCA_035717085.1 Casimicrobiaceae bacterium | reverse complement strand
GTATCGCGTCGTGATCAGCGAGGGCATCGAGCTCGCGAAGCGTTACGGCGGCACCGATGGCCACAAATTCGTGAACGCGGTGCTCGACCGTGTCGCGGCGAAGCTCCGCGCCGACGAGATTCGCGCGCTGCGCGGCGCATGAGCGCGCCGGGCCGCCCCAAGCGCGAACACGCCCCGAAGCGCAAAGGCGCGGAGGGTAGTCCAAGGAGCGCGCAGGGCCGTCCCAAGCGCGAATCAGCCCCGAAGCGAAGAGCGGAGGGTAGTCCAGTGCGCCCGAAGGGCAGCCCCGAGGGCGAATCAGCCCCGAAGCGCGAAGCGCGGAGGGTGGTCCAGTGAGCTTCGAGAACTCTTGACGGCAAGCGTGTGAACGAGTTCGCGCTGATCGGGCACTACTTCGCGCGTAAGCCGCGACGCGCCGACGTGCGCGTCGGCATCGGCGACGACGGCGCGGTCGTCGCATTCGACGCGGGCATGGAGTGCGTCGCCTCCGTCGACATGCTGGTCGAGGGGCGGCATTTCGCCGCCGGCGCCGACCCTCGGCGGCTTGGCCACAAGACGCTGGCGGTCAACCTGTCCGATCTCGCGGCGATGGGCGCGCGCCCGCGGTACGCGCTCCTCGCGGGTGCACTGCCGACAAGCGATGATGACTGGCTGTCGGCGTTCATGCGCGGATTCGACGGCTTGGCCGCACGCTACGACGTCGAGCTGATCGGCGGCGATACGACACGCGGACTGCTCACGCTCTGCGTGACGGTGCTGGGCGACGTGCCCGCGGGGCAGGCGATCACGCGCGCGGGTGCGATGCCGGGCGACGACGTGTACGTGTCGGGCACGCTCGGAGACGCGGCACTCGCGCTCGCCGCGCGGATTGGGCGAATCGACGCCGACGCGGATGCGCTGCGCATTGCAAGCGAGCGGCTGGATGCGCCGCAACCGCGCGTCGCGCTCGGGATCGCGCTGCGCGGCATCGCGTCCGCCGCGATCGATGTGTCGGACGGGCTCACGGGGGATCGCGGACACATCCTCGAGATGTCGAACGTCGGCGCAACGCTCGACCTCGCCGCGCTGCCCGCGAGCGAGGCACTGCGCGCTCGAATGCGTGGTGGCGGGCGCGACGTCGCGCTCGCCTGCCTGCTTGCGGGTGGCGACGATTACGAGCTGTGCTTCACCGCGGCGCCGGCGCTCCGCACGCGCATCGATGCACTCGCCCACGAACTCTCGCTCGCGCTGACGCGAATCGGCGCGATCACCGCGTCTCCCGGACTCGTGGTGCGCGATGAAGCGGGCGCGCCGATACCTGCGCTGCCGCGCGCATTCGACCATTTCGACGCCGCGTGAGTGGCGCGATGATCACGTCGCCCGGCATGCCGATCGAGCGTCCGAGCGTCGCGTTTCTCGTGCGTCATCCGGCGCATCTGATCGCGCTCGGTCTCGGCGCCGGCCTCGCGCCGTTCGCGCCGGGCACCTTCGGTACGCTCGTCGCGTGGCCGATCGCGTGGCTGCTCGGCCGTTATGCGAGCACGTGGGGATGGCTCGCGACCATCGTCGCGATCGCGATCGTCGGCGCGTGGGCGGCCGGCGTCACCGCGCGCAATCTCGGCGTCGCCGACCACGGCAGCATCGTCATCGACGAGATCGCGGCGTTCCTCCTGGTACTGTTCTTCGCGGGCCCCGATCCTGCGCGACAGGCGCTCGCATTCGTGTTGTTCCGTTGCTTCGACGTCGTGAAGCCGCCGCCGATTCGCCAGGTCGATCGGGCGATGAAGAGCGGCATCGGCGTCATGGCGGATGACTTTCTCGCAGCAGGCTACACGCTGCTCGTGCTCGCGCTCGTGCAGCGCGTCATTCCATGGTGATCGACGAAGCGGCAGCCCGCATCGAGGAAGCCGGCTTGAATGCGGTGCAGACCCGGCGGCAGCTGTTCCACGACGGTTGGCTGCTTCGCCTCTCGCCGGGCAAGGCGAAGCGCGGACGCAGCGTCCAGCCGCATTTCGGCTCGTCGCTGCCGCTCGCGCAGAAGATCGCGCATTGCGAGCGCGTCTATCGGGCGTACGAGTTGCCCACGCTCTTCCGGATCACGCCGTTCTGCCGTCCCGCCGAACTCGACGACGCCCTTGCGCGCCGCGGTTACGTCGCCTTCGATCCCACGCTCGTACAGACAGCGCCACTCCCGGCCCCGATCGACGTGGAGCGCGCCGACGGCGTCGACATCATGGTGCTGCCGATGGACGAATTCGTCGACGCGGTCGCCGAGTTGCGGGGATCGAGTGCGATGCAACGCGATGCGCATCGCGAGCGCCTCGCGCACACGCCGCTCGCCGTGCAAGGCGTCGTCGCGCGCATCGACGGCCGCGCCGTCGCGAGCGGACAAGTGACGCTCGAGGATTCGCTCGCCGGAGTCTACGATATGGTGACCACGCAGGCGCTGCGGCGACGAGGCATCGCGACCGCGATCGTCGGCGCGTTGCTCGCGTGGGCGCGCGAGCGCGGCGCGACACAGGCGTACCTGCAGGTCGACGAGGACAATGCGCCGGCGCTCGCCGTATACCGCAAGTTCGATTTCCGCACCATCTACGCTTACCACTATCGCGCCCGTCTGCACGAATGCCACTAGATTTCGACACGGCGGAATTTCGTGCGCTTGCCGTCCAGTTCGGGAACGCACTTCGGCGCAACGGGCTGCGCGTCGCCACGGCAGAATCGTGCACCGGAGGCCTCATCGCCGGCGTGATCACCGACGTGGCCGGAAGCTCCGCCTGGTTCGAACGCGGCTTCGTCACCTATTCGAACGACGCCAAATCCGAGTTGCTCGGCGTGTCGCGCGACACGATCGCCGCGCAGGGCGCCGTGTCGGAGGCGGTCGCGCGGGAGATGGCGGAAGGCGCCATCGCGCACAGTCATGCGGAGAGCGCGCTATCGGTCACCGGCATCGCCGGGCCCGACGGCGGCAGCACCGACAAGCCGGTTGGCACCGTGTGCTTCGGCTTCGTACTGCCGGGCGGGCCGCCGGTGACGACGACGCGGCATTTCCCGGGCGATCGCGCGGCGGTACGCGGGGCATCGGTGCGCGCGGCACTCGAGGGATTCATTCAGATCCTCGACGCCCGCGTGGCGCCGCATTGAGGGCGGCCAGGGGCGCTTGGCGGCACACGACGGGGACCACGTCCGCCTCGGCCAAAAGTCTGCTTGCATCGAACGATCGTTCCATGGCACCATTCGCGCCGCGCTGACCCGAAGCCACCGCCGCCCGCCGAACCCGACTCAGGAGTCACCCGTCATGCCCCCTCTCGACAGCCCCATGGACGACCAGAAAAGCAAGGCGCTCGCCGCGGCGCTCGCACAGATCGAGAAGCAGTTCGGCAAGGGCTCGATCATGAAAATGGGCGACGCGCAGATTCAGAACGACCTGACCGTCGTCTCGACGGGCTCGCTCGGCCTCGACATCGCGCTCGGCGTCGGCGGCCTGCCGCGCGGCCGGGTCGTCGAGATCTACGGTCCCGAATCGTCGGGCAAGACGACGCTGTGCCTGCAGGTCGTCGCCGAGGTGCAGAAGGTGGGCGGTACCGCCGCGTACATCGACGCCGAGAATGCGCTCGATCCCACGTACGCGCAAAAGCTCGGCGTGAACGTCGGCGACCTGCTGATCTCGCAGCCCGACACCGGCGAGCAGGCGCTCGAGATCGCCGACATGCTGGTGCGCTCCGGCGGCGTCGACATCATCGTCATCGACTCGGTCGCCGCGCTCGTGCCGAAGGCGGAGATCGAAGGCGAGATGGGCGACCAGTTGCCCGGCCTGCAGGCGCGCCTGATGAGCCAGGCATTGCGCAAGCTCACCGCGAACATCAAGCGCGCGAACGTGCTCGTGATCTTCATCAACCAGATCCGCATGAAGATCGGCGTGATGTTCGGTAATCCCGAGACGACCACCGGCGGCAACGCGCTCAAGTTCTACGCGTCGGTGCGCCTCGACATCCGGCGCATCGGCTCGATCAAGAAGGCCGACGAGGTCATCGGCAACGAAACGCGCGTCAAGGTCGTCAAGAACAAGGTGTCGCCGCCGTTCCGGGAGGCACTGTTCGACATCCTGTACGGCGAGGGCATCAGCCGCGAAGGCGAGATCATCGAGCTCGGCGTCAACCATCGCATCGTCGAGAAGTCGGGCGCGTGGTACTCGTACAACGGCGATCGCATCGGACAGGGCAAGGACAACGCGCGCGAGTTCCTGCGCGAGCATCCGGAGATTGCGCAGGAGATCGAAGGGAAGATCCGCGATGCGGTGGGCGTCGCGCGCGTCGGACCGAACGGCGGCGGCGAAGGCTGATCCGCGACAGGCGTCGTCGCCAGGCGCGTTGCGCCAGGCGGCGTTGCGTCTTCTGGCGCGTCGCGAACACGCGCGCAGCGAGCTCGAGCTGCGCCTGTCGCGCCGCGGAGGCGATGCCGCCGACATCGCGGCCGTGCTCGACGCGCTCGAGCGCGACGGCTACCTCTCCGATGCGCGCTTCGCGAACGCCCTCGTCGCGCAGAAAGCGGGCCGCTACGGCAAGCGCGCGATCGCGCACGCGCTGCGCGAGCGCGGCGTCGACGGGGACGCGACACGCGAAGCGCTCGACGCGCTCGCCGGCCGCGACGAAATCGACGAGGCGAGAACACTGCTCGCGCGCCGCTTTCCTGATGCGCCGCACGACGACCGCGAGCGGGCCCGGCAGCTACGTTTTCTGATCGGACGCGGCTACGCGTTGCCGATCGCCCTGAAAGTCGTGCGCGACGTCAGCGGATCACCTCGTCGGCGGCGAGAAGAACCGACTGGGGAATCGTGATGCCGAGCTTCTGCGCCGTTTTCAGGTTGACGACCAGTTCGAACTTCGTCGGCTGCTCGACGGGCAGGTCGGAGGGTTTCGCGCCCTTGAGGATCTTGTCCACGTAATACGCGGCGCGACGATGGGCGTTCGGCAGATTCGGCCCATAGGAGATCAATCCGCCGGCATCGACGAGTTCGCGCGAGTCGTAAATGGCGGGGAGGTTGGCGCCGTTGGCGAAGTCGACGATGCGCCGGGCTTCGGCGGAGACGAGCGTATCGCCGACTTCGGTGAGCGCCTGGCTCTTCTCCTTCACCACGTAGTCGAGCGCGATGTCCATTTCCTCGCGGCTGCGGATCTGCTGCGACACGACCGTGAACCCGAGCCTCACCGCTGCATCCTGCATCGCCTTGATATCGGCGGCGTTATCCGGCCGTAACGGACTCCAGAGCGCGGTCGCCTGCTTGATGTCCGGATAGATCTCTTTCAAGAGCGCCATGCGCTTGGCGCTGAGTTCCACCATTTGAACGGCATAGCCGGTCGCATTGCCGCCCGGCCGGGCGAGGCTGGCCACGACACCGGCCGCCACCGGATCGCCGGTGGCCGCAAACACGATCGGGATCGTTTTCGTGACTTGCTGCGCCGCCTTCGTCTCCGGGGTGCATGCGCCCACGATCAGGTCGATTTTCGAATCGACGAGCTCGCGCATGATGGCCGCGAGCGTCTCGGGGTTGCCCTTGGCGTTGCGGTACTCGACGACGATGTTGCGGCCTTCTTCCCACCCGTGTTCCTTGAGGCCTTTCCGGAAATCGTCGACGAACGGCGCCGAGGGGCCCAGCTCGTACAGGTACACGTAGGCAATGCGCGGCACCTTCGACGCGGAGGGTTGGCCTTCGGCCGTGAACGCGACGGCCATGAACATCAGCGCGGCAAGCCAAGCGGGTGTGCGGCGCATCGCGTCTCCCGTGCGTGAACGAACGGCGGCGTCCAGTATTCGCGCCGCGCGCTCGCCGGTCAACCCCGCGATGGGCCGGGAGGCGAGCACGTGCAAAGCCGGGCGCGAGAGGACGGGCGCCTCGCGAAAGGCGTTCGCGATACAATTTAAGCTTTTGATTCGCAAGGTCGATGAGCGATGCGCCCAGCGACCGACGCCGCCGCGCCGCATGAAAGTCTCCGACATCCGCCGCGAGTTCATCGACTACTTCGTCTCGAAGGGGCACACGCACGTTCCGAGCTCGTCGCTCGTGCCGGCCAACGATCCGACGCTGCTCTTCACGAACTCGGGGATGGTGCAGTTCAAGGACGTCTTCACCGGGCGCGAAACGCGGCCGTACACGCGCGCGACGACGGCGCAGCGCTGCGTGCGCGCCGGCGGCAAGCACAACGACCTCGAGAACGTGGGCTACACGGCCCGGCATCACACGTTCTTCGAGATGCTCGGCAACTTCAGCTTCGGCGACTACTTCAAGCGCGACGCGATCCGCTTCGCCTGGGAGCTCTTGACCAAGCGCTACGGCCTGCCGCCCGAGCGGCTGTGGGTCACCGTCTACATCGACGACGACGAGGCCTACGATCTCTGGACGCGCGACGTCGGCGTTCCACCCGAGCGCTGCATTCGCATCGGCGACAACAAGGGCGCGAAGTACGCGAGCGACAACTTCTGGCAGATGGCGGACACCGGTCCGTGCGGACCGTGCTCGGAGATCTTCTACGACCACGGGCCGGAAGTGTTCGGCGGGCCGCCGGGGTCGCCCGACGCCGACGGCGACCGCTACATCGAGATCTGGAACCTCGTGTTCATGCAGTTCAACCGCGACGCGCAGGGCACGCTCACGCCGCTGCCGAAGCCCTGCGTCGACACCGGCATGGGCCTCGAGCGCCTGGCCGCGGTGCTGCAGCACGTGCACTCGAACTACGAGATCGACCTGTTCGTCGCGCTGATCGCGGCCGCCGCGCGCGAGACCGGCG
>DASTIY010000366.1:0-17519 GCA_035717085.1 Casimicrobiaceae bacterium | reverse complement strand
CCGATCAATGCATCAACTGTGACGTCTGCGAGCCGGAATGTCCCAACGGCGCCATCTCGCAGGGACCGGAGATCTATGTCATCGACCCCGCCCTGTGCACCGAGTGCGTCGGCCATTTCGACAAGCCGCAGTGCCGCGAGGTGTGTCCGGTCGATTGCATTCCCGTGAACCCGGACCACGTCGAGTCGCGCGAGGCGCTTCAGCTCAAGTACGAGGCGCTGATGCGGAAGAAATCCGTCACTTCGGGGTCGGAGCGGTAAGGAATGCGCCGCGCAGCGACGAGGGATCGTTCGACGTCTGCCGCGCAATCCTTACGGATCTGAAACCGAAGTCACTAACCGTTCGCCGCGAGCGGCAGCACGTCGGGTGCCTCGATGATCTGATCGACGACCGCGAGCTGATGCTTGAGCCCGGTGCGCTGCGCCTCGATCGCCTCGCGCTGCTGCTCGAGTTCCACGATCCGGTTCTCGAGCTCGTCGCTCGCGCGATGGATGCGGCGGATGCTGTCGAGCCGCCGGCGAAGCTGGATGTGATGCTCGCGCACCTGCGTCTCGAGCGGCGACATCACCGCCTTCAGCCAACCTTCGACGTCGCGGTTCGCGACCTTGTAGACGTGCCGCGCGCGTGACGCGACCGTCTCGAAGAACTGCTTCATCAGCGGGTACTTCGCCTTGCTGACCATGTTCCACAGCGTGTTGAAGTGCGTGTTGTACGCGCGCTCCATCCGCTCGATTTCCTTCAGGTACTTCAGCACCGAGAACTGCGGCGGCACGAACACCTCGATGCCGTTCTCGTGCGCGAAGCGCGTGTACATCGCGCGCATCAGGTCGTGGATCTCGGCAGCCTGCCGGCCCGCCTGGTCGAAGTCCATCCGAAGCTTGGCGAAGAAGTCGCCCATCGCATCGCGCAGGCCCTTCGTGAACGGGCTCTCCTCGATGCGCTCGCGCGTCTTGGCCGCGTTCTGCCGCAGCGCCGACAAGCCGATCACGTCGAAGAGATCGTTGGTGTGCTGCGTGAACACCGTCCGCAGCGCGGTGTAGCGCGCGAGGCCGCGCTCGAAAATCTCCTTCTCTTCCTTGACGCGCGCCATCATGTGCTCGACGACGTCCTGGTTCTTGCCGCGCAGCGCGATCAGCTCGATCAGTTGCTCGCCGATCGAGCCGGCGCGCGCATCGAGGATCGAGCGGATCGATGCCGTCAGGATCCGCAACTCGCTTTGCGTCGACGCGCCGACGAGCTCGCGCTTCGCCGGGATCAGCTTGCGCGACAGCGACTGCTCGAGCACCGGGAGGCGGCTTCGCACCAGCAGCGCGTCGTCGCCGTTGACCTTCGCGAGCAGCGCCTTCTGCGCCGACACGGGGAACACCTGCGCAGGCGAGATGCCGAGGAGTGCCGCGCTCGTCTCGACCTGGCGGTCGATCTCCGCATTGATCTCGACGTCGGCCTTCAACTCGTCCCAAAGGCCGTCGATCTTGTTCAGGATCACGAGGCGTGCCGCCTTCGCGATCTCGTCTTCGCCCGCGAGATGCCCGTTCCACACTTCGAGATCGGTCTTCGTCACGCCGGCGTCGGCGGCGAGCAGGAACAGGATCGCATGCGCGTTCGGCAACAGGTTCAGCGTGAGCTCGGGCTCGGCGCCGATGGCGTTCAGGCCCGGCGTGTCGAGGATCACGAGGCCCTGTTGCAGCAACGGATGCGGGAAATTGATGATCGCGTGGCGCCAGCACGGGATGTCGATGCTGCCTTCGTCGCCGCGCTCGAGCGTCGCGAGCAGGTCCTCGTCGCGGTCGGTGAAGAGCCCGTACTTGCGCGCCAGCGGCACGGGGACGCGCTTCACCTGCGACACGCGAGCCAGTGCTTCGGCCATTCGATCGGCCGCGCCGAGGTCGAGCGGAAACGTCACCCACTCGTCGGCGTAGTCCTTGAACTCGGTGACCGTCGCGTCGTTGAGCCGCGTCTCGATCGGCAGCAGGCGGATCGACGGCGGACGCGACGGATCGTGCAGCAGCTCGGTCGGGCACATCGTCGTGCGGCCGGCCGACGAGGGCAGGAGACGCTGGCCGAAATCGGCGAAGAAGATCGCGTTGATGAGCTCGGACTTGCCGCGCGAGAACTCGGCAACGAACGCGACGACGAGCTTGTCCTGCTGGAGCCTCTCGAGGATCTGCTGGACCTTAACCTCGGCTTGCGCGTCGGCGAGGTCCTGCTGCGTCAGCCATTCGAACAGCGACGAAATGCCGGCCGACAGCCGGCGCCGCCAATCGGCGTACGCCTCGAACCGCGCGGCGAGGTCGCGTGAAGGATTCAGATTCACGCCCCGCCGAAAGCCTGACGTGCGAAAGAGTTGGTCAAGGTTGCAACGACGCCGATCGGATTAGGCGGTAAGCACAAGTCGTGCCCTGCGCCGCGGCCTCGTCACGCGCGTCACCAGCCCATGCGGCGCGCGCCGCTTTTGCGTCGGCACCTGCCGTACCATGGCAACGCCGACGAGGGGTCAGTGCTGGCTGTGCGGGCCGCAGAACGCAGCGCCGCTCGACGCTCTCGATCGTCGCGCCGCGCGTACGCGCGTCGACATCGGCGGGAACCGGCCAGCGCAGCCGCGAGTCGTAGACGTCGATCCGCGCGACGCGACGGCCTCAGACGTGCGGCGCGATGCCGCGCCGCGTCGTCTCGACTTCGTGCAATTCGGGCATCCGCGGGGCAGGAGACGCACTGCCGGGGGTGCGCGGTAAGTCCGGTGTTTGTGGCCGCCGCGACTATAGCTTAATGTGCGAGATCCCCGGCGACGGTTGCGCCGTCGCCCTCACGAGATTCCTATGATTCGCCGCTTTCCCCTCCGCGCCGTCGTTGCGGCGCTCGCCATCGCCTCGACGCCGTCGCTGCACGCCCAGCAGGACGTCGACCCGGCGGCGCCGCCGCCCGCCACGACGACGGCGCCCGATGTCGCGTCGACGCGCGTTCCGCACGACGCAGACCTGTCCGCGGACCTGTTCTACCGGCTCCTGCTAGGCGACGTCGCGATGCAGCGCGGCGACATGGTCGTCGCTGCGCGTGCCTATCTCGAGGCTGCACGATCGACGAGCGATTCGCGCCTCGCCGGACGTGCGACCGAGGTCGCGATCGCCGCGCGCGATCGCACGCTGGTGCGCGACGCGGCGTCGCTGTGGTCGAAGCTCGATCCCGACGCGGAGCGACCGAAGCACGTGCTGGCGGCGCTCGAGGCGAACGGCAACCGGGGCGCGCTCCCGAACACCGAGGCGAACGACGAACTCCGGGCGCGCATCGAGCACGTGCTCGCCGAGGCCGCGCTCTCGGGTCCCGGCGTCGGCGACGTCTTTCTGCAGCTCAATCGCCTGTTCTCCGGCCAATCGGATCGGCAGGCCGTGCTTTCGCTCGTGCGCGACGTGGCGAAGCCGTACCCGAAAACGCCCGAGGCGCATTACGCGGTCGCGGTCGCCGCGTATGCAGTCGGCCCGAACGACGCGGCCGCGACGAAGGAAGCGCGCGACGAAATCGACGAGGCGCTGAAGCTGCGTCCCGATTGGGAACGCGGCGTGATGCTGAAGGCCGAGATCGTCGATCGCCAATCGCCGCAGGAGGCGCTCGCCGGGCTCGAAGCGTTCGTCGCCGCGCATCCCGATGCGAAGCGCGTCGGTGCCGCGCTCGCGCAACGCTACGTCGACCAGAAGCGATTCGCCGACGCGCGCGCGGTGATGCAGCGGTTGTGGGATCGCGAGCCCGACTCGCGCGACCTCGAGTTCGGCGTCGCGACGATCGCATTGCAGATGAAGGATTACGCGGAGGCGCAGCGTCTGCTCGAGGATCTGAAGAAGGCGGGGTACGGCGAGCCCGGTGTCATCGATCTCTATCTCGCGCAGGTTGCCGAGGAGACGCGGCAATGGGCGAAGGCGATCGAGCATTACCAGGCGGTGACCGAAGGTGACCGCGCGTGGCTCGCGAAGCTTCGCATCGGCGCGATGTACGGGAAGCAGGGTGAGCTCGCGAAGGCGCAGCGCTATCTCGCCGGGCTCGAGGCGGTGACGAAGGACCAGAAAATCCAGCTGACGCAGGCGCAGGCGCAACTGTTGCGCGATGCCGGCGACGACAGCGGCGCCTACCGGCTGCTCGCCAGGCACCTCGCCGATCAGCCCGATACGCCGGATCTCATCTACGACTTCGCGATGGTCGCCGAGAAGCTCGACAAGGTCGACGAAGCAGAGGCCAAGCTCAAGCATCTCGTCTCGCTTCGTCCCGACGACGCGCAGGCGCTGAACGCGCTCGGCTATACGTTGGTCGACCGCACGCCGCGCGTCGACGAAGGCCTGTCGTTCATTCGTCGCGCGCACGAGCTTTCACCCGACGATCCCTACATCCTCGACAGCCTCGGCTGGGCGTACTACCGCCTCGGCCGCTTCGACGACGCCGAGCGCTTCCTGCAAAAAGCCTTTGCCGGCCGCGCCGATGCCGAGATCGCCGCGCACCTCGGCGAAGTGCTGTGGCGGCGCGGCGAGCACGACAAGGCACGCGCGGTGTGGAAGGCGCAGCTCGACGCGACGCCCGACAACCGGATGCTCAAGGAGACGATCGAGCGGTTCGCGCCGTGACGCGTTCGCGTCGCCGCTTCGCGGTGCTGTTCGTCGTGATGGCACTGAGCGGCTGTGCGACGCTGCCCACGCCGGCACCCGAACGCGCGCCCGAAGCGCGTGATGCACCCTTCACGCTGTCGGGCCGCATTTCCGCTCGACATGGTTCGAACGGTGTCGCCGGCGGCTTCACGTGGACGCACGCGCCGCCGCGCGATCGCATCGATCTCGCCGACCCGCTCGGTCAAACGCTCGCGCGTCTCGACGGCGAGCCGGGGAACGTCACCGTGCGGCTCGCCGACGGACGCGTCGAAAACGCGACGACGTGGAACGAGCTCACGCGCCGCGCGCTCGGCGTGACGATTCCCGTCGAGGGTCTCGCGTTCTGGATTCGCGGCCGCGGCGCGCCGGGCTCGCAAGCCACGATCGAGCGCGACGGACAGGGTCGCGTCTCGGCGCTGCGACAGGACGGCTGGGACATCGCCTACGCCTATGAGAATCCGTCGACGATGCCGCATCGCGTGACGCTGACGTACCCGGGGTCCGAGCCGGTCGAAGTGCGCGTCGTCGTCGACCGGGTGCAATGACGCGGGGCAATGGCGACGCCGCGGCTGCGGCGAAGCGCCTCGTCGTTCCCGCCCCCGCCAAGCTCAATCTCTTCCTGCACGTCACGGGACGCCGCAGCGACGGCTACCACCTGCTCGAATCGCTGTTCGCGCCGATCGACCTCGCCGACACGATCGAGCTTTCGCTTCGCGACGATGCGGCGATCGTGCGCGAGGCGGAGATCGACGGCGTCCCGGAAGCGGACGACCTGACGTTGCGTGCGGCGCGCGCGCTGCGCGACGCGTGCGGCGTCGATGCGGGAGTCGCGATTCGCGTCACCAAGCGCATCCCGCAGGGCGCGGGCCTCGGCGGCGGCAGCTCGGACGCGGCGAGCGTGCTGCTCGCGCTCAACCGGTTGTGGTCGCTCGATCTTCCGCGACGCGAGCTGGCGGCGATCGGTGTGACGCTCGGTGCCGACGTGCCGTTCTTCGTGGGCGACGGACCCGCGCTCGTGCGCGGCATCGGCGAGCGCATCACGCCGATGTCGCTGCCCTCGGCGTGGATCGCGCTCGCGATGCCGGCGTTGCATGTGTCGACTGCGGCGATCTTCGCGTCGCGTGAATTGACACGATCGACGCCGTCGGTGAAAATGAACGTCTTTTCCGAAGGTTACGGACGAAACGACCTCGAGGCTGCCGCGGTCGCGCGGCATCCGCAGGTGGGCGAGGTCGTCGCGGCGTTGTCGCAGGCTTCAGCGCATGCGCGCATGACGGGTTCGGGGAGTTGTGTGTTCGCGCCGTTCGAAACGGAACGCGACGCACGTGCGGCGCTCGAATCGTTGCCGGCGGTCACGCCGCGAGTCGTCGCGCGCACGCTCGGCCGGCACCCGCTGGCGTCGTTCGCGCGTTGAATCGAAGCGGTCCGTCCAAGGCGGATCGCCGGCACGGTTTTCCGCTGGGGAGTCGCCAAGTTGGTTAAGGCACCGGATTTTGATTCCGGCATTCGAGGGTTCGAATCCTTCCTCCCCAGCCAATCGCTTTCGTGCACGCCGTGGCGATGACGGGTCCTCCGATGCGTGGGCTCTTTGCGCGGTCGTTCGATTCCGCGTCCTCTTCCCAAAGTCCGATGGCCTTCGAGCGCATGCGCATCTTCACGGGCAACGCGAATCCGAAACTCGCCGAGGCGGTCTGCCGGCACCTCAACATCAGCCTCGGCCGCGCGGTCGTCGGCCGCTTCTCCGACGGCGAAGTGATGGTCGAGCTGCTCGAGAACGTCCGCGGTCGCGACGTTTTCGTGCTGCAGTCGACGTGCGCGCCGACGAACGACAACCTGATGGAGATCCTCGTGATGGTCGACGCGTTGAAGCGGGCGTCGGCCGCGCGGGTCACCGCCGCGATCCCGTACTTCGGCTATGCACGGCAGGATCGACGACCGCGCTCGGCGCGCGTGCCGATCACCGCCAAGGTCGTCGCCGACATGCTGACGACGGTCGGCGTGAATCGCGTGATGGTGATGGACCTGCACGCCGACCAGATCCAGGGCTTCTTCAACATCCCCGTCGACAACATCTACGCGACGCCGGTGCTGCTCGGCGACCTGTGGAAGCGCAACTACGACAACCTGCTCGTCGTGTCGCCCGATGTCGGCGGCGTCGTGCGCGCACGCGCGATCGCGAAGCGGCTCGATTCCGACCTCGCGATCATCGACAAGCGACGTCCGAAGGCGAACGTCGCCGAGGTCATGAACATCATCGGCGACGTCGACGGCCGCACGTGCGTGATCATGGACGACATCGTCGACACCGCGAACACGCTGGTGAAGGCGGCCACGGCGCTGAAGGAGCACGGCGCGCAGAAGGTCGTCGCGTACTGCACGCACCCGGTGCTCTCCGGCGGCGCGGTGCCGCGGATCGCGGCGTCGGATCTCGACGAAATCGTCGTCACCGACACCATTCCGCTGTCGGCGGAAGCGCAGGCGTGCCCGAAGATCCGCATGCTTTCGTGCGCGCAACTGCTGGCCGAGACGATGACGCGGATCTCGAACGAAGAGTCGGTGTCGTCGCTTTTCACGGAGTAGCACCGTGCCGGACAACATCGCGCCCGACCTCGTCGGAAAATCGGTTCTCGTCACCGGCGCGTCGACCGGCATCGGCGCTGCGGCGGCGCGCGCGTTCGCGCACGCCGGCTGTCGCGTCGCGATTCATTACAACGCCAGCCTCAATCGCGCCGAGGAAGTGGCGGCCGACGTTCGCTTCGCCGGCGCGCCGGCGTTCATGGTCGGCGGCGACCTGCGCAGCTCGGCGAAGGCGCGCGAGATCGTCGACGCGGTCGTCGCGCATTTCGGAGGCCTCGACATCCTCGTCAACAATGCGGGCGGTCTCGTGCGCCGCGTGCCGATCGCCGAGGTCGACGACGCGCTCTTCGACGAGGTGATCGACCTCAACGTGCGCTCGCTCGTCGCGTGCTCGTCGGCGGCGGTGCCGCACATGCGCGCGGCCGGCCACGGCAACATCATCAACGTCACGTCGATCGCCGCGCGTACGGGAGGCGGCACCGGGTCGGCAATCTACGCGTCGGCGAAGGGGTTCGTGTCGACGTTCACGCGCGGCCTCGCGAAGGAGGTCGTCAGGGACCACATTCGCGTCAACGCCGTGTCACCCGGCGTCATCGTGACGCCGTTCCACGAGCGCTACTCGACACCGGCGATGCTCGAGTCGTTCAAGACGGCGATCCCGATGAATCGTCTCGGCGCGCCCGAGGAGTGTGCCGGCGCCTTCCTGTATCTCGCGTCCGATGCCCTGTCGAGCTTCGTCACCGGTCAGATCATCGAGGTGAACGGGGGGCAGTTCGCGCTCTAGCGATCGGGGATCAAGGGGCGAGGGGCGAGAAATTGCTTCGGGTTCGGAGCGAACCACGGCGATGGCACCGTGACGGAGCGTGATGCGATGGTGGCGAAGGAGAGGCTGGCAGCGGTCGCCCGAGCGCTGCGATCGTTGCATCGCGTGCTCGCCGAGCGCGTTCGCCGCGACGTCGAGGCGCGCGAGCAGACGGTGATCATGCCCGGCCAATGGCTTTCGCGGCTGACCGGCGACGCCGAGTTCGCGTGGCTGCGCACGCTCTCGGAGATGATCGTCGACCTCGACGTGTTCCTCGACGCCGACCCGGCACCCGCGGACGACGATGTCGCGTCGATTCGCGCCGACGTCGAGCGCATGATCGCGCCGACGTCCGTTCCCGGCACCGAAAGCGAGTTCTCGTCGCAGTACTGGCACTATGTGCACGAGGAGCCGCAGGTCGGCATCGTGCACGGCGAATTGCGACAGGCGCTCGACCGTTTGCCGCAGCCGCGCGACGTCGACGAACGCGACGCGCTCCACGAGCGGCACGCCTGGACCGCGGCGCGGCGTCGGCGTCAGCGTCGGAAATAGCGACGTTGGAGTCAGCTCTGACCCCAAAGTCGCTATAATCGCGGGTTTCCCGACGCTCACGTCGCGCGTCGCCGACCATCGCGGACGACCGGGCACGCCTCCCGGAAGGCCGCAGACCTCCACGAAGGAGTCGCCAAGCATGGCCATCGAATTCACCGCATTTCCCCGTACATCCGAAGGCCGCGGCGCGTCGCGCCGCATGCGCAAGTCCGGCAAGGCTCCCGGCATCGTCTACGGCGGAACCGCCGCTCCGCAGCCGATCGAGCTCGATCACAACGCGCTCATCCACGCGCTTCGCAACGAGGCGTTCCATTCGTCGATCCTGACGATGAAGGTCGACGGGTCGTCGACGCAGGTGCTGCTTCGCGCCGTGCAGATGCACCCGTTCCGTCACGAAGTGCTGCACGTCGACTTCCAGCGCATCGACGCGACGCGCAAGATCCACATGAAGGTGCCGCTGCACTTCGTCAACGCGGCCGAGTCGCCCGCCGTGAAGACGCAGGGCGCCGTCGTCAGCCACGTGATGACCGAAATCGACGTCGCGTGCTTGCCGGCCGACTTGCCCGAGTTCATCGAGGTCGACCTCTCGGGACTCGACACGTCGCAGCCGCTGCACGTCTCCGGGGTGAAGCTGCCGCCGGGCGTGACGATCGTGACGCACCGTAGCGGCGACCCCGTCGTCGCGACCGCCGTCGTGCCGAAGGCGGCCGTCGAGGCGGAAGTGGTCGAGGGCGCGGAAGGCGAGGCGGCGGCGACCGCCGCCGCGGCGGCCACTGCACCGGCCGCCGAAGCGAAGCCGGCCGAAGCGAAGGCCGAGACCGCGAAGAAGGACGAGAAGAAGAAGTAGCGCTTGGCTTCCGCTCTCCGCGTCGTCGCGGGCCTCGGCAATCCCGGCCGGAGCTACGCGGCGACGCGTCACAACGCGGGCTTCTGGTTCGCCGAACGGCTCGCCGCGAAACTCGGCGCGAGCTTCCGCCACGAGTCGAAGTTCGGCGCCGAGGTCGCGAAGGTCGGCGAGCTCCGCATCGTCAAGCCGATGACCTTCATGAATCTCTCCGGCCGCGCGGTCGGCGGTGTCGCGCGCTTCTTCGGCGTCGATCCGGCCGAAGTGCTCGTCGCGCACGACGAGCTCGACCTGCTGCCCGGCGATGCCCGCCTCAAGTTCGGTGGGGGCACGGCGGGGCACAACGGCCTGCGCGATATCCAGGCGCAACTCGGCACGCCGTCGTTCTGGCGGCTTCGCCTGGGCATCGGTCATCCACGCGATTCGCAGGCGCCGGAGCGCGAGGTCGTCGATTACGTGCTGAAGCCGCCGTCGGCCGAGGATCGCGACGCCATCGACGAAGCGATCGACCGCACGCTCGACGCGTGGCGAGATGTCGCAGCGGGCGACATGGAGCGCGCGATGACGCTGCTGCACACGCGTCCTCGCGAATCGACATCGGGGAACGCGCCGCAATGACGATCGGGGCGCCGCGATGAGCCTGAAGTGCGGCATCGTCGGGCTGCCGAACGTCGGCAAGTCGACGCTCTTCAACGCGTTGACGAAGGCCGGCATCGCCGCGGAGAACTACCCGTTCTGCACGATCGAGCCCAATGTCGGCATCGTCGAAGTGCCCGATGCGCGATTGGGCGCGCTCGCGGCGATCGCGAAGCCCGCGAAGGTCGTGCCGGCCGTCGTGGAATTCGTCGACATCGCGGGTCTCGTCGCCGGCGCGTCGAAGGGCGAGGGCCTCGGCAACCAGTTCCTCGCGAACATTCGCGAGACCGACGCCATCGCGCACGTCGTGCGCTGCTTCGAGAATCCGAATGTCGTGCACGTCGCGGGCAAGGTCGATCCGATCGCCGACGTCGAGACGATCGACACCGAGCTCGCGCTCGCCGACCTCGCCACCGTCGAGCGGCAGATCGCCAAGGTCGAGAAGCCGGCGCGTGCCGGCGGCGACAAGGAGGCGCAGCGCCTGCTCGCCGTGCTGACGAAGGTGCGCGAGGTGTTGAACGAGGCGCGGCCCGCGCGCACCGCTGACCTGACGAACGAGGAGCGCGCGCTCGTTCGTCCGTACTTCCTGCTGACGATGAAGCCCGTGCTCTACGTCGCGAACGTCGCGGAGCACGGCTTCGCGGGCAACCCGATGCTCGATCGGCTGCGCGAGCGCGCGACGCTCGAGCATGCACCGGTCGTCGCGATCAGCGCGGCGCTCGAGGCGCAGATCGCCGATCTCGACGCGGACGACAAGGCGCTGTTCCTCGCGGACATGGGCATGACCGAGCCGGGGCTCGACCGCGTCATTCGCGCCGCGTACGAGTTGCTGGGACTGCACACGTATTTCACCGCGGGGCCGAAGGAAGTGCGCGCGTGGACGATTCCGTTCGGGGCGACCGCGGCGCAAGCGGCGGGCGTCATTCATACCGACTTCGAGCGCGGATTCATTCGGGCCGAAGTGATCGCCTACGCCGATTACGTCGCCTGCAAGGGCGAGCAGGGCGCGAAGGAGGCGGGGCGGATGCGGCTCGAAGGACGCGACTACGTCGTGCGCGATGGCGACGTCATGCATTTCCGCTTCAATGTCTGATCGAGCGGTCGATGCGTGGCGCGCGATCGTCGCCGTCGCGTTGTCGTCGTTGCTCGTCGCCTGCGCAACGCTGGCGCTGCGCGAGCCGCCGCGCATCGACATCGCGAGCGTCGCGCTCGATCGTGTCGAAGGCCCCGACGCATGGTTCACCGTCGACGTCGTGCTGACGAACCGGGTGGATCGCGACCTCGTGATCCAGGGGCTGAACGGTGCGCTGGCGATCGAGGGCGAGTCGATCGCGCAGGCGACGCTCGTCGACGGCCCCGTGCGGTTGCCGGCCAACGGAACGGCCACCGCTCGCATGAGCGCGCATACCGGGATGGATGCGATCCTGCGCGCCGTCGCCGCGGCGATGCGTCGTGGCGCGACGCTGATGGCGCCGGGCGCACGGCCGGTGCTGCATTACACGCTCGACGGCAGCGCGACGATCGAAGGCGGCCTTCGTGTGCCGTTCCGCCGCGAAGGTGAGCTCGGAGAAGCGGCGAAATGACGCGGCGAGGTTGATCGTGGATCCGTTGCGCTTCACCAAGATGGAAGGCCTCGGCAACGACTTCGTCGTCGTCGACGCCACGCGCGCGCCGTTCACGCTCGCGAGCGACGAGATCCGCCGGCTCGCCGATCGCCGCTTCGGCGTCGGTTGCGATCAGGTGCTGATCGTCGAGCCCGCGCGCGGGAATGCCGATTTCGGCTATCGCATCTTCAACGCCGACGGCGGCGAGGTCGAGCAGTGCGGCAACGGCGCGCGCTGCTTCGTGATCTTCGTGCGCGAAAAAGGCCTCACCGACAAGCGCGAGATCCGCGTCGAGACGCCGGGCGGCCTGATCGTGCCGCGTCTCGAGGACGACGGCGAGGTGAGCGTCGACATGGGCGCGCCGCGCTTTGCGCCGCACGAGATTCCGTTCGAGGACGGCACCGGCGAGCCGTCGGACACGCTCGCCGTCGCCGGCCGCGACTACCGCGTATCGGTCGTGTCGATGGGCAACCCGCACGCCGTGCAGATCGTCGACGACGTCGACGTCGCGCCGGTGGCGACGCTCGGACCCGCGATCGAAGCGCATTCGCGCTTTCCGATGCGCGTCAACGCGGGTTTCATGCAGATCGTCGATCGCGATACCATTCGGCTGCGCGTTTACGAGCGCGGCGCCGGTGAGACCCTCGCATGCGGCACCGGTGCATGCGCCGCGGTCGTTGCGGGCCGCAGGCTGGGTTTGTTGAACGAAATCGTGCGCGTCTGCACGCGCGGGGGTGCGTTGACGATCTCGTGGGAAGGCGGCGTTGCGCCGGTGATGATGAAAGGACCGGCACGAACGGTCTTCGAAGGCGAGTGGCGGAGAGGATGAGCGAAAGCACGTCGATGGACGCGAGCGCAGTCGCGGACTACCTGAAGCAGCACCCGGGCTTCTTCGAGGACTACGCCGACGTCGTCGCGCAAATCTTCGTCCCGCATCCGCATGGCGGACACGCGATCCCGATCGCGGAGCGCCAGATGCTCGCGCTGCGCGACAAGGTCTACGGCCTCGAGCAGCAACTGCGCGAGCTCATCTCGCATGGCAACGAAAACGAGCGCATCGGCGACAAGCTGCATCGCTCGACGCTCGCGCTGATCGCCGCGGGCGACCTCGAGACCACCCTCGCCGTGCTTGCGCACACGCTGCGCGAGGATTTCGACGTGCCCGAGGTGGCGATCCGCCTGTGGCCGGCGCGTGCCCCGGAAACGTCGTTGCCCGAGCTCGCGCCGATCGCCGCGGAAATGCGCGATTACGTCAATCATTTGCGCGCGCCCTACTGCGGCGTCGAAGCGCCACCGCAGGCGAGCGACTGGTTCGATCCCGACGCCGAGCGCAAGTCGTTCGCGTTCCTGCCGCTTCGCACCGAGCACACGTTCGGGGTGCTCGCGCTCGCGAGCGACGATCCGCATCGCTTCCACGACGAGATGGGCACGATGTACCTGCTGCGTCTGGCCGAGCTCGCGAGCGTCGCGCTTTCGCGTTTCCTTCCGGCGTAGCATGAGCGCGCTGGGCCGCCCCAAGCGCGAATTGGGCCCCCTGGGGGGCAGCGCAGCGGCGAAGCCGCAAGCGTGGGGGGATCATGCAAACGCGGGCGTCGCCTCCACGCCCGTCGTTCCGGACGCGCATCGCGCGCTGTACGACGCCTTCGCCGTCCATCTCGCATCGCGCGCGGCGCACACGCGCAAGGCGTATCTGCGCGACGTCGCGCAGCTTTTCACGCTCGCAGGTGATCTCGACCCGCGACGGCTTTCGCGCCGCGAGCTGATGCGCTTCGTGGGCATGCTGCACGCGCGCGGCTTGTCGGGCCGAAGCCTCGCCCGCACGCTTTCCGCGTGGCGCGCGTTCTACCGCTTCGCGCTCGAGCACGACCGCTCGCTGCCCGGCGATCCGAGCGCGGGCATCAAGGCGCCGAAATCACCGCGCAAGCTGCCGTCGGCGCTTTCGCCCGACGAAGCGATGCGTCTCGTCGAGATCGATCCGGCCGACACGCTCGCTCGACGCGACCGCGCGCTGTTCGAGCTCGCCTATTCGTCCGGGCTGCGCCTCGCCGAGCTCGCCGGTCTCGACGTCGACCGTTGCGATCTCGACGGCGGCGAAGTGCGCGTGCTCGGCAAGGGAAGCAAGGAACGCCTCGTCCCCGTCGGCGCGGCCGCACGCGACGCGATACGCGCGTGGCTCGTCGATCGCGCCGGCCTCGTGGCGGCGGACGAGCACGCGATGTTCGTCGGTCGCGCCGGACGGCGCCTGTCACCGCGCGCGATCCAGCAGCGCCTGGGCGACTGGGCGGTGCGGCAGGGGCTGCCGAGGCACGTGCACCCGCACATGCTGCGCCACTCGTTTGCGTCGCACCTGCTGCAATCGTCGGGTGACCTGCGCGCCGTGCAGGAGATGCTCGGCCATGCGTCGATCGCGAGCACGCAGGTCTACACGCATCTCGATTTCCAGGCGCTCGCGAAAGTCTACGACGCCGCACACCCGCGCGCGAAGCGCAAGTAACGGCGGCGCTACGCAGTGCGCGTCGTGAGTGACGCCTTTCCTCACGGCGTCACTGCACGGTCTCTCCATGCAGCGCAAGGTCGAGTCCCTCGCGCTCCTGCTCCTCGCTGACGCGAAGCCCGATCGTCATGTCGAGGGCCTTCAGCAGGACGAAGCTGCCGACGCCGCTGACGAGCAGGGTCGTCGCCACCGCGCCGGCCTGCGTCAGCAGGCTGCCGTCGACGCCGCTGATCGCGCGCACGTTCAGCACGCCGGTGAGAAGCGCCCCGATGATGCCGCCGACGCAGTGCACGCCGAACGCGTCGAGCGAGTCGTCGTAGCGGAACCATCCCTTGACGGTGGTCGCGGCGAAGAAGCAGCCGATGCCCGCCGCGAGGCCGATCACCAGTGCACCGAACGCGCCGACGAAGCCCGACGCCGGGGTGATCGCGACGAGGCCGGCAACCGCGCCCGACGCGATGCCGAGCACCGACGGCTTGCCCTTCGTGATCCACTCGGTGAACATCCACGCGAGCGCCGCGACCGCCGTCGCGAATTGCGTGACGAAGATCGCCATCCCGGCGCGGCCGTTCGACGCGACCGCCGAGCCCGCGTTGAAGCCGAACCAGCCGACCCACAACAGCGACGCGCCGATCAGCGTCAAGGTCAGGTTGTGCGGCGCCATCGCCTCCCGGCCGTAGCCGAGCCGCTTGCCGAGCACGAGCGCGCACACGAGACCGGCGATGCCCGCGTTGATGTGCACGACGGTGCCGCCCGCGAAGTCGAGCACGCCGGCGGTCGCCCAGAAGCCGGTCGGCTCCCACATCATGTGCGCGATCGGCGCGTAGATCAGCACCGACCACAGCGCCATGAACGCGAGCATCGCCGAGAACTTCATCCGGTCGGCGAACGCGCCGGTGACGAGTGCGGGCGTGATGATCGCGAACGTCATCTGGAACATCATGTAGACCGACTCGGGAATGGTGAGCGCGAGATGCGACACCGAAAGCCTGCCCGCCTCGTTCTCGAACACCATGCCGTGCAGGAAGAAGCGCGAGAAGCCGCCGACGAGCCCGTTGCCCGGCGTGAACGCGAGCGTGTAGCCGACGACGACCCACAGCACGCTCGCGAGGCACGTGATCGCGAAGCTCTGCATCAGCGTCGCGAGCACGTTCTTCTTGCGCACCATGCCGCCGTAGAAGAGCGCGAGTCCCGGGATCGTCATCATCAGCACGAGCGCCGTCGACGTCAGCATCCACGACGTATCGCCGCTGCTGATCTTCTCGACGCCGACGACCACCGGACTCGTCGGGGCGGCGGGCATCGCCGCGGTCGAAGGCGTCGCTGACGGCGCCGGCACCGTCTGCGCGAGCCCGTCGTCCTGTGCCTTGATCGCGGGCGCTGGGGGCGAGGGTGGCGTGTCGTCGGCCGCAACGGGAAGCGCGATCGCCAATGCAAGCAGCGCTACGAGCACGATGGGGATGCGTTTCATCGTCGATCCTTCAAAGCGCCGCGACGCCGGTCTCGCCGGTACGAATGCGGACCACCTGCAGCAGGTCGAACACGAAGACCTTGCCGTCGCCGATCTTGCCGGTATTGGCCGCCTTCTCGATCGCCTCGATCGAACGGTCGACGAGCGCGTCGTTCATCGCCGCCTCGATCTTCACTTTCGGCAGGAAATCGACGACGTATTCGGCGCCGCGGTAGAGCTCGGTGTGGCCCTTCTGGCGTCCGAATCCCTTGACGTCGGTGACGGTGATGCCCTGCACGCCGAGCGTCGACAGCGCTTCCCGGACTTCGTCGAGCTTGAACGGCTTGATGATGGCGACAACGAGTTTCATGGAGGGCCCTCGCGATCAAAAGATCTTCTGCACGAACGCCGTGGCCGTCGCTTTGCCGATGTTGCGGCCGGCAAGCGTGTAGCCCGCATCCTTCGCGTTGGTATCGGTGTAATAGGCGCCGACGTTCCAGGCGTTCGCCGACCACGTGAGCCCGAGCTTCCAGTCGGTGTACGTCAGTGCGTCGCCATTGTCGACGCCGTCGTTACGCCCTTGGTAAGCCTGACGACCGACATGCGCGTTCAGCGTGAATTGCTCGGTGATCGGATAATTCGCCGAGAGGTCGAGATACCCGCTGTTGCGCGAGTGCGGGACGCCGAAGGTGTTGCCGACCGCGTGGGAATACTTGAGCGATAGCCACTTCCACGCGCCGGCGACGTAGAGTTCCGTCGTGTCCGGATTCGTCGCACCGGCGACATAGCGACCCGGGTAGTCGTAGTGGAGGACGCCCGCATCGAGCGCGAAGTCGTCGTCGATCGCATGCTTGTAGCCCGCGTAGAAGTCCCATTCGACCGTTCCGCCACGCGTCGCGACGCCGGCGTCTCGCAGCCAGCTGATGTTCGAGCCCCAGGTGCCGGCATAGAGACCGTTCGAATGCGTTACATCGAAGCCACCCTGGAATGCCGGCTTGCGATCGGTTTGCGTGAGCCCGCGAAAGACGTATTGGCTGAAGATGCCGAGGTTGCCCGCCACGCTGAACGGGCTCTGCGGCTTCGTATCGCCGGGTGCGGCGCCGGCTTGCGCCAGCGCGTGCTGCGCAAGCGCGCTCGACAACGCCAATGCCGTGATGCGAGTGGCACAATGACTTCCCATCGATCCTTTCTCCTGGCGGGCGGACGCTCCAGACTCGTATTGCACGTGGCGTGCCGCAGGCGAAAATCGACGACGCATGAAGGACTTGCGACAATTCGACCGACGATGACGCGGCCGGCGCGCGCGTCGATCGCACCGTCGTCGGGCAATGCGGCGCGCCGATGCACAGCGGCGGGGCGCGAAAAGCGAGGAGAGGAGCCATGCTGAACTCGAAGACGTTGGATGAGCTCGCGGCACGCATCGGCAAGGCGTTCGAAGCCTCGCCTGCGAAGGACATCGAGAAGAACGTGAAGGCGCTCCTGCAAAGCGGGCTCTCGCGCCTCGATCTCGTCACACGCGAGGAGTTCGACGTGCAGGTCGAAGTCCTGCGCAAGACGCGCGAGAAGGTCGAGCGGCTCGAAGCGCGCGTCGCCGAGCTCGAGGCGCGCAACGTGGCGCCGCCGCCACCGCCGCCGCAGCCCGTCGTCTGACGCAACCACTTGCGCGCGGCCGACTCGAAGACAAGGGTGCGATGCGACGAGACGGGAGACGGCGATGGGACTTTTCGAGCGCGGCCAATCGGGGTTCGGCATGCAACGACCGGCAGGGTCGTCAGGCGATGCACTGCCCTCCGACGACCAAGCGATCGCGCGCTACCGCTACATGCTGAGCACGGCACCGCCGGAGACGATCGAGCAGGCGCACGCCGAGGCGTTCGCGAAGCTGACGCCGGAGCAGCGTCGCACGGTGCTCGGGCAATTGGCGAGTGCCGCGCC
>DASTIY010000365.1:0-17084 GCA_035717085.1 Casimicrobiaceae bacterium | reverse complement strand
CCCGAATCGCAGACGACGCTCGCCGAGATGTACGAGCAGTCCGGCTTTCGCACCGGGCTGATCTCGGACCTGTATCACCAGTTCAAGCCGTCGAAGAATTTCTGGCGCGGCTTCCACCAATGGACGTTCATCCGCGGCCAGGAAGCCGACGCCGCGCGCAGCGGACCGTTCCCGTCGCAGGAGGAGATCGACTACTGGGTGCCGCGAGAGCTGCAGGAGTTGCGCGGCAAGGCGACGGGTCTCGAGCAGCCGGGGTACGGCGCGCACTGGTTCTCGAGCCGCATCCTGCTCAACATGCGCGATCGCGTGCGCGAGGAGCAGTGGTTCAACGCGCAGGTGATGCAGGAGGCGGCACGGTGGGTCGAGCAGAACCTCGACGCGAAGCGCCTGTTCCTCACGGTGGAGTCGTTCGATCCGCACGAGCCGTGGTTCGTGCCCGAGCACTACCGGCGGCGCTACGACGACGGCACGGGTCGCGAGCAGGTCATCTCTCCGTATGCCGAAATGCCGTGGCTGCCGCCGGAACTCGTGAAGCGCACGCGCGCCAATTACGCGGGGCTGGTCGAGATGTGCGACCGCTGGTTCGGACATCTGGTCGAGACGCTGCGCGTGACCGGCGTGCTCGATCAGGCGCTCGTAATCGTCACGTCCGACCATGGACACAGCCTGTGGGAGCGCCGAGGCTACATCGGCAAGCGCGGCTACCCGTCGGATCCCGAGAGCTACGAAGTGCCGCTCTTCGTGCGTCACCCGAAGATGCTTGGCGCGGGCACCACGTGCGACGCGTTCGTGCAGCACCACGACATCGCGGCGACCGCGCTCGACGCAGCGGGTGTCGCACCGCCCGCGCCCCTCGACGGCAAGTCGTTCCTCGACACGGCGTTCGGGAGCGGCAAGCCGATCCGCGATCACGTCACCGTCGGCTGGGGCGGGGCGATGACGGTGATCGACGATGCGCATTGGATGAACTGCAAGGTCAACGGCCGCGGGCCGTTCCTCTACGATTCGCCGCGGCCTGCGCCCGATGCCCGGAATCTCGCGGACGTGCATCCCGGCGTCGTCGAGCGGTTGTTCGCGCTGGGCAAGGCGGATGCCGCCGGCGGCTTTCCCGAATACCTGATGCAGCAGGCCGAGAGCGCAGACGATGCGCCGGGCTGCAGCCCGTTTGCCGCGATCCGCTGACCACCTCTGACACGTGTCAGAGACGTGTCAGAGGAGTGTCAGAGACGTGTCAGAGGAGTGTCAGAGGTGACCACCAGGAGGAGAACGATGAAGGAACGCACGAAGATGGCGCCGGGCCGGCGCCGCATGCTGAAGCAGACGGCCGTGCTCGGCGCCGCGGCGGTGGCCGCGCCGTACGTGCTGCGCAGCGCCCACGCGCAAGCGAACGCCGACGTCGCGCCGTACACGCAGGCGAAGGTGAACTGGAGGCAGGCGGAAGGCGCGGAGATCGCCGTCGCCGTCATTCCCGCGAGCTACTTCGACAACCTCATCGCGATTGCGCCGACGTTCGAGGCGCTGACCGGCGTCAAGGTGCGCTTCGAGAAGGTGCCGCCCGGACAGATCCGCCAGAAGGCGATGCTCGACCTGTCGTCGAAGACGGCGACGTACGCGACGTCGGCGACCGACCCGATGTACTACCCGCTTTACGTGTCGAACAAGTGGATCGACCCGATCGATCATTACCTGAACGACAGCGCCCTCACCGATCACGCGTGGTTCGACAACGACGACATCTTCAAGGCGTGGCGCGACGCGAACTCGTACGAGGGCAAGCCCTATGCCGTGCCGTACGACGGCGAAGTCACCGTGCAGGTGTATCGCAAGGACCTCTACGACGCGAAGGGACTCAAGGCCGCCGACACGCTCGACGAGTTCCTGAAGAATGCCGCCGCGATCAACGATCCCGCGAATCGCGTCTACGGCATGGCGCTGCGCGGCTTCGCGGGCGCCGGCCAGAACATGTACATCTACCCGTCGCTCTTCCGCGAGTTCGGCGGCGAGTGGTTCAAGGGCAAGAAGGTCGTCGTCGATTCGCCCGAGGCGGTGAAGGCGCTCGAGTGGTACGTCGACGCCGAATCGAAGTACGCGCCGCCGGCGGTGCGGAACTGGAACTGGCCCGACATCGCCGACGCGTTCTCGCAGGGCACGCTCGGCTGCTACATCGACGCGCACTCGTCGGCGTCGGTGCTGATGAATCCGGAGAAGTCGAAGGTGATCGGCAAGATCGCGTACGCGCGCTGGCCGAAGGGGCCGACCGGCAAGCGCTGCACGTCGATCTGGAACTGGGGCTTCCCGATCAACGCCGCATTGAACGACAAGCAGAAGAAGGCGACGTGGCTCTTCATCACGTGGGCTGCGTCGGCGGAGACGCAGGCGCGCACGTCGTGGAAGTTCAACGGTCCCGCGAAGCGCACGGGACTCAATCGCGCGTCGCTGTGGAAGTCGCCCGATTTCGTCGCGATGACGAAGGACTTCGGCCCGAACTTCGTCGACGCCGCGCTGACGTCGCTGCAACAGGACACCGACGTCGAGTGGCGGCCGCGCGTGCCGCAATGGCCGGCGATCGGCGACACGATGGCGACGGCGATCCAGGCGGCGCTCGTCGGCCAGAAGAAGCCGAAGCAGGCGCTCGACGATGCGCAGGCGCGGATCGATCAGGTCCTGAAGGGGTGAGTGTGCGCAAGGGGGCATCGGACCCCTTCGCACTCGCGCTTTTCCTCCCCGCGCTCGTCGTGCTGATCGTCACGACGAGCGCGCCGCTCGTCTACCTCGCGTGGACGAGCCTGATGCGCATCGACCTGTCGATGCCGTGGCTGTCCGGTTTCGCCGGCGCGGGCAATTACGCGCAGATGATCGGCGACCCGCGCTTCTGGCATTCGCTGTGGCTGACGCTGATCTACACGGTGAGCACCGTCGTGCTGCAGGTCGCGCTCGGGCTCTCGCTCGCGCTGCTCGTGTTGCGCATCCCGAAAGGCCAGGGCGCGCTGCGCGTCGCGGCGATCCTGCCGATCGTGCTCGCGCCGGTCGTCGTCGGCCTCTTCTGGCGCACGCTCGTGCTCGCGCCCGACGTCGGCCTCGTCGACGTCGTCATGCGCGCGTTCGGCCTGCCGAGCTACAACTGGCTCGGCGATCCCGGGCTCGCGCTCGTCTCCGTCATCGCGATCCACACGTGGCAGTGGACGCCGTTCGCGTTCCTCGTGATGCTCGCGAGCCTGTCGTCGCTGCCGCCGGACGTGTTCGAAGCGGCGCGCATCGATCGCGCGAGCGCGTGGCAGCGCTTTCGCTACATCACGCTGCCGCTGATCCGCCCGGCGATCGTCATCGTCGTGATCATGCGCATGATGATCGCCCTATCCGCATTCGCCGCGATCTTCGCCGCGACCGGCGGCGGCCCGGGCACGGCCACGGAGATCCTCAATCTGTATGCGTACCGCACGTCGTTCTCGGAGTTGAACCTCGGCTACGGCGCGGCGCTCGCGATGGTGCTGCTCGCGATCACGCTCGGCGTGTCGTTCGTCATGTTCCGCGCGCGCCGCGCACGATGACCGCAAAGCAATTGCGCACGCTCGCGCTGGTCGCGCTCGCGACGGTGCTGCTCGCGGTCTGGGCGTTCCCCGTCCTGTGGGCGCTGCTGACGTCGTTCAAGACCGAGCGCGACGTGCTCGCGTATCCGCCGACGATCTTCTTCGAGCCGACGCTTCGCAACTACGTCGACGTGCTGTTCGGCTCGGCGAGCCTGCTGCCGAACCTGCTGTCGAGCACGATCGTCGCAGGCGTGTCGACGATCGTCACGCTGCTGCTCGCGATCCCCGCCGCTTACGCGCTCGCGCGCCTCGACCTTCCGGCGAAGCGCGCATCCGGCTTCTACGTTCTCGCGACGCAGATGCTGCCGCCGGTCGGCCTCATCATCCCGTACTACCTGGTGCTGCAGAAGGTCGGGATGCTCGACACCTACAGCGGCTTGATCGTCATCTATCTCACGTTCTCGCTGCCGTTCGCGATCTGGCTGATGGTGTCGTACTTCGAGGACATCCCGCGCGAGATGGAGGAAGCGGCGCTGCTCGATCGCGCCGGGCGCCTGCGCGCGCTCTGGTACGTGATCCTGCCGCAGGTGCGCGGCGGGATCGCGGTCACCACGATCTTCGTGTTCCTGAACGCGTGGAACGAATTCCTGTTCGCCGTCGTGCTCGGCGGCAACCGCGTGCGGCCGGTGACCGTCGCGATGTTCAACTACATCTCCGTCGAGCAGACGTTGTGGGCGAAGCTCGCGGCCGGCGCGATGCTCGCGATGGCACCGGTGATCCTGCTCGGCCTGCTCGCGCAGCGGCACATCGTGAAGGGATTGACGGTGGGTGCCGTGAAGGGGGGCGGGCGGCGATGAGCGCGGCGCGCGGAGCCGAGGCGGTGAACAGCGCGGGCAGCGTCAGCATGCGCGGCATCGTCAAGCGCCACGGCAGCTTCACCGCGCTGCACGGCATCGACCTCGACATCGCGCCCGGCGAGTTCTTCGCGCTGCTCGGGCCGTCGGGCTCGGGCAAGACGACGACGTTGCGCATCCTCGCCGGACTCGAATCGGTCGACGCGGGACGCGTGCTGCAGGACGGCGTCGACGTCACCGATCGCGAGCCCGGCGAGCGCGACGTCGCGATGGTGTTCCAGAGCTACGCGCTCTATCCGCACATGACGGTGCACGAGAACATCGCGTTCCCGTTGCGGATGGTCGGCACGTCGAAGGACGAAACCGAGCGCGCCGTCCGCGATGCCGCGGCGAAGGTGCACATCGACCACCTGCTCGGGCGACGCCCCGGCGAATTGTCGGGCGGACAGCAGCAGCGCTGCGCGCTCGCCCGCGCGATCGTGCGCAAGCCGCGCCTCTTCCTCCTCGACGAGCCGCTCTCCAACCTCGACGCCAAGCTTCGGCTCGAAACGCGCGTCGAGTTGCGCAAGCTGCAGCGCGCGCTCGGCGTGACGGCGGTGTACGTCACGCACGACCAGGAAGAGGCGATGACGATCGCCGATCGCGTCGCGGTGTTCATGGAAGGACGCATCGTGCAGGTCGGCAGGCCGCAGGACATCTTCGCGCGGCCCGCGACGTCCGTCGTCGCCGCATTCATCGGCAGCCCGCCGATGAACCTGCTGCCCGGCGAAATCCGCGACGGCGCGCTGCGCGTCGCCGGCGTCGACGTCCCCGGTCACTATGCACCCGATCGCAGTGGCACCGTAACGGTCGGCGTGCGCCCGGCCGCGCTGCGCATCGGTCCCGACGGCCTGCCGGCGCGCGTGTATCTCGTCGAGAACCTCGGCGACACGACGATCGTCGACCTCGACGTCGCAGGCCAGGTGATCAAGTTGCGCACCGACCAGCCGCCGAACGTGCGCGAGGGCGATCAGGTGCACGTCTCGTTCGCGCCCGACGCGCTGCATCTGTTCGACCCCGACACCGGCCTGCGCCGCGAGTAACGAACGAAGTCGGGTCGGACCCGGGCCGAACCCCGGTTTCAATCACGCCGCGAAAAGTAGCAGGGTCTGACCGGGTCTGACCCTCGGGCGCTGCAGGGGCGTCATAAGGGTTTCCCCGACTCCCATTACAATCGTCGGCATGGACCCGCTCGTCCTCACCGTCGACATGGCCGGGCTGCCGCAGGCGTGGGTCGTGCTGGAGGAAGCGATCACTTACCACGCCAAGCAGATGGTCGCGTGGTCGCTCGGCGCGGTCGTGCGCGAGTTCCGCGGCGGGTGGCAGCGCGACGGAACGCGCTCGCGCCTTTCGACGAAGTCGATCCTCGCGATCAAGGGCAGCGCCGGGCGGCCGCATTCGCACGCGCCGAGCCTCACGAACGTGATGCTGTTCGCGCGCGATCGGCAGCTCTGCGCATACTGCGGGCGGCGCTACCTCTATCGCGAGCTCTCGCGCGATCACATCGTTCCGATGTCGCGCGGCGGGCGCGACACATGGATGAACGCGGTGACCGCGTGCCGCAGCTGCAACACGCGCAAGGGCAACCGCGCGCCGGAGCAGGCGAACATGCCGCTCCTCTACGTGCCGTACGTGCCGAACCGGCACGAGCACTTCATCCTGCGCAATCGCCGCATCCTCGCCGACCAGATGGAATACCTGCTCGCGGGCGTGCCGCGCACGAGCCGGCTGCACCTGCCCGCCGAAGCCTGACCGCGACGGCGCGCGCACGAACTCTCGCGCTGCGACGCTTTCCAACCGACGGCATTTGCGACCGTGGTCCGGCTCGCGCGCCAGCGTCGCACGTCGATCACGCTCGCATCTGACAAGGGTGCCCGAGTCCTTCGGGCCGTTGTACTTCGCACGTCGCACCTTCGCAGGAGATTCGTATGGCCAACGACAACCAGTCGCGTGACAATCCGTCACGCCAGCAAAGCGCAGAGCGCTCGCAAACCGGCTCCTCGCAGCAGGGAACCGGCGCGCAGCAGACGAATTACGGACAGGGCGCGTACGGCACCGGGCAGGGCGGCTACGGGCAATCCGGGCAATCCGCGCAGGGTAGCGGCCGTTACGGCGGACAGCCGACGTCGCGCGCGACCGGCGTGTCGACGTGGCAGGGCGGTCGCCAGGGCCGCGACCTCTCGACGCGCGGCTCGTCGATGCCGCCGTACTACGGCAGCGGCTTGGGCAGCGGGCCGTTCTCCATCATGCGCCGCATCAGCGACGAGATGGATCGGCTCTTCGAGAACTTCGGCATGGGGCGCAGCCTGTTCCCGAGCCAGTCGGCGCAAGGCAGCGAATGGGACACCGGCGATTACAACCCAGGCATGCCGTCGATGTGGTCGCCGCACGTCGAAGTGCGCGAGCGCAACGGCAAGCTCGTGATCGAGGCCGATCTCCCCGGCATGAAGCGCGACGACATGAGCGTCCGCGTCGAGGACGACGAAGTGATCATCCAGGGCGAGCGCCGGCAGGAATCGTCGGGCAACCAGGCCGGCTACTATCGCAGCGAGCGCAGCTACGGAAGCTTCTACCGCACGATCCCGCTACCCGAGGGAACGAACGCCGACACCGCGAATGCGACATTCCACGACGGCGTGCTCGAGGTCGAGTTCGACATGCCGCGCAGCCAGCAGCGCGGTCGCACGCTGCAGATTCGCGAGGGCGCGCAAGCGGGTGGAAGCGGCACGGGCAGCGGCGCGACGTACGGCAGCGGCACGACCGGATCGATGGAAGGCGCGACGAGCGGCGGCACGGGCACGTACGGCAGCGGCGGCACGATGCACACCGGCGCGAATCCGAGCAGCGGCCCGATGCACGGCGGCAGCACGAGCGGCACCGGCTCCGCGACGACCCGCAGCCAGCAAGCGCAGTCGGGCACGAGCGGCTCGTACGGCGCGGGCATGAGCGGCAGCACCGGCCCGCAGCATTCGGCGTCCGGCGGTGCGAGCGCGCAGCCGGGCACCGGCGGCTCCGCCGCTGGGGGAACCCAGCAATCGTCGGGCAGCGGCACGATGTACAGCGGCAGCGGCAATCCATCGGTCGGAGCGGCCGGCATGGGCGCAAGCCACAGCGGGTCGAGCGACAAGTCGGAGGGCTCGAAGCGCTGACGGCTCGACATCCGGGATCGCGAAAGCGGGCGGACGAAGCGGTCCGCCCGTTTCGTTTCCGATGCTCACCCATGCGGCACGCGCGCGTGCGATCGATTCGAAGCAAGGCCGCGTGCATCGTCGACGCCGGCTTGAACGCGCGTGCAACGCCCGGAAGAAAGGTCACTCCCCACGTTCGGCGGAAGTGGCATACGTCCTCTATTCTCGTACACCTCGACGCCGGCGATCGGGTTGGCACAACGCTTGCGGCGATCGCGTATATTCAAGTGTTTGTAGCAGACGTCCGCTCATGAGCGCACCCGACATCACCGCGCCCGCCGGGCACATCCGCCTCACGTCGCACCATCCGTTCGGCGGCACTGGCGGCGCGCCGAAAATCCATTGGGGCGGGGCCGATCCCGCCAGTCGCGGCCCCGTTGTCGGCACGACGACGACCCGCAATCATCGCAACGTGATCGGTACGCACAGCGGGAGCTACGGCGTGTACCGCGCGCTCGCGGTTGCGACGCGCTCGCTCGTGCGCGGGCATCGCGCCGATCTCAGCAACACGTCGCCGACGGTGGACATCGGACCCTACCCGCAGTGGTCGGACCCGGCTCGCATCGTCTCGCTCGATCCATGGGGCGCGCGTGTCGCTGACGTGTACAGCACGTATATCGCGGCGGGTTACGACATCCGGCCGACGATCGCCGTCACCCGCGCGCACATCGAGCTGCCGGAGATCCACGAGGCGATCGCCACCGGTCGCCTCGTTCCCGATGGGCGGTTGCTGCTCGCCAACGGTGCATCGGTGGTGACGAAGGCCGCGATCGAGCCCGTGTGGTGGCTGCCCGGCGTGGCGCAACGCTTCGGTGTCGCGCAGAGCGAGCTTCGCCGCGCGCTCTTCGAGGAGACGGGCGGCATGTATCCGGAGCTCGTCACGCGAAGTGATCTCGAGGTGCTGCTGCCGCCGGTGGGTGGACAAACGGTGTACGTGTTCGGCGATCCGCGCGATCTCGCCAATCCCGACGTGACGCTCACCGCGCGCGTGCACGACGAATGCAACGGGTCCGACGTGTTCGGCTCCGACATCTGCACGTGCCGGCCGTACCTCACGCATGCGATCGAGGAATGCATCCGCGGCGCGCAGGCGGGCGGCGTGGGTCTCGTCGTCTATTGCCGCAAGGAGGGCCGCGCGCTCGGCGAAGTCACCAAATTCCTCGTCTACAACGCCCGCAAGCGCCAGGCGGGTGGTGATCGCGCGACCAATTATTTCCTGCGCACCGAATGCGTCGCCGGCGTGCAGGACATGCGCTTCCAGGAGCTGATGCCGGACGTGCTGCACTGGCTCGGCGTGACGCGCATCCATCGCCTCGTGTCGATGAGCAACATGAAGTACGACGCGATCGTGAAGTCGGGCATCGGCGTCGGCACGCGCGTGCCGATTCCGCCCGAGCTCGTGCCCGCCGACGCGCGCGTCGAGATCGACGCCAAGATCCAGGCCGGCTATTTCGCCGAAGGCTGCGTCGAAGCGTCGGGCGACACGCAGGGGAGGACGTTCTGATGCTCGTCGCCCCCGCCGCTGCCGTGCAGGAGCTGCAATCGAGCGGTGCAGTTCGTGAACGCTGCGCGAACGTTACGCGCGCAGTCGAGGAAGGACGCTCGAATCATTTCCGCGTCGATCGCGCGCGCTTGCCCGTCGCGGCGCGGATGGTCGCCGATTTCACGCGCGTGCGCTATCGCGATCTTTCGATTCCCTATCACAGTCGCTGGCGCCATTTCGATGCGGGCGGACGCAGTCGCGTGAGCGAACTGAATCGCCACCTCGCCTGCTACGGTCCGGAAGACCGGTTGCGCGCGCACATCGATCTCGCGGTCGTGAGCGTGCTGCTCGACGCAGGCGCGGGGGGCGCGTGGCGTTACCGCGAGCCGGGCATGATCGACGACTATTCGCGCTCGGAGGGGCTCGCCGTCGCGACGATCGCCGCGTTCATCAGCGGCGCGTGGTCGGCGTCGCCCGGCGAGCCGTTGCGCGTCGACGGTGCGGCGTTGTCGCAGATGGACGCGCCGACGCTCGCCCATTGGTTCCAGGTGACTTCGGCGAATCCGCTGCCGGGACTCGAAGGCCGCGCCGCACTGCTGCGCCGGCTGGGCAACGTGCTCGAGACGCGCCCCGACCGCTTCGGCCTCACGGCGCGGCCCGCGGCGCTCTTCGAGCGCATGCACAAGGATTCCGAGATTTCCGCGGCGACGATCCTGCGCGCGCTGCTCGAAGGCTTCGGCGATATCTGGCGGCGCGACGGGCAGATCTTCTCCGGCGACGTGTGGCAGCATCCGAACGCCGGGGGCAGCGGCGCGAACGCCGGCTACGTTCCGTTCCACAAGCTGTCGCAATGGCTCGCGTATTCGCTGTTCGAGCCGTTCGAATGGATGGGCATCCCGATCGTCGATCGCGATGCCTTGACGGGCCTCGCCGAATACCGCAACGGCGGCCTGTTGATCGATACCGGCGTGCTGCGGCTGTTGCGCGACGACGACCGCAACGTCGCGTGGGACGTCGGCAGTGAAATCATCGTCGAATGGCGCGCGCTGACGGTGTCGCTGCTCGACGATCTCGCGCGGCTCGTCCGCGCGGAGCTCAACGCGCCGACGTTGCCGCTCGCGTCGATCCTCGAGGGCGGCACGTGGGCCGCGGGGCGCGAGGTCGCGATGCGGTTGCGCAAGGGCGAGCCGCCGCTCAAGGTGAACACGGACGGCACGGTGTTCTAGGGCCCGGCATGCCTGCGCCCGTCCACGTCCTCGACCATCCGCTCATCCAGCACAAGCTCACGCTGCTGCGGCGACGCGAGACGAGCACGACGAGCTTTCGCCGGCTCCTGAACGAGATCGGCGCGCTGATGGCCTACGAGGTCACGCGCGACATGCCCATGCACGAAGTCGAGATCGAGACCCCGCTCGCGACGATGCGCTCGAAGCTGATCGACGGAAAGAAGCTCGTGTTCGTGCCGATCCTGCGCGCCGGCACCGGGCTCCTCGACGGCTTTCTCGACGTCGTGCCGGGCGCGCGCATCGGCCACATCGGCTTGTATCGCGATCCCGCGACGCTCGTCGCGATCGAGTACTACCTGAAGCTGCCGGGCGGGATGCAGGAGCGCGACGCCGTCGTGCTCGATCCGATGCTCGCGACCGGTCATTCGGCGGTCGCCGCGGTCGAACGCCTGAAGGAAGCGCAGCCGCGCTCGATTCGCATGGTCTGCCTCGTCGCCGCGCCGGAAGGCATCGCGACGTTCCAGGGCGCGCATCCCGACGTGCCGATCTACACGGCGGCGATCGATCGCGAGCTCGATGCGCACGGCTACATCGTGCCGGGCCTGGGCGACGCCGGCGACCGCATCTTCGGCACCAAGTAGCGTTGCCGGCCTTCCGCGGGCAGGAACGGGTGCGCGGGCCTTGAACTTGCACGCTCCGCAAGCGTCGTAAGATCCACATTCGCGCCGGCCCCCGATGCTGCCGGCCATCGAACTGGAGACCACCATGCGTGCACTGCTCGCGGCGTTCCTGGCCCTCGCGTTCGGCGCGGCCCACGCCGCCCTTCCCGATTACGCCGGCCCGCTGCCGGCTTCGCAGAAAACCGGCGACGCGACGGCGGTGTTCGCCGGCGGTTGCTTCTGGGGCGTCGACGCGGTGTTCAAGCACGTGAAGGGCGTGAAGAACGTCGTGTCGGGCTACTCCGGCGGCAGCGCGGCGACCGCGAAGTACATGATCGTCGGCACCGGCGCGACCGGCCACGCCGAGTCGGTCGAGGTGACGTACGACCCGTCGAAGATCACGTACCCTGAACTGCTCAAGATCTTCTTCTCGGTGGCGCACGATCCGACGCAACTCAACCGCCAGGGTCCCGACGTGGGGACGCAATACCGCTCCGCGATCTTCTTCGCGAACCCGGAACAGCAGACGATCGCCGAGCACTACATCGCGCAATTGGATGCCGCAAAGGCGTTCGGCAAGCCGATCGTCACGCAGGTGGCGCCGCTCGACAAGTTCTATCCCGCCGAGGCGTATCACCAGAACTACCTCGCGCTGCATCCCGACCAGCCGTACATCGTCTACAACGACCTGCCGAAGCTCGCCGAATTGAAGAAGCAGTATCCGGCGTGGTATCGGCAATAGCGCCAAGGAGCCGCCATGGATCTCGGAGGACTGCTGTCGAAGTACCTGAACGCATCCGGTGATGCGCAACCGGACGCCGAGAATCATTTCGACCAGGTGGCGCAGCACGCGCCGACGCAGACGGTGAGCCAGGGCATCTCCGATGCTTTGCGCTCGGATCAGACGCCATCGCTCGGCGACATGGTGAGCCAGGCGTTCTCGCGCGCCGATCCGCAGCAACGCGCGGGAATGCTGAACGAAATCCTATCGTCGCTCGGGCCGAACGTGCTGTCGTCGCTCGGCGGTGCCGCGGGGGGTGGCGCACTCGGCGGCATCCTGGGCCAGCTCACGCGCGGCGGCACGCCGCAGGTGACGCCTCAGCAGGCGTCGCAGGTTTCGCCGTCGGCGGTGCAGGATCTCGCGAACCACGCCGAGACGCACGACTCGTCGATCTTCGACAAGCTCGGCCAGTTCTACGCGCAGAATCCGGATCTCGTCAAAGCGCTCGGCGTCTCCGTGCTCGGCGTCGCGCTCTCGAAGATCGCGGGACGCATGCGGAGCTGATCGCGTCGCGCACGCTCGGCCTCGACGAGGCCCTCTACGACTACGTGCTCGCGCACTCGCTGCGCGAGCACCCGGTGCAGCACGCGCTGCGCGAAGCGGCGCAGAAGATGGCGCACGCCGGGATGCAGATCGGTCCCGACCAGGCGCAGTTCATGGCGTTCCTCGTACGCCTGATCGGCGCGCGCCGCACGCTCGAGATCGGCGTGTTTCGCGGCTACAGCGCGCTGTCGGTCGCGCTCGCGCTGCCCGACGACGGCTACCTGCTCGCGTGCGACGTCAGCGACGAGTACACGCGCACCGCGCGGAAGTACTGGGATGCGGCGGGGATCGCGCACAAGATCGACCTCGTGCTCGCGCCGGCGCGCCAAACGCTCGATGCGCGTATAAAAGCCGGCGAGGCGGGCACGTACGACTTCGCGTTCGTCGATGCGGACAAGCCGGCGTACGACGACTACTACGAACGTTGCCTCGTGCTGGTGCGCGAAGGCGGCGTGATCGCGTTCGACAACGTGCTGTGGAGCGGTGACGTCGCGCGGCCCGCGCAAAGCGAGGACACCGCCGCGCTGCAGGCGCTGAACGACAAGTTGCACGACGATCCACGCATCGACCTCACGCTGCTCGCGATCGGCGACGGGCTGACGCTCGCGCGCAAAAGGTAGCGTCGGACGCCGGGTCCGACCCTGCCGCCGTTGCGGCTTATCCGAGCATAAGTAGGGTCTGACCCGGGTCGGACCCGGCTTTCGTGAACGATAATGCCGGCATGAAGATCGCCACCTGGAACGTCAACGGCATTCGCGCGCGCGAAGCGCAGTTCTGCGAGTGGGTCGCGCGCGACCGTCCCGACGTCGTATGCCTGCAGGAGCTGAAAGCGCAACCCGAGCAGATTCCCGACTCGTGCAGGCACACGGACTACCACGTGTATTGGCACGGCATGCGCGCGTATTCCGGCGTGTCGCTGCACGTGGACAAGGGATTGCACGCCGCCGAGCCGCGCTTCTCGCATCCGGCGTTCGACATGGAGACGCGTATCGTCGAAGTTTCGCTCGGCGATCTCGTCGTCGCGTCGGTGTACGTGCCGAACGGCGGCAAGGACTATCCCGCGAAACTCTCGTTCCTCGCGTCGCTCGCCGATTGGGCGGCGCAGCTTTCCGCCGAGGGCCGGCAGGTGATCGTCTGCGGCGACCTGAACGTCGCGCACGCCGACATCGACGTGCATCCGCGCGAGCGCAAGGCCGGCGTCATCGGCCAGCGTCCGGAGGAGCGCGAGCTTTTCGACCGCCTGCTCGGCAGCCACTTCGTCGACGTCGGCCGTGCGATGAATCCCGGCGACGAAGCGATGTTCTCGTGGTGGCCGCCTTGGCGCAACATGCGCCAGCGCAACATCGGGTGGCGCATCGACTACATCCTCGCGTCGAAGTCGATCGCCGATCGCGTCGTGTCGTGCAAGGTGCTCGCGGACGTCGGGACGAGCGATCACGCGCCGGTGCTGATGGAGCTGCGGTAGAACCGAAGCCGGCTGCGGCAATCTGACACATTCCGGGATCGTCTTTGCCGGCGCGCGCCGTCGTGCCGGCCGATGCGTTTCGTGTCAGGAGGCCGACATGCAGGGAGCTTACGAAAGTCGCGGCTTCGACGGTGGAGACTCGGCGCCCGAGGTGATGCGGCGTCCGCGCTACCCGTCGCTCGGGAGCCATCAGCAATCGCGTAGGACGGAAGTGCAAAGTGCCGAGCGCCTCGCCCAAGGGCTCGGATGGTTCAGCATCTCGCTCGGCCTCGTCGAGATCCTCGCGCCGCAGCTCGTGTCGCGTCTCGTCGGCGGCAACGGCCGCTACACCAACCTGATCCGTCTCTACGGCCTGCGGGAGCTGTTGAGCGGCGCCGCCATCTTCAGCGACGGTGCGCGGCCGACGACGGCGATGTGGTCGCGCGTCGCGGGCGACGCGGTCGACTTGGCCACACTCGCCGCAGCGGGCGCCTCGCCGCGCACCAATCGCGGCGGCGTCGCGCTCGCCGCCGCGAGCGTACTCGGCGTGGCCGCACTCGACGTGTACTGCGCGCGGCAATTGTCGCGTGCGAAGGACGGCGAGGCCGGCATCCGGATGACGCGCAGCGTCGTGATCAATCGCACGCCGCACGACCTCTATGCGTTCTGGCACGAATTCGAGAATTTCCCGCGCTTCATGCTGCACGTGAAGTCGGTGCGCGCGACGGGGCCCGGCATCACGCATTGGGCCGTCAACGCTCCGGCCGGCTCGACCGTCGAGTGGGACGCGCGCATTACGAGCGACGTGCCGAACGAGCTCATCGCGTGGCAGTCGCTCGAAGGCGCGGACATCGAGAACCACGGCGTGGTGCGCTTCGAGCCGCGTCCCGGCAATCGCGGCACGATCGTGCGCGTCGATCTGCTCTACCGGCCCCCGGCGGGCGCCGCCGGCAAGCTCGTCGCGACGCTCTTCAACGAATCGCCCGAGCAGCAGATCTACGACGACCTGCATCGCTTCAAGCAGGTCGTCGAGACCGGCGAAGTGGTGCGCTCGGACGGCAGCCCCGACGGCATGGGCGACGTATTGCAACAGCCGGCGCAACCCGCGCTGCGCGTGGCGGCTTCGACCGCGCCGGTCGGTGCGGGAGAACGGCCATGAGAGCGACCTGCTGGCACGGCAAGCACGACATGCGCGTCGACGACGTGCCCGATCCTGCGATCATGAATCGGCGCGACGCGATCGTACGTGTGACGGCGACTGCGATCTGCGGCTCCGACCTGCATCTCTACGACGGATTCGTGCCGACGATGAAGAAGGGCGACATCCTCGGCCACGAGTTCATGGGCGAGGTCGTCGAGGTCGGACCGGATGTCACGAACCTTCGCGTCGGCGACCGCGTCGTCGTGCCGTTCCCGATCGCATGCGGCAATTGCGGCGCGTGCCAGGCCGAAGCGTATTCGCTGTGCGAGAACTCGAACCCCAACGCGTGGATGGCGGAGAAGCTGCTCGGACACTCGCCGGCGGGGATCTACGGTTATTCGCACATGCTGGGCGGCTTCGCCGGCGGGCAGGCGGAGTACGCGCGCGTGCCGTTCGCCGACGTCGGCCCGTTGAAAGTGCCGCCGGGGATGAGCGACGAGCAGGCGCTGTTCCTGTCCGACGTGTTTCCGACCGGCTACATGGCGGCGGAAATGTGCGACATCACGCCGGGCGACACGATCGCCGTGTGGGGCTGCGGCCCGGTTGGACAATTCGCGATGGCGAGCGCGAAGTTGCTCGGCGCCGAGCGCGTCATCGCGATCGACCGCGTGCCGGAGCGGCTCGCGATGGCCGCCAACCGCGCCGGCGCCACCGACACGATCAACTACGAAGCGCAGGACGTGATGGAGACGCTGAAGGAGTTGACCGGCGGTGTCGGACCCGACGCCTGCATCGACGCGGTGGGCATGGAGGCGCACGCGCCGGGCATCATGTACGCGTACGATCGGTTCAAGCAGGCGTTGATGCTCGAGACCGACCGCCCGATCGCGCTGCGCCAGGCGATCATGGCGTGCCGCAACGGCGGCACCGTCTCGGTGATCGGCGTCTACGGCGGCTTCATCGACAAGTTCCCGATGGGCTCGTTCATGAACCGGTCGCTGACGATGCGCACCGGCCAGTGCCACGTGCAGCGCTACATGAAGCCGTTGCTTGCGCGCATCGAGAACGGCGACATCGACCCGAGCTTCATCATCACGCACCGCATGGACCTCGACGATGCGCCCGAGGCGTACGACCTCTTCAAGAACAAGCAGGACGATTGCGTGAAGGTCGTGCTCACGCCGTAGACCGTATCATTGGCGCCAGAGCTGAAAGTATTGGCGCGAGCGACGCGCCGATCACTTACAGCGCTGACGCCAATGAGACACGTATGAAGCTCTCGGTCCTCGACCAGTCGACGTCGGCGGTCGGCGCGAGCCCGCACGTCGCCATCCAGGAGACGCTCGCGCTCGCGCGTCATTGCGATGCGCTCGGCTACCACCGCTACTGGGTCTCCGAACATCATTCGAGCGACAGCATCGTCGGCACCGCGCCGGAGATCCTCGTCGCCGCGATCGCCGCGACGACATCGCGGATCCGCGTCGGCAGTGCGGGGGTGATGCTGCCGCACTACTCGGCGCTGCACGTCGCCGAGCAGTTCCGCGTGCTCGAGGCGATCGCGCCGGGACGCATCGATCTGGGCGTCGGCCGCGCGCCGGGCTCCGACCGGCTCACCGCGTACGCGCTCAACCCGTACGAGAATGCGGCCGAGGAATTTCCGCGGCAGGTCCGCGACCTTTGCGCCTGGGTCTGCGGCGAGCCGCTCGACGAGGGCCACCCGTTCGCCGCGATCAAGGCGCATCCGCAGGGACCGACGTGTCCCGAGGTCTGGATCCTCGGCAGCTCCGATTACGGCGCGCAGCTCGCCGCGCATTTCGGATTGCCGTACTCGTTCGCGTATTTCTTCACCGAAGGCCGCGGCGCCGCTGAAGCGCTGTCGCTCTATCGTCGCAACTACCGGCCGAGCGCGCGCTACCCGGCACCTCGTGCCACCGTGTGCGTGTGGGCGCTCGCGGCGGACACCGAAGACGAGGCGCGGCGACTCCTGAAGACGCGCGAGCACTGGCGCGTCGGCTTCGAGCGCGGCGAGCGCAAGCAGCTCGTCACGCCCGAATACGCGGAGGCCTATCCGTACGACGAGGCGGCGCGAAAGGTGATCGAAGCGCTGCGCCGCAAGGCGATCGCCGGCACGGCCGAGACGGTCGCGTCGCGCCTTCGCGACGTTGCGCGAGAGCTCGATCTCGACGAGCTCGTCGTCGT
>DASTIY010000364.1:0-11675 GCA_035717085.1 Casimicrobiaceae bacterium | reverse complement strand
CCACATCGGCAAGCCGGTCCACGGCTCGACGCCCGCCGCGACGAGCCGTGGCTCGTCGATCCACGCCGGTCGCGGCGCCGCGGGCGAAGCGGCGATCAGCGCCTTGACGAAATCGTTCATTCGCCATTGCCATGCGGGGCTCGCCGCGTTGAACGTGCCCGCGACGTCGCGCTCGAGCACGTCGAGCATCCAAGCCGCGAGGTCGCGCGCGTCGATGAATTGCAGCGGACGCTCGGGTGGCTCGGGCACGACCGCGCGCGGCGGCCGGTCGCCGAGCAATTGCGGATGGACGAAGCGCGCGACCCAGTATCCGAACCGATCCGTCGCGTCGAACGGACCGCGATCGCCGACGAGCGACGTGACGCGATCGAGCCACGGGACGGCGCTGCGGCCGCGCGTGAAGATCGTGACGTCCATCGCACGGGCGAGGGCGGCTTCGACGAGGTGACGGCCGAGAAAGCGCGTGCCGCCGAGGACCAGCAATTTCATCGCCCGTGGCGCACGGCCGCCCCAAGCCACGGGCCGGCCCCCTCGGGGGGCCGCGCGCGGAGCGAGCGTGGGGGTCGTTTCATCCGTGCATGGCGGCGAGGATCCGTGCGTGCAGCGCGCGGTCGCCGCACGCCAGCACGTCGCCGCCGCGGTCGCACGGTGCGCCCGTCCAGTCGGTGACGACGCCACCCGCGTTCTCGATCAACGGAATCAGCGCCTGCACGTCGTACGGCTTGAGGCCGGTTTCGATGACGATGTCGACGAGGCCCATCGCGAGTTGCGTGTAGCAATAGCAATCGCCACCGAAGCGGACGAGCCGTGCGCCGGCGGTTGCCGCCGCATAGGCGCGCCGTTGCCGGTCGGATGCGAAGTGGCGCGGATCGGTCGTCGCGACGATCGCGGCGTCGAGCGTCGCGCAGGGGCGCACGTGCAGCGCTCGACTCGCATCGCCCCGTCGCCATTCCGCCTGGCCGTTCACGGCAACGAACGACTCGCCGACGTACGGCTGATGCATGACGCCGACGATCGGCCGCGTTCCGTCATGCAACGCGATCAGCGTTCCCCAATGCAGTTGACCGAGGATGAAGCTGCGCGTCCCGTCGATCGGATCGATGACCCAGGTGTAGCGCGATCGTCCCGCGAGGCGCCCGTGCTCCTCGCCCTCGATGCCGTGGTCGGGGAAACGCGCGAGGATCGCGTCGCGAATCACGCGCTCGGCCGCGCGGTCGGCTTCGGTCACCGGATCGTAGCCGCCCTCCCCGCCCTTGTCGTCGACGGTTACCGCCGCGCGAAAATGCGGCAGGATCGACGCTCCCGCGCGCTGTGCGACGTCGAGCGCAAAGGCGGCGAAGTCTCGTAAGACGGTCATTGGATGGTCACCGGATCGCCGACGCTGCGCGCCCGGCGGCGCTCGTGCAGCGTCATGACGAGCCCGCTGCCGGCGATCAATGCCATACCGGCGATGCGCAGCGTGTTCGGAAAGTCGCCATAGAGCACGAAGCCCAGCAGCATCGCGAAGACGAGTTGCACGTACGTGAACGGCGTCAGCGCCGACGCGGGCGCCAGCCGGAACGCGAGGATGAAGAGGAAGTGGCCGGCGGTCGCCGTGAGGCCGACGCACACGACGAGCAGCAGATGCGTCAACGGCATGCTCGCCGGCCAGTCGAACGTCGGCATCAATGCGGTCAGAACGACCGTCCCGATCAGCGCCGGGTAGAAGAGCAGCACCAGCGGGTCTTCGCCGGCGAGCATGCGTGTCGTGATCTGATAGCCGGCGTAGAAGATCGCCGCCGCGATGCCGATGAGTGCCGCGCCGTGGAACACCGCACTGCCCGGCTGCACGATCATCAGCATCCCGACGGCGCCTGCAATGACGAACGCGATGCGCGCCGGCGTCATCGCCTCGCCGAGCAGCAGCCGGCCGAGGATCACGACAATGAGCGGCGTCGAATAGTTGAGCGCGGTCGTCTCGGCGAGCGGCAGCGAGCGCAGCGCGGTGACGAAGAGCAGCGACGAGCAGACGAGCAGCATCCCCCGGAACAGCTGGAAACGTGGACGCTTCGTGTGCACGAGCCGCAGCTGCATGCGCGGCCCGAGCCACGCCAGCATGGCGACGAACTGCACGATGTAGCGCGCCCAGACGAGCAGCGGCACCGAGTAGCGCTGCGTCGTGAACTTGGTGATCGCGTCGCCGATCGTGAAGCACAGCACGGCGCACGTGATGAGCACGATGGCTTTCGTCGGCACGTGGGCGCGCCGCGCCGCGGCGACACCCGGCGCGCGAAGCACGAAACCCGCCGGTCGATCGTGACGCATCGGCGCAATTATCCTCGAAACTTTCGCGGCATAATCGACATCCCGCGGGCTTGCGCCCGCCCAAGCCGAGGTTTCCACATGTCACTGGTCGCGCTTCGCCGCCTGTCGTCGCTTGCCGCGCTCGCGCTTTTCGCGGTCCTTTCGCTCGCCGCGCCGGCCGCGTTCGCCGAGACCGCCGCGAAGAATCGTGTCGTCATGCAGGTGAGCGACAACGACCCGGGCAAATGGAATCTCGCGCTCAACAACGCGCGCAATCTGCAGTCGGACCTCGGCGCGCAGAACGTCGAGATCGAGATCGTCGCGTACGGGCCGGGGATCGGCATGCTCAAGTCCGAGTCGGTCGTCGGCAACCGGATCGGCGAGGCGCTTTCGAGCGGGGTCCGCGTCAGCGCGTGCGAGAACACGATGCGCGGGCAAAAGCTCGCGAAGAGCGACATGCTGGACGGTATCGGGTACGTGCCGGCGGGCGTCGTCGAGATCATGCAGAAGCAGCAGCAGGGATGGGCGTACCTGCGGCCGTGAGCGCGCGGCGTCCCGATACAATTCGAACAGCGGGTACGGCGTTGAAGCGCGGACGTAACTCATGACGCGGGTGTAGTTCAATGGCAGAACGGCAGCTTCCCAAGCTGCATACGAGGGTTCGATTCCCTTCACCCGCTCCACCCCGCCGCTTTGTTTCCAGATGTGTCACGCTGGCGTCGCCTACGGCGTGAGGCATAAACTCGACGGATTTCACGCCGTTGGCGCCGGGAATCCACGCCGGGCGCGGCGGTCCTAGCACGATGTCTGCTTCCCGTCGGACCTTCTTCGCCATCGCAGGCCTCGCCGTCATCGTCGCCGCGGCCGCCTTCGTCATGCGCGATATGCCGGGCTCGCGCGCGGCAGCGCCGCCCAAAGCCACGCCGGCGGTTCCCGTCACCATCGCGAAGGTCGTCAGCGAGACGATTCCCGTCCGTCTGCGCGCGATCGGCAACGTCGAGGCGCACACGACGGTCGCGGTGAAGGCGCGCATCGACGGCCAGATCGTCGCCGTGCATTTCAAGGAAGGCGACGAGGTGCACAAGGGTGACGTGCTGTTCGAGATCGACAAGCGGCCGTTCGAGGCGCAGCTCGCGCAGGCGCAGGCGACGCTCGCCAAGGACAAGGCGCTCGTCGCGCATGCCGACGAGCAGGAGCGTCGCTACAAGGACCTGCTGGAAAAGAAGTTCATATCGCCGGACGCGTACGCGCAGATCCGCACGAACGCCGAGACCGCGGCCGCGCAGATCCGTGCCGACGAAGCGACGATCGACAGCGTCAGGCTGCAGATCGCGTACTGCACGATTCGCTCGCCGATCACCGGTTACGCCGGCAAGATCCAGTTGCAGCAGGGCAATCTCGTGAAGGCGAACGACACGATGGCGCTCGTCGTGCTGAACGAGATCGTGCCGGTCAACGTGAGCTTCGCCGTGCCCGAGCAAAGCCTGCCCGCCGTGCGCAAGTACGACGCCGACGGCGAGTTGCAGGTCACCGCGCAGGTGCCGAATTCCGGCGACAAGCCGATCGCCGGCAAGCTTTCGTTCATCGACAATTCGACCGACGTCTCGACCGGGACGATCCGGCTCAAGGCCGAGTTCGCCAACCACGACAAGGCGCTGTGGCCGGGGCAGTTCGTCGACGTCGTGCTGACGCTCACGCACGAGGCCGATGCCATCGTCGTGCCCGCGACCGCGATCCAGAATGGGCCGAACGGCCAGTACGTCTTCGTCGTCAAGTCCGACCAAACAGTCGATCTGCGCGACGTCAAGGTCGAGCGCAGCGAAGGCAACGTGTCGGTGATCGCGCAGGGGCTGAAGCCGGGCGACGTCGTCGTCACGGTCGGGCAGCTGCGCCTCGCGCCCGGCACGAAAGTGACGGTCGCGGAAGCGAAGGCGAGCGCGTGACGTATTGATGCGCCGCCCCTCACCCGCCTCGCTCGCGCTCGGCTCCCTCTCCCGCCCAGGGGGAGAGGGCTGGGGTGACGGGACGAGGCGCCCAACGTGGCTCAGGCGAACGGCATGAACGCATCTGCTACCCGCGCCGCCCAGTCGGGCGCGAACATCGCCGCGCTGTTCGTCGGGCGGCCGGTGATGACGTCGCTCGTCATGCTCGGCATCCTGATCTTCGGGATCGTCAGCTACCGGCTGCTGCCGGTGAACGCACTGCCGAACGTCGACTTTCCGACGATCCAGGTCTCGGCGAGCCTGCCCGGCGCGAGCCCCGACACGATGGCGTCGGCGGTCGCGACGCCGCTCGAAAAGCAGTTCTCGACGATCGCCGGCATCGACTCGATGACGTCGCAGTCCACGCAGGGCAGCACGTCGATCACCATCCAGTTCTCGCTCGACCGCAACATCGACGCGGCCGCACAGGACGTGCAGTCGGCCATCGCCGCGGCCGCGCGGCAACTGCCGTCGGCGATGCCCACGCCGCCGACGCAGCGCAAGGTGAACCCGGCCGAGTCGTCGATCCTTCTGCTCGCGCTCACATCGAAGTCGCAGCCGCTCTCCGTCGTCGACGACTACGCCGAGAACAACCTCGCGCAGCGAATCTCGACGATCAGCGGCGTCGCGCAGGTTCAGGTGTACGGATCGCAGAAGTACGCGGTGCGCATTCAGCTCGATCCGAACGCGCTCGCCACGCGCGGCATCGCGTTGACCGACGTCGAGCAGGCCGTCGGCAATGCGAACGTGAACATTCCGACCGGCACGCTGTACGGCGCGAACCGCGCGACGTCGGTGATGGCGACCGGCCAGTTGAACGACGCGAAGGAATATGCGCCGCTGATCGTCGCGTACCGCAACGGCGCGGCGGTGCGCCTGAATCAGATCGGCCGCGTTTTCGACAGCGTGCAGAACGACAAGGTCGCGGCCTGGTACAACGGCACCCGCGGCGTGGTGCTCGCGATCAGCCGGCAGCCGGGAACGAACACGATCGAGGTCGTCGACGCGATCAAGGACATCCTCCCGTCGTTCCAGGCGCAGCTGCCCCCGTCGGTCCAGCTCTCGATCCTGTACGACCGCTCCGAGTCGATCCGCGAGTCGGTGCGGGACGTGCAGTTCACGCTGCTTCTCGCGCTCGCGCTCGTGATCGGCGTGATCTTCGTGTTCCTGCGCAGCGTCAGCGCGACGGTGATCCCGAGCCTGGCGCTGCCGATGTCGATCATCGGCACGTTCTCGGCGATGTACCTGCTGGGTTACAGCCTCGACAACCTGTCGTTGATGGCGCTGACGCTTTGCGTGGGGTTCGTCGTCGACGACGCGATCGTCGTGCTCGAGAACGTGACGCGGCACATGGAGATGGGCAAGTCACGCCTGCAGGCAACGCTCGACGGCACGAAGGAAATCGGCTTCACGATCGTGTCGATGACGACGTCGCTCGTCGCCGTCTTCATTCCGGTCCTGCTGATGGGCGGCATCCTCGGGCGCCTGCTGCACGAATTCGCGGTCACGATCATCGTCGCGGTCCTGCTGTCCGGATTCGTCTCGCTCACGCTGACGCCGCTTCTCTGCAGCCGCATGCTGAAGGTCGAGCACAAGGAGGATCACGGCAAGATCTTCGCGGCGAACGAGCGCGCGTTCCAGGCGGTGCTCGCCGCCTACCGGCACAGCCTGCAATGGGCGCTGCGTCACCGGCGGTTCACGATGCTCGTGTTCGCCGCGATCTTCGCCGGCACCGCGTTCCTGTTCTCGTGGATGCCGAAAGGCTTCCTGCCGAGCGACGACGTGGGGCAGCTCTTCGTGATCACCGAGGCGGCACAGGACATCTCGTTCGACGCGATGAAGAACCTGCAGCAGCAGGTGGCGACCATCATCCAGCAGAACCCGCACGTCGAAAACGTGATGTCGTTCGCCGGCGCCGGCGGGCCGAGCTCGTCGCTCAACAACGGGCGGCTTTTCGTGACGCTGAAGCCGCGCGACGAGCGCCCGAAGGCCGACGAGATCGTGCAGGAGCTGCGGCCGGCATTGCGCAACATCCCCGGCATCAACGCGTACGTGCAGAACATCCCGACGATTCGCGTCGGCGGCCGCCTCTCGAAGAGCCAGTACCAGTACACGGTGCAGGCACCGGATACCGACGAGCTCTACAAGTGGGCGCCGAAGCTCGAGGAGAAGATTCGCACGCTGCCCGGCCTCGCGAACGTCACCACCGACCTGCAGATCACGCAGCCGCAGATCACCGTCGAGATCGACCGCAACAAGGCGTCGGCGCTCGGCGTTTCCGCGCAAACGATCGAAAACACCCTTTACGACGCGTACGGCGCACGGCAGGTGTCGACGATCTTCGCACCCACCGATCAATACTGGGTCGTGATGGAGCTCGAGCCGCGCTACCAGACCGACCCGTCGGTGCTGTCGCTGCTCTACGTCCGCTCGAGCAGCGGCGCGCTCGTCCCGCTCAACGCCGTCGCCACGCTCAAGCCCACCGTCGGTCCGCTCGCGATCAACCACCAGGGACAGTTGCCGGCGGTCACCATTTCATTCGACCTGGCGCCGGGCGTCGCGCTGTCGCAGGCGATCGACGAGATCAACCGCGCAACCGCCGGGATGCAATTGCCGCAATCGGTGATCGGCACGTTCCAGGGCACGGCGCAGGCGTTCCAGTCGTCGTTGCGCGGCATGGGGGTCCTGCTCGCGCTCGCGATCTTCATCATCTACCTCGTGCTCGGGATCCTCTACGAGAGCTTCATCCATCCGGTGACGATCCTCTCCGGGTTGCCGACCGCCGGGTTCGGCGCGCTCGTCACGCTGATCGCGTTCGGCAGCGATCTCAACATGTACGCGTTCGTCGGCATCATCATGCTGATCGGCATCGTCAAGAAGAACGCGATCCTGATGATCGACTTCGCGATCGAGGGTCAGCGGCGCGAGGGCATGGATCCGGAGCACGCGATCTTCCAGGCGTGCATGACGCGTTTCCGGCCGATCATGATGACGACGATGGCGGCGTTGATGGGCAGCCTGCCGATCGCGCTCGCGCTCGGCGCCGGCGGCGACTCGCGGCAGCCGCTCGGGTTGGCCGTCGTGGGCGGCCTCGTCGTGTCGCAGCTCCTGACGCTCTACATCACGCCGGTCGTCTACATCTACTTCGAGCAATTCCGGCAATGGGTGGCCGCGCGCCGGCATCACGCCGCGCCGACTCCAGCGCCTGCGCACGCGGATTGAGGCGCGCGCTCGCGTGCTGCCCGCAGGGCGACGCATCCGACCCGGCCACTTGCGGACCCGAGTAAAACGCGGCCAGTGAGCGAATCCGTCAAAGCAGGTCGTTCAGCGAGAACCCTGCGCCGAACACGGTCTGGCGGAAGTTGTAATCGATGAGGCTCTCGCCGTAGCCGGTGAACGCCTGCAGGTAGTAGCGGAAGGGGCCGACCGCGGGTGCCGACCATTCGAGTTGGAGCGCGCCCCGGCCCGTGCGCGCGTTCAGGCGTCCGGTGAGCGCCAGCATCTGCCGGTCGCGTCGCCAAAGCAGCGTGACGTCGCCGTGGCCGAGGTAATCGGTGATGTCGGGATTGTCGTCCTTGTCGGCGTGCTCGTGCAGGCGCAACCACGGACGCACGAGCACCGCGAACCGGCCGCCGGCGATGTCGGGATGCTCGAAGCCGAACTGCGCATAGACGCGGTTCCAGCTGCGCGAGCCGGGATCCGAGAGCCCGTTCGACTGGTGCACCAATCCGAGATCGAGCAGCTCCCACCGGAATCCGCCGGGAAGCGCGATGCTCGGCTGGATGACGAACATCGCCTCGGGCTGGTAATCCGATTCGCGAAACGGCCGCGAGCGCGGCGCGTTCAGCGCCTGCCAGTTGCTCTGCTGCGTATAACCGAGCCACGCCGCATACCTGCGATCCTCGCTCGCCCAGAGCCGTGCCTTGACGCTCACCTGGAACTTGAGCTCGTCGCGCTGGATGTCGCGCTCGCTGCCCGCGGTCTCCGCGTGCGTGGGAGAGAACGGAGCGTCGTTGGCGCGATCGGAATGGCGAACCACCAGGTAGTTCGTGTTGTGCAGGCGCACGAGGAACGGGTGGCCCGGAACGTCGTCGTAGCGCGACCAGCGCTCGCCGAGCAGCGAGCGGTCGTCGGCAGTCGGCGCGTTCGCCTGAGCCGCCATGTCGGGCGGGGTCACGTTGGCAGAAGGCGTCGCGGACACCGGCGCCTCGCGGAAGATCGCGTCGTAGCACGCAAGGCGTGCGCGATCGTCCGAGACCGAAGCGCAGCGCGCCGGATCGTCCGCGTGCGCGACGCCGGCGAAAAGCAGCATCACCGCAAGCACCGGCCCGCGAATGCGAAGCGAAGTCATGTTCGTCGGAATGGTGGGCACCGGACGTCCCGGCGAACGCAATGCTGGCACACGCCGCGCGTGAAGGACCGCGGCGACGCGTGTTGGACGCGCCGGCGGAGTTCGCGTACGCTCGGCGGCGATTTCCTCCTGGACGAACAACCATGAGAGACGCCTCGCTCCCGGTCGCGCTGATCGTCGTCGGCCTCGGCTGGCTGTTGTGGGAGTTCCGCCTCTTTCCCGATCTCGACTGGATCATCGCGCTCGGCTTCGTGATCGGCGGCGTGCTCGTCCTCGTGCTCGACGGCATCAACAAGAATTCGGTCGTGATCGGTCCGTTCCTCGTCGGCATCGGCATCGCGTGGTTCCTGCACGACCGCTACGGTCTGCTGTGGCGCATCGTCGTGCCGGCGCTGCTCGTGTGGCTCGGCCTGCTGATGCTCGTGGCGCGCAGTCCGCGCGTGCCGGAGCGCGCCCTGCGCGCCTCCGGGCCCGAGCCGCGCTAGACGCGGCGCGAGCGGCGTCGCGCCGGCGCTACGACGGCGGGTCGGTCACCGCCGCGTTGCTGCGCCCCGCCGCCGCCAGCGAGCGCGCACGGGCGACGACGCGGTCGATCAGCGGCAGCGGCTCGGCTTTCACCGATTCGTCGAGGCGTGCCGCGTAGCGCTCGGCCTCGCTCCAATCGCGATCGGCGAGCGCCGCCTCGATCGCGTGCCAGTAGAAGCCGGTTCGCGAATGCGAGATCGAAGGCGCGCGCAGCAGCGCCTCCCCGTCGTCCAGCGCCGAACGGCGCTCGGACTGCGTGGCAGCGAACCGGGCGAGGGCACCCAATACGATGCCGCCCGCGAACGCGGTGCCGACCGCCTCGCACAACGCCCACGCCTCCTGCAACTGCGCGCGCGCCTCGGCGTGCCGCCCGGCATGCCACTCGATTTGTGCGAGCGACACGAGCAGGATCAGCTCGAAGCGTCGTGCGCCGATCGCCCGCGCGAGTGGAAGGCCGCGTGCCACGACGTTGGCCGCTTCATCGAAATGCCCTGCGGTGACGAGGATGAACGCCTCCGACTCGTCGCACATCGTCTCGGCGAGCCGATGCCGCAGATCACGCGCGACGCGGCGCGCCCGGCCGATGCGCGCGCGAGCTTCGTCGAGACGCAGGAAGTACGCGTCGATGATCGCCAGCATGCAGTGATTCATGAGCGAAAAGCGTGTCATCGCATCGCGCTCGCAGATCTCGAGGCAACGCACGAACGCGTCGCGTGCCGAGTGGAACAATCCCTGCGCGTAAAGCGCGTCGGCGAGCCCCGAGAGCGCCCAGGCCTCGATCTCGGCGTCGCCCGCCTCGCGCGCGAACGCCAGCGCCTCCTCGTGCGGTTGCCGGCAGGCGTCGAGATCGCCGCGCGCAAAGTGGAGGCTGCCGCGCAGGTACGCGATATGCGCGCGTTCGCGCACCCGGTGCTCGCCTGTCGCGAAGCTCGCCGCTTGATCGAGCGCCGCGAGTCCGAGCGCCACTTCGCTCGTCATCCGGTGGCCGGAGGCGATGCCGATCCATGCTTTGCATCGCTGCGCGTCGTCGATCGCGGCGTCGCTCGCCTGCTCGAAGGCGGCGATGGCCTGCGGCGCGTCACCGGCGTCGATCAGCAGATCGCCGACGAGCGACAGCGCCTCGAAGCGGACCGCGGCGGTTTTCGCCAACGACGCGGCGCGCTTCGCGAGCGCGAGCGCGGCCTCGCTGCGCATCGCGTGCGCTTCGCCGCGGGCCGCAACGAGATAGGCGTCGGCCGCGCGGCGATCCTCGGCGCGCTCCAGATGCTCGGCACGAAGCGTGGGATCGCGCGCTTCGTACCATGCCGCCGCAGCCGAATGCAGCGAGCGGCGGGCGCTGCGCAGCAACGACGCATACGCACCTTCGCGGATCAGCGCATGCCCGAACACCAGGAACGACGGATCGCGATCGTCGCGGCGAACGAGCTCGCGCGCGATGGGTACGTCGGCCGCGTATCGCGCATCACCGATGAGATGGCGCACGAGCTCGATCGAAAAGCGCTGTCCGGCGACCGCTGCCGCCTGCAATGCCGCCTTGTCACGCGGCGGGAGGCGATCGAGGCGCGCGAGCACGACGCTTTGAATCGTCGGCGGCACCGCGTCCTCGTCCGCGTCGCTCGCGAGGAGTTGCACGAGGAACAGCGGATTGCCCTGCGCGCGGTCGACGCATCGCCGCGCGAACGCCGGTGCGGTGGCAAGGTGCGCATGGGCGAGCGCGAGCGCGTCGTCGTCGCCGAGCGGCGCGAGGTCCAGTCGAACCAGCGACGGCCAGCGATCGGTAATCGGATCGCCGTCCCGCCGCGTCGTCATCACGAGCACCACCGGCAGGCGCTCCCCGAGCCGCGCGATCGCGAGCGCGCCGTCGAGCACCCATGGTGACGCCCAGTGCATGTCCTCGATCGCCAGCACGAGCACGTTGCGTTGCGCGCCGATCTCCACGACGCGCGTCACGGCGCGCGTGCGCGCGAGGCGACGTGCCTCGCTGTCCATCGCTTCGAAGAAGCTGCCCGCGCGCTGCGGAACGAGCAGCAGATCCGCGAGCGCGGGCTCGTCGTCGTGGTCGGCGCGGCCGTCGGCCAGAGCACGGTCGAGGGCTTCGCGCGTCTCGCCGGGTGCGTCGCCGGCCGGAATCGCGAGAAGACTCGCGACCAGCGCGTGGATCGCATCGCGCCCCTGCCCGGCGCCGAAGTCGAGCACCGTCGACGCATGGCAGGCGGCGCCCGCGGCGGCGGCATCGACGAGCAGCGTCTCGACGAGACGCGACTTGCCCATGCCGGGGTCGGCGCGCACGACGAGCGAGGCGCCCGTTGCCTCGCGTTTCGCTCGTGCGAGCGCGTCCGCGAAGCGCTTCCGCTCGCTGTCGCGCCCGACGAGGGGCGACGACGCGCGAGGCGTATGCAGCGCGACGAGCTTCCACGCCGCGATGTCGCCGGGGAGGCCGCGCAGCGTCACGCGCCCGAGCGGCTCGCTGCGTGCATAGCCGCTCGCGGCGCGCCGCACGTCGTCGGAAAGCATCGTCTCGCCGGCACGCGCGA
>DASTIY010000363.1:0-10556 GCA_035717085.1 Casimicrobiaceae bacterium | reverse complement strand
CCGTTCCAACTCTCTCCACCGTCGGCATCCTCGGTCTTCTCGTCCTGGTCGCAGCTTTGACCGCGCTTCTTCGAAGGTCCGGCATTTCGCAAAACTAGACAAGTACCGCGGCGTTTCCAGCGCCGCCATGCGCGATCGTACGCACGGCACCACGTCATCAGGGAGGTCCCATGCTGCAAAGTTGCCGCGCCGGCCATCTCCGGCGTTCGTCGCTGGTCGTCCTTACCGCGTTTCTCGAACTCTGCGCACTTCCGGCTTGGACCCAGGTGCGGGATGGGACCGCGGACGCGCTGCTTGCGATTGATCAGCACCGCGCCAGCGTCGTCGAGCGGATTGTTACGACATGGGGTGCACCGCTTGCGGAGTCGAGCGCGCTGGTATCGGTCGATGAGCTGCGTACGCGGCTCGAAGGACTGCGCGCCGATCAGCTACTGGCGGCAAGCTTGGCGGAAACGCTCGGCGGACTGCGTCAGACCATTGGCGTGGACATGCCGCAAGCCACCAAGCCTGGCTTGCTGCAGGTGAAATCGCTCGGCGACACCGTCGTCGACGACGTCTACACGCCCGTGACGCCTTGTCGGCTTGTGGAGACCCGAGGCGTGTTCGCCGCTGTTTATCAGGGCGATGGCTCGGCATCCCATATTCCGGTGCCGTTCACCAGCAACCAGATCCGCACCTACACCGTGCAGGGCGCTAACGGTGTGTGTTTGACGCAGCTGCCCGGGGGCCTGAATCCCTCAGCGGTGCAGTTGCAGGTGTTCGGCATGCCAACGACCGCCATCTCGGGAGATATCGAGATCCTGCCGCAGGGGGCCGCCTTCGGCAGCACCGCGACGATGGTCTACATCGCCAGCATCCCGTTCAACACCGTGTCGACCGCAGCCAAGATCAACACGGCCAACAACCAGATCAGCGTGCAGGTGCGCGGCGGCGGCGCAAACGTCGCGATCGACGTCGTGGGCTACTTCGCCGCGCCGAGGGGCAGCGGCGGTAAGTTCTTCATGCAGGGTGGCAATACCTTTGATACCACTGCGAATTTGGGCACGCTCGACAATCAACCACTGACCGTACTCGTGGACAATCAACCGTCGCTGCGACTGATGCCGTTCAACAACGGCGCGCACGTGGGCGTGAACGTAATCAATGGGTCGGCGGCGAACGGTATCGCATCAGGCGTCGTCGGAGCGACGATTGCTGGAGGCGGCGATACGGGCGTCGTCGGAAATCCTCCCAGTCCCAATCAGGTGACCGGGGAATACGGCACGATCGGGGGCGGCATCAGCAATACCAGTGGCGTCGTTGGCACAGTCGGTGGCGGCACAGGCAATGCAGCAACAGGCGGCTCGAGTTCAATCGGCGGCGGCGCCAGCAACACGGCGAGCGGCGCTTTAAGCACAGTCGGTGGGGGCCAGCACAACACGGCCGGTGGGTTCACCACGACCATCGCGGGCGGAAATTTCAACACCGCGGCCGCGAACTACAGCGTCATCGCGGGCGGACAGAACAATGCTGCCAATGGCTCCGCTTCAGCCGTGGGAGGCGGCCACAACAACACCGCAGGTGGCGATCAGACCGCTGTCGGCGGGGGCGAAGGCAACACGGCGAACGGTGTCGACGCCACCGTGGGCGGAGGTGCGGCGAATCGGGCAAGCGGCGCGTGGAGCACGATACCTGGAGGCAATAGCAACACCGCCAGCGGACCGCTTTCGGTAGCCGCCGGATTTCACGCCAATGCAGACGCCCAAGGATGCTTCGCCTTCTCCGATTCGTCTTCGACCAACGTAACGAGTTGCTTCACGCCCAACGTATTCGTAGCGCGCGCGCTGAGCGGCTTCTACTTCTACACCGGCGGTGTTTCGGATGCGACGTATACCGGCGCACAACTGCCGGCCGGAGCAAGCGCCTGGACGACGTTGAGCGATCGCAACAGCAAGGAGAACATCGCACCGGTCGATCCGCGCGAGGTGCTGGATCGCCTCGCTGCCATGCCGATTGCGACATGGAATTGGAAATCGCAGGATGCCAGCATCCGCCACATGGGGCCGATGGCACAGGACTTCTACGCCGGCTTCAGTCTTGGCAACGACGACCGACACATCATGACCGTCGATGCCGAGGGGGTAGCGCTCGCCGCCATTCAGGGGCTCCATGCCATGCTCGAGGAGCGCATGTCGGAGAAGGACGCGAAAATCGAGGCACAGCAGCAGGCGATCGCGGAGCAACAACGCGAGGTTGCCGAGCTGCGCGAGCGATTGAGCCAGGTGGAATCGCTGCGCAGCGAACTGGACGCTGTGAAGCGGGCGCTACCGCAGCTCGAAAGCGGCGGAAAGTGAGGAAATCCGGGAAGGCCGGGCCGGGCTCACGCCCGGTTGGACCTGATGTTCGGGACCGGTCGGTGGTATGTGGCGGAGACGGAGGGATTCGAACCCTCGATGCAGTTTTTGACCGCATGCTCCCTTAGCAGGGGAGTGCCTTCGACCTCTCGGCCACGTCTCCGAATCATTGCTACGGCATTGATTACTACGCATTATCCCGCGTCTCCCGACGGAGGGATGTAGCGACCGCCTACCTTACCACGATCGCCCGGCTCGCTACGCCGCCTCGCCGCCCTTGTCGAGCTCGAACGCCTTGTGCAGCACCCGCACGGCGAGCTCCAGATACTTCTCGTCGATGACGACGGCGATCTTGATCTCCGACGTGGAGATCATCTGGATGTTGATCCCTTCGTCCGCAAGCGCCTTGAACATCTTCGACGCGAGGCCGACGTGCGAGCGCATGCCGATGCCGACCACCGATACCTTCGCGATGCGGTTGTCGCCGATGAGTTCACGCGCCTGGAACCGTCCGGCCCCACGCTCGTGCTCGAGCACCTCGAGCGCCTTCCGATATTCGTTGCGATTGACCGTGAACGAGAAATCGGTGTGCCCGGAGGCGCCGATGTTCTGCACGATCATGTCGACGTCGACGTTCGCTGCGGCGATCGGACCGAGGATCGCGTAGGCGATGCCCGGCCGGTCCTCGACGCCCATGACCGAGATCTTGGCCTCGTCGCGATTGAACGCAATGCCCGAAATGATCGCGTGTTCCATGTCGTCGTCTTCCTCGTACGTGATGAGCGTGCCCGTCGAATCGCTGTCGGGGTCCTCGAACGACGACAGCACGCGCACGCGGACCAGGTATTTGCCGGCGAACTCGACCGAGCGGATCTGCAGCACCTTGGATCCCTGGCTTGCGAGCTCGAGCATTTCCTCGAACGTGATCCGCTCGAGCCGCCGCGCCTCCGGCACGATGCGCGGATCGGTCGTATAGACGCCGTCGACATCGGTGTAGATCTGGCACTCGTCGGCCTTCAACGCGGCCGCCAGGGCGACCGCCGACGTATCCGAGCCGCCGCGGCCGAGCGTCGTGACGTTCCCGTGCTTGTCGACGCCCTGGAATCCGGCGACGACGACGACGTTGCCCTGCGCGAGATCGCGTCGAACGGCGTCCTCGTCGATGCTGAGAATGCGCGCCTTCGTGTGCGCGTCGTCGGTCACGATGCGCACCTGCCCGCCGGTATAGCTGCGCGCCTTGAGCCCGAGATCCTGCAGCGCGATCGCCAGCAGGCCTATCGTCACCTGCTCGCCCGTCGCCGCGATCACGTCCACTTCGCGCGGCGCGGGATTCGCCGAGAGCTCGCGCGCGAGTCCCAGCAACCGGTTCGTCTCCCCCGCCATCGCCGACACGACGACGACGAGCTGATGGCCTTCGCGCTGGAAGCGCGCGACGCGCCGCGCGACTTCGCGGATGCGCGCGATGGAACCGACCGAGGTGCCGCCGTATTTCTGGACGATCAGCGCCACGTCAGTCTGGAAGTTTGCGCAGCGCGATCGTTGCGTTCGTCCCGCCGAATCCGAACGAGTTCGAGAGTGCCGCGCGGATCGGCATGGGCCGTGCGACGCGCGGAACGAAATCGAGGTCGCACTGCGGGTCGATGTCGACGAGATTCGCGGTCGGCGGCGCGATCTGGTCGCGAATCGCGAGCACCGTGAAGACGGCCTCGATCCCGGCCGCCGCGCCGAGCAGATGACCCGTCATCGACTTGGTCGACGAGATGGCGAGCTTGTACGCGTGCCCGCCGAACGCGCGCTTGACCGCCAGGCATTCGGCGATATCGCCCAGCGGCGTCGAGGTGCCGTGCGCGTTCACGTAGTCGATGTCGGTGGTCGCGAGACCACCGTTGCGAAGCGCGTTCTGCATGCTGCGCACCGCACCCCCTCCGTTCTCGGGAGGCGCGGTGATGTGGTGCGCATCGGCACTCATGCCGTAGCCGCCGAACTCACAGTAGATCTTCGCGCCGCGCGCCTTGGCATGCTCGTATTCCTCGAGGACGACGATGCCGGCGCCCTCGCCCAGCACGAACCCGTCGCGACCGACGTCCCAGGGCCGGCTCGCGGTCTTCGGATCGTCGTTTCGCGTCGATAGCGCCCGCGGCGCAGCGAATCCTCCGACGCCCAGCGGCGAGATGCACGCCTCGGCGCCGCCGGCCACCATCACGTCGGCGTCGCCGTATTCGATGAGGCGCGCCGCTTCGCCGATGCTGTGGTTGCCGGTGGAGCACGCGCTGACCGTGCCGAGATTCGGTCCCTGCAATCCGTAATGGATCGACACGAGGCCCGCCACCATGTTGCTGATCGTGCCCGGGACGAAGAACGGCGAAATCTTGCGCGGTCCGCCCTGCTCGTACGCGCGATAGGTCTCCTCGATCATCGGCAACCCGCCGATGCCCGAGCCGATGCATACGCCGACGCGTTCCTTGTCGCCTGCGAACGCATCGAGCCTCGCGTCAGCGACCGCCTCCATCGAGGCGACGAGCCCGTAATGGATGAACGTATCGTAGCGACGCGCTTCCTTCGCCGACAACCATTTCGACACGTCGAATTGCTTCACCTCCCCGGCGATGCGCGTCGTGAACGCGCTCGCGTCGAAGCGCGTGATCGGCCCGATCCCGCTTCGCCCGGCGAGGATCGTCCGCCACGCTTCGTCGACGCCGATGCCGACGGGCGAAACGATGCCGAGGCCGGTGACGACGATGCGACGACGAGACATGGAATGCGGGTGAGCGAGTAGTCGAAGCGGCACCGCGCGGATCGCGGCACGTGCGGCCGCGCTGCGAATGCCGCGGCCGGATCGAAGGCGCGCGCGGCGCGCCTACTTCTTCAGATGCGAACCTACGTAATCGATGGCCTGCTGTACGGTGGTGATCTTCTCGGCGTCGTCGTCGGGAATCTCGGTTTCGAACTCTTCCTCGAGCGCCATGACGAGCTCGACGGTGTCGAGCGAGTCGGCCCCGAGGTCATCGACGAACGACGATTCGTTCTTGATCTCGGCTTCGTTCACGCCGAGTTGCTCGGCCACGATTTTCTTGACGCGCTGTTCGACGTTTTCCATGCATCTCCTCCCCGTGCGTGGGGGTCAAGAAGGGTCTTCAAGCAACAAAACCGGCGGATTTTACCAGAGCGCCGGTCGCGCTACGGCATCAGCATCCCGCCGTTGACGTGCAGTGTAGTGCCGGTGATATAGCCGGCGGCCGGGGTCGCGAGGAACACGACGGCGGCCGCGACATCGTCCGGCGTGCCGAGGCGACCGAGCGGTATGCGCGCGAGCAACGCCTCGCGCTGCGCGTCGGTCATCGCGCGCGTCATGTCGGTGTCGATGAAACCCGGTGCGACGCAGTTGACGGTGATGTCGCGACTGCCAACCTCTTGTGCGAGCGACTTCGTGAAGCCGACGAGCGCAGCCTTCGCCGCCGCGTAATTCGCCTGCCCTGGATTGCCCGACGTGCCGACGACGGAACCGATCTGAATGATCCGACCGTAGCGCGCCTTCATCATGCCGCGCAGTACCGATTTCGCGAGATGGAACGCCGGCGTGAGATTGGTCGCCAGGATCGCGTCCCAGTCGTCGGCCTTCATCCGGACGAGGAGGTTGTCGCGCGTGATCCCGGCGTTGTTCACGAGGATCGCGATCGCGCCCTGTCGCGACTCGACGTCCTTCAGCACCGCTTCGATCGCAGCACTGTCCCGTACGTCGAGGCGCACGCCTTCGCCGGAGAATTCGCGCAGGGCGTCGGTGATCGACTGCGCGCCTTCGTCCGTCGTCGCCGTGCCGATCACGCGGGCGCCGCTGCGCGCCAGCGCGAGCGCGATCGCGCGGCCGATGCCGCGCGTGGCGCCGGTGACGAGCGCGACCTTTCCGTCGAGGGCGGGAGGTTCCACGTTCAGGCGAGCGCCGTGCGCGCCTCGGCGAGTGCGGCCGGGTCGGTGAGCGAATACGTGGCGAGCGAGTCGTCGACGCGCCGCGCGAGTCCCGCGAGCACGCGACCCGGCCCGCATTCGACGACGCTCGTGACACCGTGCGTAACGAGGTAGCGCATCGTTTCGGTCCAGCGCACCGGACTTGCCGCCTGGCGTGCGAGCGCGTCGCGCATCGCGCCAGCCGTGTCGCGCGTGGTCACGTCGACGTTATGAACGACGGGAACCGCCGGTGCAGCGAAGTCGACATCGGCGAGCCGCTGTGCGAGGCGCTTCGCCGCGGGCGCGAGCAGCGAGCTGTGGAACGGCGCCGATACCGGAAGCAGCATCGCGCGCTTCGCGCCCCGCGCTTTCGCTGCCGCCATCGCCCGCTCGACGGCTGCGCGGTGTCCCGCGATCACCACTTGTCCCGGCGCGTTGTAATTGACCGGCTCGACGATCTCGCCTTGCGCGGCTTCCGCACACGCTTGCGCGATCGCGTCGTCGTCGCCGCCGATCACGGCCGCCATCGCCCCCACCCCTTGCGCGACCGCATCCTGCATCGCTTCGGCGCGAAAGCGCACGAGCGGAACGGCGTCGCGGAATGCCAGGGCGCCCGCCGCAACGAGCGCGCTGTATTCGCCGAGACTGTGGCCCGCCATGTACGACGGCGTGGGGCCGCCCGCCGCCTGCCAGGCGCGCCAGACCGCGACGCTGGCCGTAAGCAGCAGCGGCTGCGTGTTGCGCGTGAGGTTCTGCGCTTCGGCCGGCCCCTCCGCGGCGAGCTGCCACAGATCCTCGCCGAGCAGCGCGGAAGCTTCGTCGAACGTCGTGCGCACCGCGCGATCGTCGGCATAGCCGTCCATCATGCCGACCTGCTGCGATCCTTGACCGGAGAAGACGAATGCAATGCTCATGCAGCGACCTCGTTGCGCAGAACGACAACCACGGCTACCACCGAAGAAACACCGAGCCCCACGTGAACCCGCCGCCGACGCCGACGAGCATCACGTGCTGGCCCGGGCGAATCCGGCCGTCGCGCACCGCGACGTCGAGTGCGAGTGGAATCGACGCCGCCGATGTGTTGGCGTGCTTGTCGACGGTGGAGATGACCCGCGAGAGGGGCACGCCGAGCTTCTTCGCAGTGGCGTCCATGATCCGGATGTTCGCCTGATGCGGAATCAGCCAGTCGATGTCCGCCGTCGTGCGGCGCGTCGCCGTCAACGCTTCGTGCGCGACTTCGGCGAGCACCTTGACGGCGAACTTGAAGACCGCGTGGCCATCCATGCGCACGAACGGCATGCCGGCGACACGGCCGTTCTTGACCTGGCCCGGTACGCAGAGAATGTCGGTGTAATGACCATCGGCGTGCAGGTGCGTCGTGAGAATCCCCGCTTCCTCGGCCGGCAACAGCACGACCGCCCCCGCGCCGTCGCCGAACAGCACGCACGTGCTGCGATCCTCCCAGTCGAGGATGTGCGAGTAGATCTCGGCGCCGACGACGAGCGCGTTCCGCGCAAGGCCGCCCGCCACCATGCGATCGGCGATCGCGAGCGCGTAGACGAAGCCCGAGCACACCGCCTGCACGTCGAACGCGGGACCGCCGCGCGCGCCGAGCTTTGCCTGCAGGATGCATGCGGTCGACGGGAACACGACGTCGGGCGTCGTCGTCGCGACGATGATGAGATCGACGTCGGCCGGCGCGATCGCGGCCGCTTCGAGTGCGTTGCGCGCAGCGTTCAGCGCGAGATCGGACGTCCGCTCGTCGGGTGCGGCGATGTGACGCTGGCGGATGCCCGTGCGCGTCGCGATCCACTCGTCGCTCGTCGCGACGCGCTTCGCGAGCTCGTCGTTCGTGAGAACGTGTGCGGGCAGGTAACTGCCGGTCCCCGCGATGCGGCTAGGCATGCGCGCGCAGCGACGACGAGGAATCACCATTGCCGCGTGCGAGCGGCGGCATTTCGGCGATGCGTTGCGCGATGCGGTCGAGCACGGCGTGGTCGACCTCGGTCGACGCGCGCGTCAACGCATTGCAGAACGCGAGGGTGTCGGCACCGCCGTGGCTCTTCACGACGACCCCCTTCAGGCCGACGAGCGTCGCGCCGTTGTAGCGGCGCGGATCGATGCGGCCGCGAAAGCGCATCAGCACCGGGTACACCACCGCCGCGGCGAGCCGCGTCGCGATGTTGCGCGTGAACTCGGCCTTGAGGAACTCGTAGAGCATCTGGGCGAGCCCTTCCGACGTCTTCAGCAGCACATTGCCGACGAAACCGTCGCAGACGACGACGTCGCTCGTGCCGTGATAGACGTCGTCGCCTTCGACGTTGCCGACGAAGTTGAGCGACGAGGCGCGCAGCAGCTCGGCGGTCTCCTTGACGACGTCGTTGCCCTTGATGTCCTCCTCGCCGATGTTCAGCAAGCCGACGGTCGGCCGCTCGATGCCGTCGAGCGTCGTGACGAGCGCGCTGCCCATCGCGGCGAATTGCACGAGCTGCTCGGGCGTGCAGTTGACGTTGGCGCCGAGATCGAGCACGAGCGTCTCGCCGAATCGCGTCGGCAGTTGGGACGCGATCGCCGGCCGATCGATGCCGGGCAGCGTCTTCAGCACGAAGCGCCCGATCGCCATCAACGCGCCGGTGTTGCCGGCGGAGACGCACGCGTCGGCCTCACCCGCCTTGACGAGGTTGATCGCGACGCGCATCGACGAATCCTTCTTGCGTCGCAGTGCGTCGGCGGGCGGCTCGTTCATCGCGACGACTTCGCTCGCGGCGACGGTGCGCACGCGATCACGAACTTCGCGATGCCGCCCTTTGCGAAGCTCCGCCTCGATCGTCTCGACATTGCCGATCAGCACGACGCGGGCGGAGGGCGTGGACGCGAGAAACGTCAGCGCCGCCGGGACGGTGACCGACGGGCCATGGTCGCCGCCCATCGCGTCGACGGCAATGACGGGCATGCCGGGAAACCCGGGTTATTCGTCGTCCTTGGTCCGAACGACCTTCTTGCCGCGGTAGTAGCCGCTCGGGCTGATGTGGTGGCGAAGATGCACTTCGCCGCTCACCGGCTCGACGGCGAGCGGCGGCTTCGAGATGAAGTCGTGCGCGCGGTGCATGCCGCGCTTGGACGGCGACTTCTTGTTCTGCTGGACTGCCATCAGGTTCTCCTTGTCGTGGTGCTGTCGCAGGCGTCGTCCGGATGACGGGGCGCGAACGGCAGCGCGAGTACGAGTTCGTCCTCGACGAGCGCGAGCGGATCGAGCGGCCCATCGGCGAGCACGACTTCGAGGCTGCTGTCGGCATCCAGCGTCGCGAGCTCCGCTTCGTTGCGCGCGAGCAGCACCTCGGTCGACACGTCGACGGGCCAGGCGAAATCGTCTAGACAGCGCTGGCACTCGAGCGTGACGCCGCCGCGAAGGCCGATCTGCAACGCGGGTCGTCCGGCCGGGTCGCTCGTGCCTTCGATCCGCCACGCGACCGAACCCGGGCCGGTCAGCTGTTCGGCGATTCGCGACAGCGCGTGCGGGTCGACGCGACCCTCGATCGCGCCACGCTCGCGCGCAAGACGCATCGCGTCGAATCTCTGCGCGGAACCCTTGCGCACCATGCCGCCTGCTCCAGAACCTTACGCCGCCTCGCAAACGCGCTCGCAGGATCGAAGCCGCGCCAGACGAAAAAACGTGAAATGATACTGCGTACGCCGACCACTGTCAAAATTGCGAGCAAAAACAATGGAGAACCGACCGATCGTCCTCGGCTCGACGTCGCGATACCGCAAGGCGCTGCTGGCACGCCTCGGGGTGCAGTTCGAGACCGCAGCCCCGAACGTCGACGAGTCGCCTCGCCAAGGCGAAGCGCCCGCGGTGACCTGTGAGCGGCTCGCGCTCGCCAAGGCTCGCGCTGTCGCCGCGCGTTATCGGCGCGCGCTCGTCATCGGTAGCGATCAGGTGGCCAACGCCGACGGCTTGGCGATCGGCAAACCCGGCGGACGCGACGAAGCGATTGCGCAACTCACGCGGCTGTCGGGACGCGCGATCGTCTTCCACACCGGCGTCGCCCTCGCCGACGCGGCAAGCGGGCGTTCGCACGTCGCGCGCATCGACGTGACGACGCGCTTTCGCACGCTTTCGCGCGCGACGATCGAAGCGTACGTCGACCGCGAGCGGCCGTTCGATTGCGCGGGCTCGATCAAATCGGAGGGCCTCGGCATCGCGCTGGTGGAGGCGATCGACAACGCGGACCCGACCGCGTTGATCGGGTTGCCGCTCATCACGATCGTCGATCTCTT
>DASTIY010000362.1:0-16212 GCA_035717085.1 Casimicrobiaceae bacterium | reverse complement strand
TTCCGGCCGGCGTGAAGAGACCCGACCACTGGAAAAAGACCGCGTCGTAGCCGGACTCGGCAAGCGTGCGTACGTCGGGAAGCGATGCGAGCCGATGATCGCCCCATGATGCGAGCACGCGGACCTTGCCCGCCTTGACGTGCTGAAGCACCGTGGAGGGCCCGGTCGACAGCGCATCGACCTGACCCCCGAGCAGCGCGACGACCGCGGGACCGCCGCCGGTGAACGGCACGTGGAGAAGCTTCACGTTCGCCGAGTGCGCGAACATCTCCATCGGCATGTGCATCGTGCCGTAATTGCCCGACGAGCCGTACGTGATCGCGCCGGGTCGCTTCCGCGCATCGGCGACGAACTCGTCGAGCGTCTTCCAGGGGCTGTCGGCACGTACGGCGAGCACCGTCGGATCCGCGGTCAGTCGCGCAATCGGCGTGAACTGGTCGAGCCGATAGAGCGACGCCCGTCCGAGCACCTTGTCGGCTTCGGGCAGGATCGAGATCGACGACAACGCGAGCAGCAGCGTGTAGCCGTCGGGCTTCGCCTTCGCGACGAGTCCCATGCCGATGCCGCCGCCGGCGCCGGGCTTGTTCTCGATGACGACGGGTGTCTTCAGCTCGCGCGACAGCGCGTCGGCGAACGGCCGCCCGACGATGTCGGCGACGCCGCCCGGCGGGAACGGGACGACGAGCGTGATCGGGCGCGACGGATACGGCTCGTCGGCATGAGCGAGGGGAAGCACGGCCAGCGATAACGCCGCCAATACGATCCGCGCGGTGCGAGCTGCGAGCATGGTCACCTCGATGCGTGATAGGAGGGCGCCTGCACGATAGGGGCGCCTATGCGGCGCGTCAACCGCCGTGCGCGGGATGTGGCGGATGGTCCGCGGGACCCATGACGCCGTGCCCGGCATGTAGCGCGTGGTTCGCGGGCACCATCACGCCGAGTGCGCCGACGAGCGCGATCACCGCGACGCCGAGCGCGCTCTCCATCCGTGCGCGGCGCCGCAGGGTCGTCGCCGCTGCGACGTCGCCGCCGACGAGCCGCGGCGTCAGGCGTTGCTTGTTGATGGCGGCAAGGCCGAGCATGACCGCGAAGACGCCAAGCTTCACGAGCAGCACGCGTCCGTAGGGCGTGCCAGTGAGTGCGGCGAACGATCCGACGAGGAACAGCGCGTTGACGCTACCGCTCGCCGCGAGCACGACCACGCAGACGATGCCGAGCGTCGAGAAGCGCAGCGTCAGCCGGCCGAGCTCGGCGACCGGCAGTGGTTGCGCAAGACAGAACGTCAGCGCCGGCAGTGCGCCGAGCCAGCCGCCGGCCGCCAGGAGATGCAGCATGTCCGCGGCGCTGTGGACGACGTGGATCGCGCCGTGGCCCGCGGCCGCCGCGTGCCCGACGAAGGCGAGCGTGACGAGCAGCACGATGCCGAGCAGGAGCGCGACGATGCGCAGCGCATGCCGCGCGCGTTCGCCTCGCGCGAGCGCAAGCCACGCGAGCACGCCGACGAGCGCCAGCGAAACCAGCGCGCGCAGCGCGAACACGTGACCGAACGACGTTCGATCCAGCACGACGCGCACGGCACCCTCTGCCACCGCGCGCGCGAGCGTTTCGCCCGACATGTTGGCGGCTTCGAGCACGAGCCACAGCGCACCCGAGGCGACCGCGACGAGCCATGCGTACAGCGCGAGACCTCGCTGACGACGCGCGAGGCGCGGCACGCGCTCCAGGCGCTCGTGACCTGCGACCAGCAGCGCGAAGGCGAACTCGCCGGCGAGCAGCACGCATGCCCCGAAGTGAACCGCGCGCACGGTGATGAGCACGCCGTCCACTCAGGGGCTCGCGGAGGCGCGCGACGTCATTTCGCGATCGTGAACGTGTAGTCGCCCTCGGTGACGTGCGTGTCGATCGACACGACGCGCCAGCGCACGCGATACGTCCCCGGCGGCAGTGGCGGGACGTCGACTGCGACGACCGTCCGATCCGCCGCATCGACGTGCCCATCCCCCGCATCGACGATCTTGCCTGTCGCATCCTCGACGTGCGCACGGCTGAACGCCGGCTCGAGCGCCTCGCTGAACGACAGCCGTACCGACGCGGGGGATTCGTGCACGGTACTGCCGACGGCCGGCGAGGCGCGATCGAGGAACGCGTGCGCAGCTGCCGGCGTGCCCGTCACGGCAGCAATGAAGACGAGGCAGGCGACGGCGATTCGCGTCGTGTTCATCGGATCATCGGGCGGCCGAGCGTTTGCGGGAACAGGTCGTCGAGGAAGAAATGCAACTGCGCGAGCACGCCCACGCTGTCGCCGCTGCGGCGATTGATGGGGATTACGGCTTCGATCGCCAATTGGATGTTCTGGCCGGCCCAGATGATCCCGGGATTCACCGTGCCGGTCGTCCCGCTCGCGCCGCGATCGAGCGCCGTCGACATCGCGAACTCCACGACCGGGATCATGCGATTGAAGGGCGCCTTGAGCCCCACGTCCTGCACGAACGATTGCAGGTACGGCAGGCTGTACTGGATCGAGAAGGCCCAATCGAGCGTGTGCGGATGGCGCTCCACGTCGCCGTCCCCGTCGCTCGCGCCGTGCGCGTGTCCTCCGTGGCGGAGCTCGCGCGATCCGAGCAGCGTGCTGCGCTGGACGAGCGCCTTGGTCGCCGTCTCGTCGTCGTCGCCGGCGCCCGTCGTGCTGCTACGCGTCGGGAAACCGATGCCGATCTGCCCCGTGATCGCGACAGGTCGCAGCCATTTCATGTCGTCGGACAGGTCGCCCAGTCCCTTGCCGAAGAACACGGCAGGCGTGATCGTCGAGAACGACTCCGCGCCGACGCGCCGCGCGCCGGTGCCGCCGATGTCCCAGTCGATGCCGGCCGACACGATCGCTTCATGCGCATCGTTGCGATAGAACGCGTACTTGAAGTGCACCTCGAGATTGTCGAAGCCGCGCTGCGTATCGCCGGCATCGGGGCGCACGATCTTATACGTCGTGCCGATGCCCACGCCGAGGTTCTCGGTGATGCGCTTCGCGAATTCGGTGGAGAAATGCGTCTCGCGTGTTCCCGGTGCGTCGCCTTCGCCGGGCATCTTCTGCCATAGAACCGTGGGCAGCGACAGCTCGTCCGCGACGAACGGATCTTCGGTCGCGAGCGTGGCGGGGAAGAAGCGCTTGCCGGCGAAGCCGTGCGCGTCCGCGATCACGGGAAACGCGAGCGCGAGCGCGACGAGCGCGCAATGGATGGATCGCGACTGCATGGTGTTTCACCTCCCGATGTCGATGTTGTTCGTCGTGCGCGGCGATCGTCGAGTACGCGATTGCATCGAACGACGCATCGCCGACGACTCGCGTTCGCGCGCGCCCGGCCGGGCGCACGTGCGCTCCCGTTCGGGCGTGAGTGCTAACGAAACGACGACGGGGAGGGTGGTCCGCGCGAGCCGCGCGAGCCGATGACGGTCGGCCGCGCAACGGGAATCGCCGGCACCTCGACCACCAGGCGCGTGACTCGCGCCGGCGCCGCGAACCGCACGGTGGCGGCGGGCAGTGCGAATTGGGACGACGGCAGCGGGACGTGGGCGTCCTGCGTGCAGCAACAGTTGCCCGGCCCGTCACCCGGGCAGCCGGGCGCGTGAAGCTCGATCCGGTGCGGGAGGGCGGCGGTGGCCAAACGTGCGTCGTGAGCGACGCCGGAGGCCGATCCGTGCGGCGCGACCGACGCATCGGGGAAATGCCCGGGATGCGCGTCCGCCGACGCGATCGCGGCGAGGAAGACGAACACCGCGGCGATGACGTCGATCAGGACAAGCGACGATATACGACGCAAGACTGTCCTTCTACCGGGTTGACCTGCAAAACGAGCGTTGACTCGGGAGCCGACCGCGGAAACAGTTTACACAGCGTTCGTCTTCCCGTTTTGTTGCCATAATGGCGCGGATCGGAATTTGACCGGGGAACGCATCGAGCATGGGTATTTCCGCGCAGCGCATCGTGATCACGACGGTACTCGTTGCGGGCGCACTCGTCGTCATCGATCGCGTCGAGAACACGTCGTCGGTTCCCGAGCCCGGCCCTGTGGCCGACGTGCCAGTCGCGCCCACAATCAACACTTCCTCCACGTCCGGGGCATCTCTGCCGACATCAGCGCCGGCACCCGCACCGGTCACTGTATCGAGGAACGGCGACGTTCCCGTCGCGGGTCCGGCAGCAACCGGGTCGGTCTACGCGTTGACGGGTACGTCGCTTTCAACGGGAGGCACGATCGGCTTTCTGCGCGAGATCAACGGCGATCGCACGTGGAGCGTGCGCAAGGGCGATCGCATCGGCGACGCGATTGTCGTCGATGTGGCGTCGGATCACGTGACGCTTGCGCGCGGCCCTGCACGGCAGGTGGTCTCGCTCGGCGACGCACCCGTCCTCGGGACGACGACGATATCCACGCCGGCGACGACCGACATGCCTCGTCTCGTCGGCGGTGAGCCGGCAGACGGCGATTCCGGCGCCGAGGACGTGCCTGTCGCCCCTCCGCGTCGGCCGGCAGCGCCGGTCCCTCCGGTGATCACCGGCCCGGCACCGACGCTCAACTCGATCGATCCGCCCTTCGACCCCGCGCATCAGAAGGGCGAGTCGGCGAACGCCGACGACGGATCGGACTAGTCGCGACGTCGGTCAACAGGACAACGGGCCCGGCGTTTTGGGGCAGTCGGCCTTTCTGATGGCCATGAGCCTGCCATCGCTGAAATCGCCCTGATAGCGAACGCCCTGGGCGCTCACGAACGTGCCCGCTCCGTGCGCCTTGCCGTCTTTGAACGAGCCCGTGAGGCGGGCGCCGTTTTCCCACGTATAGACGCCTTTTCCATCCGGCTTCCCCTGCATGAATTCGCCGACGTACGTATCGGCGCCCTTCGCCTCGCCCTTGCCTTGCGGTAATTCCGTCGCGTCGTCGCACTGCCCGTGGTAGTGGCCGATCAAGTACTTGTCGACGGGGTCGCAGCCGTGCGCGTAGGCCGTGGAAACGAAAGCGAACGTCGCGATCACGGCGAAGAGTCGAATGGGTTGGGTCGTCATGGAAGTGTCGAATGAAGATGGACGCAGCGGTGGAACCTATCGGGGCCGCTCGCGCGGCCCCGATAAGGACACTACTCGACTACTGATCGAGAATCTTGGCGGCGTTGCCTTGCAGTACCACGATGTGCATGCCGGTATTCGCGCGATCCACGGCGTATACGTAACCTCGATTGTCGGTGTCGAGGTTGTTCGTCTGGATCGCGCGCTTGCACGTCGACGGGTCGTTGTTGTCGGTGCAGCGCACGTCGGTGTTGGCGGTGATCGCCGGGATGTAGTAGGCGATTTCCTTCGGCGCCCACGGCTCGCGGATGTCGATGGCGCGTATTCCCGCGTTGAAGTAGGCGACCCAAAGCACTTTCCCGTAATACATCGGGTTGATGCGCTCGTCCGACGAGTGCGAGCCGAATCGTCCTCCCCGCTTGCAGAACGGCACGGCGCCGCCGCTGCTGTCCTCGACGTGGAAGCTGCCCACGCCGTAGGGCTCGGCTTCGGTCGTGATGTCGACGAAGTACGTCATCTGCGGATTCTCGCGGCACTCGTTACCCGTCGATTCGTTCGTGAGCGCGATGATGTTCCGCGTCTTCCCGCGCGTGTAGTTCGCGAAGGACGGCGGGCTCACGTTCATGATCGGGAACACCGTGTGCGCCCCGTTCGTCGGGCCCTGGTCGTACCGCGCGATCTGCGGATATAGCAGGTTCGCCTTGGTCGGTACGAAGCGCTGCGCCTCGGGCACGTTCGGATCGCCGTTCAGCAACTTGTCGCGGTCGACGATCTGAAGAATGCCGTTGGACGACGTCCCGTAGCCGAAATACACGCGATTGCCGAGGGCATACGGCCCGTGCAATTGAACCTCGACCGGACCGGTGGCGCCAGGCTGCTGCGAGTCGAGGCCGAAGTTGCGGATGAACTTCGGCGCGTACGGGTTGCTCAGGTCGTAGATTTGCGTCATCCGGCTCGTGCGCCAGCCGGGCGCGGCACCGACGAGATACGCAATGCCGGTGTCGCACTCCCACCAGTTCTTGTGCGTATCGGTCTGGCCGTCGATCGGCGTCGAGACCAGTTGCGGATTGGCAGGATCCGTTACGTCGTAAACCTCGTGGCCCTGCGTGCCTTTGGTGCGCAGCAGAAAGAATTTGCCGACGAGGTGATTCGCCGCGGCGTTGGGAAAGCCGTCGCCCGGACACATGCGAACCATCTGCGCGCCGCCGGATTCGCCAGCACCGGCGGGCCCCGGAATGTGGTGCAGGTACACCGGATGCGTCGGGTCGGTGACGTCGACGATCGACGTGCCGTTCGGCTCGATCTGGTTGGTCAGCGGATTGAATGCGCTGCCCCCGTGGTGGCCGACGTACGCGATCCACCGATTGCCTTGCTGTTCGGCGATCGGCTGGTAGGCGCTGCGACCCTGGAGATCGTTGTAGCCGACGAGGCGCATGTCCTTGAAGTCGGCACGGTCGGGTTTGTAATTGGCGGGCTGGGCATGGGCAGCGCCTGCCGGAAGGCAAAGTCCGAACAACAAGATGGGTAACGCTCTGCGAGCGAACGTCATGCGACGCCTCCGTGAATGAATTGTGTTCGCGAACGCCGCGCACCGGGCGTGCGCGTCGTCTACGGCTGGTTACGGTCGAAATGCGGCCGGTCCCCGCGAGTCGAATCTAGCGGCGAAGTTCCGCTGGCGCTTTCATCCGCTTGCGATAATTTTCGATTTCTTGCGATTTGTTGACGCGTGGAACAGGCGTCCAACGACCGGCGTCGCGCCGCGGCGGCGCAAAAAGAAACGCCGGCACTGTGCCGGCGAGCAGGCGGTGCGCATCGGTGCGTGTCAATCGCGGCTGCCCATACGGGGGACAGCGAGGCGCACCGCGAATTCAGCGGCCGGGACCTGCCTTGCTATGCGTTCGCTCGGAACTGGCGCGGCGTGACGCCCGTGACGCGATTGAACAACACCGAGAAGTGGCTATGGCTCGAGCAGCCGACGAGTTGCGCGATCTGCGTGATCGGAAGGTCCGATTGCAGCAACAGCGTTTTGGCGCGCTCGACGCGACGTTCGAGCACGTAGCGGTGCGGCGCGACGCCCGTCGCCTGACGAAACGCGTGCGCGAAGTGCCCGGGGCTGAGTGCGACGGCGGCAGCGATGGCGTCGAGCGTCAGGTCGTTGCGCAAGTTGTCGTCGACGAATTCGATCGCCTTGCGAAGCTTGTGCGACGACAGGCCTGCTCTCGGCCAGATCGTGTTGGCCGTCGCCACCGTGTATTCGCGCAAGAGCCGGATCGTCAGGTCGCACGCGAGCGTGCCGACGTAGAGCTGGCTGTCGGCGGCTTCGAATTCGAGTCCGGCGAGAAGGCGTCGCACGAGATCGGCGATGCGCGCATCGCGCGCACCGAACGTGCCCTGCAACTCGACGCATTCGGGATCGAGCGCGCATTCCTCGGCGGCGACGCGGCGCACGTAATCGACGGCGAGGCGAACGAGGACGACGAGGCTGTGCCCGCTTTGCCGCCACCGCGTGGGAGGTCCGGCGGGCGTGATCGTGACGTCGTCGACGCGCATCGATTTGGCGTTCGTCCGTCCTTCGCGCGTGCGATGCAGCGTGACGTTGCCCGCGAGATGAACCGCGATGACGTGATCGCGCGGCTCGACGAGCGTGTCGAGCTCCTGGAAGCTGTGCAACTCGACGATGATTCCATTCCAGCCGCGCACCCGGCTCGACAACATCGGGTCGGGCATCGCACCCGCGATGATTTTCGTCGCCGGCCGTGGGCGTACCGGGTTGCCGGCGAGCACCGGCGCCGGAGCATCCTGAACGACGAGGGCTTCAGAATCGCGCATCAGGGACGACGCGTACTGTCAGAACATGTGCTGGCCGCCATTGATCGCGATGTTCGCGCCGGTGAGAAACGCCGCTTCGTCGCTTGCCAGATAAGCGACGAGGCCCGCGACCTCCTCGGGCTTGCCGAGCCGGCCCATCGGGATTTGCGGAATGATCTTCGTGTCGAGCACGTCTTTGGGAATCGCCATGACCATCTTGGTGCCGATGTAGCCTGGCGAGATCGTGTTCACCGTGACGCCCTTGCGCGCAACCTCGAGGGCGAGCGCCTTCGTGAAGCCGTGCATGCCCGCCTTGGCGGCCGAATAGTTCGTTTGGCCGAACGCGCCTTTCTGCCCGTTCACCGACGAGATGTTGATGACGCGACCCCAGCCACGCTCGACCATCCCGTCGCAGACCTGCTTCGTCATGTTGAAGCACGAATCGAGGTTGGTCTCGATGACGGCGTCCCAGTTCGCCTTGTCCATCTTCCGGAACGTCATGTCGCGCGTGATGCCCGCGTTGTTGACGAGGACGTCGACGGGCCCGAGATCGCTCGCGATCTTCGCGACGCACGTCGCGGCGCCCTCGAAGCTCGTGACGTCGCATGGATACGCGCGAAAATCGTAGCCCTGGCGTTTCATCTGCTCGAGCCATTCGCCGGACTTGGTGTTGTTCGGCGAATACGTGGTGACCACCGTGTTGCCGAGCGCCGCGAGCTTGGTGCAGATCGCTTCGCCGAGACCGCCCATGCCGCCCGTCACGAGCGCAATGCGCTGTGCTGCCATGATCGTTTCCTCCTGCCCGCGTGTCGTTGCTCCATGTTAGCGTAAAGCACCTGCCGGGGGAGTGCCATCGTACTGCTGCGCCGCGACACGCAGGCGTCGCCGTTCGGCGACTCTGCGTCGTGTTGCCGTTTGCATTGCGCCGGCATAAAGTTGCGGTCGCTTGGCGCACGCGCGAGCGCACGCACGCGCCGCCGGCCTTTCACCCTCGGGAGGTGTGCATGAAACACTCGATGAAGAAAATTGCACTCTTGACGGCCCTTGCCGTCGCACCGCTGGCGGCATCCGGCGACGAGCTCGAGACGCTCGGCGCCATGCACCAGACCAATACGCCCGTCGACTGGCCTTTGATTCCGCAGACGGGCGCCAAAGCCGATCAGATCAAGCAGAACCTCACCAAGATCAAGCTGCCGCCGGGCTTCCACATCGGCCTCTACGCCATCGTGCCCGACGCGCGCCACATCGCGGTCGGCCCGCAAGGCATCGTCACGTTCGTCGGCACGCGCAAGACCAAGGTGTGGGCGGTGACCGATCGGTCGCGCGGCGGCGTCGCCGACGAAGTGAAGGAATTCGCGCCGACGCTGCCGAAGAAGATTCCGAACGGTCCCTGCTTCTCCAAGGACGGGTTCCTCTACGTCGTCGAGCAGAACCGCGTCGTCGAGTATCCGGCTGCCGAATTCTTCTACGAAAGTCCCGACGTCGTCCCGAACGCGATCGTGCCCGAGGGCAAGCTCATTCCGAAGGAGGAAGAGAGCTACAACCACACGGCGCGTCCGTGCCGCGTCGGTCCCGACAACAAGCTGTACATCCAGCTCGGCCAGCCGTACAACGTGCCGCCGAAGGAGAAGCTCGATCTCTATCACAAGACGGGGATCATGGGCATCATCCGGATGGATCGTGACGGCAAGAATCGCGAGGTGTATGCGACGGGTTTGCGCAACGCCGTCGGCATGGACTTCAACCCCAAGGACAAGACGCTGTGGAGCAACGACAACCAGGTCGACGGCATGGGTGACGACCAGCCGCCCGGCGAGATGAACCGCATCGCGAAGCAGGGCCTCGACTTCGGATTCCCGTGGTATGGCGGCGGCAAGACGCGCACGAACGAATACAAGAACGACACGCCGCCCGCGGGTGTGGTGTTTCCGGAAGTCGACCAGGCGGCGCATGCGGCCGACCTCGGGCTCATGTTCTACACGGGCACGATGTTCCCGGCGAAATATCGCGGGGCGATCTTCTCGACGCAGCATGGCTCGTGGAACCGCACGGTGCCCGTCGGTGCGCGCGTGATGGTGACGTTCCTCAAGGAGGACGGGCACGTCGCGGGTCCGTCGCAGCCGTTTGCCGAAGGGTGGAACGACAACGGCTACTACCTGGGCCGTCCCGTCGACGTCGCGCAACTGCACGACGGGTCGATCCTCGTCTCGGACGATCTCGTCGGCGCGCTCTATCGCATCTGGTACGACGGGAAGTGATCGCGACGAACGCGGTCGCGGCGGCGCTCGTCGGCGCCGCCGCGCTGCTCGGTGCGAGCGGCGCGGCGCACGCGGGTGACGCGAAAGCAGGGCGCGCCCGCGCCCAGCTTTGCCAGGCCTGCCACGGCATCGACGGAATGTCGAAGGTGCCGGACGCGCCGAACATCGCCGGGCAGGTGGAAGGCTACCTCGCGACGCAACTGCGCGCGTTCAAGGCGGGCACGCGCAAGAGCGATGCGATGAATCTCGTCGCCGCGCAACTCTCCGACCGCGACATCGACGATCTCGCCGCGTGGTATGCGTCGATCGAGGTCACGCTCGGCAAAGTGCCGGGCGGATAAGCGTTACTCGACGCGCTCGCGCACGTAGTCGCCCGGCGCGGGCGCGATCGGCGCCCACGTGGCATTGCCGGTGCGGCGCGGCGCATTGCGCTCGCCGCCGGCGTGCGTGGCGAGCCACGCGTCGTAGTGCGGCCACCAACTCCCCGGGTGACTCTGCGCGTCGTCGAACCACGCGTCGGCCGCTTTCGGCGTCGTCGCATTCGTCCAGTAGTTGCGCTTGCGTGCTTCCGGGGGATTCACGACGCCCGCGATGTGACCGGAAGCGCCGAGCACGAACGTCGTGTCGCCGGTCAGCAGTTCCAGCGAGCGATAGGCGGTCCGCCACGGCACGATGTGGTCTTCGCGCGAAGCGTAGAGGTATGTCGGCAGCGCGATCCGGCGGAGGTCGATCCTTTCGCCGAGCATCGTCAACGCACCGGGAACACGCAAGCGGTTCTCGAGGTACATCTCGCGGATGTACTCCACGTACATCGGGCCGGGAAGATTCGCCGAATCGCCGTTCCAGTACAGCAGGTCGAACGCCGGCGGCGTCCGGCCCTTGAGATAGCTGTCGACGAAGTAGTTCCAGACGAGCTCGTTCGGTCGCAGGCTCGCGAACGCGCCGGCGAGCTGGCTGCCATGTACACGCGCCCCGGCGCGAAGCTGCGCCTCTTGCGTGGCGAGCATTTTCTTCGTCACGTACACGCCGATCTCGCCGGGGTCGGAGAAATCGAGCATCGTGGTGAGCAGCGTCATGCTCGCGACGCTGCGTTCTCCGCGGGCGGCGAGCACTGCGAGCGCGCAGGCGAGGAGCGTACCGCCCACGCAGAAGCCGAGCGTGTTCACCTCGTCCGCCGCCGTGATCGCCTTCGCGGTTTTTATCGCCGCAAGGACGCCGTCGCGCAGGTAATCGTCCCAGTGCAGCGAGCCGAGTTCAGGCGGAACGTTGCGCCAGGAAACCATGAAGACCGTGTGGCCCTGCGCCACGGCGTGCCGCACGAACGAATTCTGCGGCGTGAGATCGAGGATGTAGTACTTGTTGATGCACGGCGGCACGATGACGAGCGGCCGCCTCGCGACCTTCGGCGTCGTCGCGTCGTATTGGATGAGCTCGATCAACGGATTGCGATACACGACGCTGCCCGGCGTGACGGCCAGGTTGCGGCCGATCTCGAAGGCCGACTCGTCGCTCATCGTGATGCGGCCCTTCGCGACGTCCGCGATCAAGTTGCGCAAGCCCTGGGCGAGGCTCTCGCCGCCCGTCTCGATCGCGCGTGCGATGACGTCCGGATTGGTCGCCGGGAAGTTGCTCGGCGCGATCGCATCGACGTATTGCCGTACCGCGAAGTCGAGCCGGCGCTTCTCCGCGGCGGGCAATTGCGCAAGCGAGGCGAGCGCCCGCAGGTATTCGCCGTAGAGCAGGTACGCGTCGCGCAGCCACGCGAAATACGGCTGCTCGCGCCACGCCGGCGACGCGAAGCGACGGTCGCGATTCGCGTCCTCCGCGCTGCCGCGTTGGGGCAAGAGCGCATGCGTCCACAGTGCCTGGATGCGCGGCGCGAATGACGCGTTCAGCGCCGCGACGGCCGCGAGATCGAAGAGCGGGACCGGAGGGGGCGTCATGGTTCGAGCAGGCGGTGGGTGAGGGCGATGACGCCGATGCCGAGGCCGATCGCCAGCATCTGCTTCGCGGTCTCGACCGGCTCGGCGCGACGATGCAGGCTCGGGATCAGATCGGCGACGGCGACGTAGAGCAGGCTCGCGGCGGCGATCGCGAGCACGCCGGGCAGCCATTGCTGCATGTCGGCGAGCGCGACGTAGGTGAGCAGTGCGCCGACGAGCGTCGCGACGCCGGTCGCCACGTTGTACATGAACGCCTTGCGCCGCGGGAAGCCGGAATGCAGCAGCACCGCGAAGTCGCCGACCTGCTGCGGCACGGCGTGCGCGACGATCGCGATCGTCGTCGCGATGCCGAGCGCCGCGTCGGCGAGGAACGCGGCGGCGATGACGATGCCGTCGCAGAACGCGTGCACGCTGTTGCCGACGAGGATCATGAGCCCGGGACGGCCGAACTCGATCGGCCCTGGCGCGTGCAGCGCGTGCTCGTGCTCGGTTTCCTCGCGCGTCGCCGAATGCTCGCCGTGGCCGTGCGCATGGCGCCACAGCACGAATTTCTCGAGCAGGAAGAATGCGAGGAGCCCGATCAGCACCGTGAGCATCACGGCCGCGACATCGCCGCTCTCGAGCGCATGCGGCAGGAGCTCGAGGAAGACGGCGCCGAGCAGCGCCCCGACGGCGAACGAGACGAAGTGCGGAATCCACGCATGGCTGATGTTGAGCGTGACCGCGGCCGCGATCGTCGCCAGCACGCCGCCCGCCAGCGCGGCGATGACGATGTCGAGCAGGATCACTCGCGCGGCGCCGGGCCGCCCCAAGCCGCCGATCGGCCCCCTCGGGGGGCAGCGAGCGGAGCGAGCGTGGGGGGATCGTTCGTGCGCCAGATGAACGCCGCCATGCGGCCGCGCGAGCCGTCGCGACGATACGAGAAGAAGCGTGCAGGATCCTGGTAGGTGCAAAGGCCGCTCGCTGCGATCGCGCGCACGCCGGCGCGCGCGAGCCGGCGCCGCGCGATCGCTTCGAGGTCGGCGAGCCACTTGCCGGGACGAAGCGGCGCGAAGGCGCCGCGGGCGTCTTCGTCGTGCGCGACGAACGCGTCGAACACGTCGGCGCCCACTTCGAATGCGGTTGCACCGATCGCGGGACCCAACCACGCACGAACGTCGCGCGGATCGCAGCGCATCGATTGCAGCGTACGCTCGAGCACCCCGCGTGCGAGACCGCGCCAGCCCGCGTGCGCGATGCCGACGACACCGCCGTCGCGTGTCGCGAACAGCACCGGCATGCAATCGGCCACGCGAACGGTCAGCACCACGTTCGCGCGGCGCGTCACGGCTGCATCGGCGCTTGACGTGTATCCGGGATCGTCGCCGTCGACCTCGACGACGTCGGCGCCATGGATTTGCGTCAGCCACCGCGGGGCCGCCGGCAGGTACGCTTCGATGCGCCGACGATGCTCGGCAACGACGCGCGCTTGCTCGATCGGCATGTCGGCGCCGCCGACGTCGAACCCACCTTCGCGCGCCGCGTCGCCGTTGCGCGTCGTCATGAACGCGCCGACGTTCGAAGGCGCGTCCCAGTCCGGGACGATCCAGTCGAGGCCGTCGCCGCGAAGGCGCTCGCGTAGCGAGTCGTTCACGCTGGCGCGGTTCATCGAGTTGACGTGCGCCGTTGCGAGGTTCATCGACGCGTCGCTCGCAACGTCGCGACGAGCGCTGCAAAATCGGCCGGTGGCTGCGTTTCCCACGCCATCCGTTCCCCGCTGACCGGATGCTCGAGCGCGAGTCTTGCGGCGTGCAGCGCCTGGCGCCCGAACGCCGGCAGCTCGGGCGATGCGCGCCGCGCGCCATACGCAGGATCGCCGACGAGCGGGTGGCCCATCGCCGCCAGGTGCACGCGAATCTGGTGCGTCCGCCCTGTTTCGAGCGTGCAGCGCAGAAGCGTCGCGATGCCGAAGCGTTCGACGATCTGCACGTGCGTGCGCGCCGGCTTGCCGCGCGCGACCACCGCCATGGTCGTGCGCTGCGTCGGATGGCGACCGATCGGCGCGTCGACGACGATGGGTCGCGCAAGGTCACCGCGCGCGACGGCGAGGTATTCGCGCGTCACCGAGCGCCCCGCGAGCTGGCGCACGAGCTCGGTGTGCGTCTCGATCGTGCGCGCGATGACCATGAGGCCGCTCGTCTCCTTGTCGAGGCGATGGACGATGCCGGCGCGCGGCACGCCGGCGAGCGCGGGATCGTGATGCAGCAATGCGTTGAGGAGCGTTCCGTCGCGATTGCCGCTGCCCGGATGCACGACGAGTCCGGCGGGCTTGTTCACGACGAGGATCGCCGCATCCTCGTGAACGATCGTCAGCGCGATGTCCTGCGGCGCGTCGGCCAGCGGCGTCTTTGTGTCGCGCGCGTCGACGTCGAGGCGCTCGCCGCCGGCGACGCGCCGCTTCGCTTCCCACGTCGCGCCGTCGACCTGGACGCGGCCCTCGTCGATCCACGCCTTCAGGCGGCTGCGCGAATGCTCGGGGAGGAGTCGGGCGAGCGCTTGGTCGAGCCTCAGCCCGGCGAAATCGGCCGGCATCCGATATCGGCGCGCGGTCGAATCGGCGCCTTCCACGTGTCCGTCTCGCGAGGAGCGTCGGCTATAATCCGCGCGGTTCACGAAGGATGCGGACGATGATGTTGCAATGGCCGAATTGGCAGCGGTGGGCGGTATTGGCGCTGATGGCGCTGGCGACGGCGGGATGCGGCCTGCTTCCCGACGTGAAGGACGAAACCGCCGGGTGGGACGCGCAGAAGCTGTACCAGAACGCGCACGAGGCGATGCTGGACGGGAATTATACGCGGGCGGTCAAGCTCTTCGACACGCTCGAGGCGCGCTACCCGTACGGCCGCTTCGCGCAGCAGGCGATCCTCGAAGGCGCATTCGCGAACTGGCGTAACGGCGAGCAGGCGGCGGCGACCGCGGCGTGCGACCGCTTCATCCGGACGTATCCGAATCATCCGAACGTCGATTACGCGTACTACCTGAAGGGCCTCGTGTATTTCCGCGAGGATCAGGGGCTGTTCGGCTACATCTACGAGCTCGATCTCGCCGAGCGCGATCCGAAGCAGATGCGCGAATCGTTCGCCGCGTTCAAGGAGCTCGTGCAGAAATTCCCGGAGAGCCGCTACACCGAGGATGCGCAGGTGCGGATGCTCTACCTGACGAACGCGCTCGGCATGTTCGAGGTGCACGTCGCGCAGTACTACTACCAGCGCGGCGCGTACGTCGCCGCCGCGAACCGGGCGCAGGCGGCGCTCGTGAACCACCCGAAGACGCCGTCGAACGAGATCGCGCTCGACGTGATGGAGAAGAGCTATCGCAAGCTCGGCCTCACGCAACTCGCGGACGACGCGCATCGGATCCTCGAGAAGAGTTTTCCGAACAGCGTGTATCTCGCGGGCGCGTCCGACAAGCCCTGGTGGAAGTTCTGGTAAGGCCTTTGGGGTCAGAGCTGTAAGGATCGACGCAAGGATCGCGTCAATCCTTACAGCTCTGACCCCAAAGGCTCGAAGAACGCGACGACGTCGTCGATCTCGCGCGTGCGCCGCATCGCAGGCAGGCTCTGCCAGATCCGGCGACCGTACGGCTTGTCGACGAGGCGCGGATCGCCAATCATCAACACGCCGCGGTCGGTCTCGGTGCGGATCAGCCGCCCCGCGCCCTGCTTCAGGCTGATGGCGGCCTGCGGCAACTGCCAGTCCATGAACGCATTGCCGCCGTCGGCGTTGAGCTTCGCGAGTCGTGCAGCGAGCAGCGGATCGTCGGGCGGTGCGAACGGGAGCTTGTCGATGACCACGACCGACAACGCTTCGCCGGGGACGTCGACGCCCTCCCAGAAGCTCGCGCTGCCGAGGAGGACCGCGTTGCCGAGTTCGCGAAAGCGCAACAGCAATTCCGTCTTCGCGCCCTCACCCTGCGTGAGAATCGGAAAGACGAGTCCGTCGCGCTCGAAGAGCGCCGCGAGCCGGTCGCGCGCGACGTTCAACGCCCGTAACGTCGTGAAGAGCAGGAACGCGCGGCCGCCGCTCGCCTTCAACACCGGCAGCGCATGGTCGATCACCGCGTGCGTGTGCTCGACGCTGTTCGGCGCCGGCAAGCCGCGCGGCACGTA
>DASTIY010000361.1:0-5101 GCA_035717085.1 Casimicrobiaceae bacterium | reverse complement strand
GAGCCCGACGTCGGCGAAGTGAACTACGCGTGGATTTTCAAGGTGCTCGACGAGGCGAAGTACGAAGGCTACGTCGGGTGCGAGTATCGGCCTGCCAAGGACACGCTCGCGGGCCTCGGTTGGCTGTATCGATTGCTCGATCGGCCGCCGCGCCCGGGCATGTCCTGAACGAACGGATCATTCATGACGCTTCGATTTCAGTGGATCACGAACGATGTCGCGGTCGCGGGACAGCTCGCGCCCGGTGACGTCGCGCAGGCCGCGCAGAACGGATTCCAAAGCATCGTCAACAATCGACCCGATCTCGAGGGCGGGCCGGGACAACCGACATCGGCGTCGATCGCCGATGCGGCGAGCGACGCGGGCGTCGCGTATGCATTCCTGCCCGTGCAGTCGGGATTCCAGTCGCCCGAGGAAATCGCGCGCATGCGCGAGCTGCTCGACACGCTGCCGAAGCCGGTTCTCGCGTTCTGCCGCTCCGGCTCGCGCTCGGGCCGGCTGATTCAGGCCGCCGCCGCGCTCGCCAAGCGCTGACCACCTCTGACACGTGTCAGAGGAGTGTCAGACACGTGTCGGAGGTGCGTCAGAGCGACACGCTGATCCCGCCGTCGATCATGACCATCTGGCCGGTGACGTAATCGGCCGCGCGTGACGCGAGGAACACCGCGAGTCCGCCGATCTCGCGCGGATCGCCCCAGCGGCCGGCCGGCGTGCGCCGTTTCACCCAGGCATCGAATGCGGTGTCGTCGAGCAGCGCGCGATTGAGCTCGGTCGCGAAATAGCCGGGCGCGATCGCGTTGACCTGGATGCCGTGCGGTGCGAGCTCGACCGCCATGCCGCGTGTCAATTGCCGCAGGCCGCCCTTGCTCGCCGCGTAGGGCACGATGCTCGGCCGCGCGAGCTCGGCGATCAGCGAGGCGACGTGAATGATCTTGCCGCGCCGCTTCTCGATCATCGCCGGCACGACCGCTTGCGACACGCGAAACGGCGCGGTGAGGTTCGTCGCGATCACCTCGTCCCACTGCGCGCGCGGGAAGTCGACGAACGCATGCCGGCGCTGGACGCCGGCATTGTTGACGAGGATGTCGATGGTGCCGTGGGCGTCGCGGATTGCGGCGATGCCGGTGCGCAGGGCATCGTCGTCGGTGACGTCGAATGCATGCGCCGCGACGCGCAAACCGTCGGCTTCGAGTCGCGCGCATGCGTCGCGCAGCGGCGCCTCCTGACGTGCATTGAGCGCAACGATCGCGCCGGCGCTCGCAAGCCCGCGTGCGATCTCGAGGCCGAGCCCGCGTGAAGCGCCCGTCACGAGCGCGATCTGCCCCGAGAGGTCGAACATCCACGAAAACCTTTCGATGCGTGCGTTCATCGTCGTACTCCCTTCAATGCGAGGTCCATCCATCGACATCAACCGAGATCGAATCGGGTGTCATGTCCGATCAGACGCCGACTCCCGCCGCCTTCTCGAGATCGGCGACCATCCGCGCAACGCGCGCCTCGAGCGCCTCGGTGGTGAGCTTCTCGCGAAACAATTCGACGACGAGCGGGAACGCGAACGGCGTCGGTCGCGACGGTGTCGTCAGCACGGCACGCGTGCGGCGCATGCGCGCGAGCGCCGCTTCGAGACGCGGCGCTTCGAGTTGCCGCTCGAGCACTTCGCGCGTCGCCTGAGTAAGCAGCAGGTTCTGCGGATCGTATTCGTTGAAGACATCCCACAGCAGGCCGCTCGAGGCCTGCAACTGGCGGTTCGACTGCGGCTGTCCCGGATAACCCTGGAACACGAGGCCCGCGACGCGCGCGATCTCGCGGAACTGCCGCCGCCCGAGCTCCGCGGCGTTCAAGCCGGCGAGGATATCGGATTCGACATTCGGCGCAGCGAGCAGGGCGCCGATCTCGCGCAATCCGAGGTCGAACGGCGCCGTCGCGCGCAGGCCGAAGCCGTAGTCGTTGATCATCAGGCTGAACGCGCGACCCGACGCACGCGAGAGCCGGTACGCGAAGAGCGTCGCGAGGCCGAGGTGCGCGAGCCGGCCTTCGAACGGGTAGAAGAACGCGTAATGGCCGTCGCGGAGCTTCATGCGCTCGCACAGCCACTCGCGCTCGTCCGGTAGCGCCGACCAGCGCCGCTGCAATTCGAGCAGCGGCCGCACGAGCGCGAGCTCCGGCGAATGGTAGCGGCCGCGCTTCGCTTCGGCGATGAGGCGCCGCGTGCGTTCCGACAGCAGCGTGGAGAGCGGCATCTTCGCGCCGAGCCAGCGCGTGACGATCGGGGATTTCGCCGGCGCGATCGCGACCCACGCGGTCATCTCGCGCACGCGGAGGAATTCGAGCACGCGCCCGGCGAACACGAAGCAGTCGCCCGGCGAAAGTCGCGCGATGAACGACTCTTCGACATGGCCGAGCTTGCGGCCGTTGCGGAGCTGCACCACGATGCTCGAATCGGAGACGATCGTGCCGATCTGCATGCGATGCCGGTGCGCGATCCGGCGATCGGGGACGTGCGCGATGCCGTCGTCGCCCATGACGACGCGGCGATATTCCGGATAGGCGTTGAGGCTCGCGCCGCCGTGCACGACGAAGTCGAGCGCCCATTGCCATTCGGCGTCGGTCAGACGTGCGTACGCGTGCGTGCCCCGGATCTCCGCGAGCAATTCGTCGGGACAAAAGCCGCCGCCGAGCGCGCAGGTGACGAGATGCTGGACGAGGACGTCCATCGGCGCGCGCGACGGTGCACGCGGCTCGATCGCACGCTCGCTTGCGGCTTCACGCGCGGCCGCCGCCTCGACGAGCTCGAGTGCTTGCGTCGGGATTACCGTGACCTGCGATACCGCGCCGGGCCGATGGCCGCTGCGTCCGGCGCGTTGCAGCAGTCGCGCGACGCCTTTCGGACTGCCGATCTGCAGCACCTGGTCGACGGGCGCGTAATCCACGCCGAGGTCGAGGCTCGACGTGCAGACGACCGCGCGCAGCTTGTTCGTGCGCAAGCCATCTTCGACGTAATCGCGAACCTCGCGCTCGAGCGACCCGTGGTGTAGCGCGATCTGTCCGGCCCAGTCGGGCCGCGCAGCGAGCAGCGCCTGGTACCAGATCTCGGTGGCCGAACGCACGTTGGTGAACACGAGCGTCGAGCGCGCGTTCTCGATCGCGCGGATCACCTGAGGCAAAAGCTTGAGGCCGATATGCCCACCCCAAGGGAATCGCTCGATCGTCGCGGGCCGTGCCGTCTCGATGGCGATGTCCTTCGGCACGATGCCTTCGACGACGCGCGCGTCGGCGGTGCGTTGCGGTCCGACGAGGCATGCGAGCGCTTCGTGGAGGTTCGCGAGCGTGGCGGAGAGCCCCCAGACCTGAACGCGTTCGCTGTGCTGCCGCAATCGCGCGAGCGCGAGCTCGACCTGCACGCCGCGCTTGGTCGACATCAACTCGTGCCATTCGTCGACGACGACGGCGCGCACCGCCGCGAAGCGTTCGCGCCAATCGGCGTGCGAGAGCAGCAGCGACAGGCTTTCGGGCGTGGTGACGAGAATCGTCGGGAGTTGTCGCGCCTGCCGCGAACGATCCGCGCTCGACGTGTCGCCCGTTCGCGCGCCGACGCTCCAGTGCGGCTGCAACGCGCGGGCGGCGTTCGCGAGCGCCAGGGTCGTGTCTTGCGCGAGCGCGCGCAGCGGCGTGATCCAGAGGAGGGTGAGCGGCGGTGGATGCTCGGCCGTCCCCTCGGGGCCGAGCGAGAGCGGTCCGATCAGCGCCGCGAGCGTCTTGCCCATGCCGGTCGGTGCGTGCAGCAGACCCGAGCGCCCTTCGGCATAAGCCCGCCAGACCGCTTCCTGGAACGGAAACGGCGTAAAGCCCTGCGTATCGAACCACGCGCGCGCACCGGCGAACGCATCGTGTTCGAGCACATGGGACAAGGCGGCGTCGTTCATGTCGGCATCGTTTTGCTTGTGGACGCGGGCGGCGATCCGCAGAATGAGCGCGCGCCTCCCGTCCAAGGACGGCCATGGATCTCCGCAACCCCGCACGTCGCCGCTTCCTGCAATCGACCTCTGCCGCACTCGCGCTGGCGGCGCTCGACGTGCCGCCTGCGCGCCCAGCGTCCGCGCGGCTCGCCGACGTCGACCACATCATCGTGCTGATGAAGGAGAACCGCTCGTTCGACCACTACTTCGGTTCGTTGTCCGGCGTGCGCGGGTTCGACGATGCGGGCGCCATCCATCTGCCCGACGGCCGTCCGGTATGGCAACAGCCCGATGCGCAGCATCGCGACGGCTACCTGATGCCGTTTCGCCTCGACACGCGGCGTACGAGCGCGCAGCGGTTGCAGGACCTGAACCACGGCTGGGGTCCGCAGCACGGCTGCTGGAACCACGCCGCGATGGACGCCTGGGTGCGCACGCATCGCGCCGTCGACGGCGACGCGGGCGGCCTCACGATGGGCTACCTCACGCGCGACGACCTGCCGTTCTACTACGCGCTCGCCGATGCGTTCACGGTCTGCGACGGGTATCACGCGTCGATGTTCGGGCCCACGCATCCGAACCGCCTGTTTTTGATGACGGGCTCGATCGATGCCGACGCCCGCTTCGGCGCGCCGGTGCTCGCCAATGGACGACGCGACCTGCGCTGGGAGACGTATCCCGAGCGGCTTGAGCGCGCGGGCATCACGTGGCGGGTGTATCACGAGTGGGACGATTACGGTTGCAACGTGCTTCGGTATTTCGCGCAGTTCGCGCGAAGCGCCAGGACCTCGCCGCTGCGCGACCACGCGTTGCAGGTGCGCGCGCACTACGAGCTCCTGCACGATCTTCGCACGGGCAACCTGCCGCAGGTGACGTGGATCGTGCCGCCGTCGACGGTGAGCGAGCATCCCGATTTCCTGCCGGTCGCCGGCGAGAACCACACGCGCGAGGTGCTCGAGGCGCTGTGGTCCAATCCGCGCGTGTGGGCGAAGAGCGTGGTGATCGTCAACTACGACGAGAACGACGGACAGTTCGACCACGTGTTGCCGCCGGCTGCGCCGCCGGGCACGTCCGGCGAGTACGTGCGCGAACTGCCCGTCGGCCTCGGCTTTCGCGTGCCGTGCCTCGTGATCTCGCCGTTCTCG
>DASTIY010000360.1:0-4351 GCA_035717085.1 Casimicrobiaceae bacterium | reverse complement strand
CCAGACGCCGGTGCCGACGACGACGAAGAAGAGATAGAACCCGAGCGCGCCGAGGTGTCGCCACGGATTGGCGCGCGGGCCGAAGGCGCGGTCGAAGATCGCTTCGAGACGCGCGAGGAGCGCCGCCGGCGACCATGCGGGCACGCTCGCCGGTTGCGAAGTGAGCGCGATCGCGGGCATCGATCGGTCCCCTAGCTTCGAATGACGAAGCCGCCTCGCGCGGGATCGAAGTCGACGACGACGACGCGACCGGGCGGAAGGTCGAGCATCGCGTCGTGGGTGTAGTTGAACGCGCCGTCCGGCGTGTCGGACAGCCGCGCGGTGATCCGGTGCCTGCCTGCGGCGATCGGAAGCCGCCGATAGATCGTCGAGGCGCCATCCTTGGCGAATCCGGACGGCGGGGCGACGACGTGGAACACGCGTGCTCCGTCGAGGTCGACATCGACGACGACGGGCGAGCGCTCGCGTGGACACACCGATTGCGCGCGCATGTTCGGCGCGAGCTTCGCGAGCTCCTCGGCCGAGCGCTGATGGCACGCTTCCTTGCGCGCGCCGGCGTGCGACAGCGACAACTTGAGCAACGCGTCGTTCGGCGGCAGATGCTGGTACGCCGGGGCGTTCGAGAAGTAGCCGATCACGGCCACGAACGCGGCATACAGGACCGCTTGCGCGGCGTAACGCACGATGTTCTTCACGCCTCGGCCTCCCCGGGTCCCGTTCTGCGCCGCGCTCATTGGAGTACCCTCCGCGCTTTTGCGCTTCGGGGCGTGTTCGCGCTTGGGGTGGCTTGGCGCGCTCACGCTGTCTCCTCGACACCGCCGAGGCGAACGACTTCTGACTGGCCGCTCGTGCGCGGTCGCTGCGGCGCGAGTCGGAACGCGTCGGAGAAGCAGTCATCCTGGGTGAGCCCGTGCGCGGCGAACGCCGGATGCGCCGCCTCGACCATGCGCACCGAGCCGCACGCATAGAGCTGGTGCCCGGAAAGATCCGGATAATCGGCGAGGATCGCCTCGTGCACGAGGCCGGTGCGGCCTTCCCAATGGTCGTCGGGCCGCGGTTCGGAGAGCACCGGGACGAACCGGAAGTTCGCGTGCTCGACCGTCCATCGCTTCGCGAGATCGCCGAGGTACAGGTCCTTCTTCGAGCGCACGCCCCAATAGAGCACCATCGGCCGCTTGACGCCGGCGTGGAACGCGTGCTCGAGCATGCTCTTGACCGGCGCGAAGCCGGTGGCGCCGGCGACGAAGATGATCGGCTTGTCGCTGTCCTCGCGCAGAAAGAACGAGCCCTGCGGACCTTCGAACTCGACGACGTCGCCGACCTTCATCGTGCGGAAGACGTGCGTCGTGAATCGTCCGTTGGGCACGTAGCGGACGTGCAGCTCGATCGACTTCGTCTCGTGCGGCGCGGTGGCGAACGAGAAGCTGCGCTTCTCGCCATCGTCGAGCAGCACGTTGATGTACTGCCCGGCGTAGAAGCGAAGCGGCGCCTCGCCGAGCAGTTGCAGGCGCACGAGCATGACGTCGTCGGCGAGCAGCGTCAGCTCGACGACCTGCGCGCGGTGCTTCGGAACGACGTACGACGAGGCACGCTGCGGAACGTATTCGATCTCGACGTCGGAGAGCGGCGTCGCGCAGCAGGCAAGCGCCTTGCCCGCGGCGATCTCGTCTTTCGAAAGCGCCGTCGATTGGTAAATGCCGTAATCGACGCGACCCGACAGGATGCTGCATTTGCACACGCCGCAGCCGCCGTTGCGGCAATCGAACGGGAACGGAATCTCGTCGCGCAAGGCCGCATCGAGCAGCGTCTCGCCCGGCTGCGCCGCGACGATCCGGTTGTCCGGGTGCACCATCACGTGAAATTCGTTGCCGCGGCGGCGCTTGGGCGGCAGCCAGGGCAGCAGCGCGAAGAGCAGCGTACCGGCGCCGACCAGCAGCCAGACGTGGCCGACCGACCAGCGATAGAAGAGCGGGAAGATCGGCAGGTAGAACCAATCGAGGTCGACGGTCGACGGCACGGTGTCGAGGTCGGCCACGCCTTGCGAGAGCGCCGGCTTCAGCAGCGACAGCACGACGAGCGAGCCGACGAGCCAAGCCATGATCGGGCGCGGGGGATTCGTCTTCGCGCTCGGCACGCGTTGCGTGTGGATCCACAGGAGCGCGAGCACGCCGAGCGGGAAGCCGATGTGCAGGAACGACAGGAGCGAGAACAACCGGTCGTTGACGGCGCCCTCGGAGATGAAGTTGCGGATCAGCGTGCCGTTGAAGACCGGCAGCCAGTCGAGCCACTCCGCCGTGCCGACGGTCACGAACTGCGCGAGGCGATCCCACGGCAGCATGTAGCCGTTGATGCCCGAGACGTACACGAGCCACAGCACGACGACGCCGGTGATCCACGAGAACCACCGGAAGCTTCGATAGCGGTCGAACGTGAAATGCCGCGTCACGTGCAGGACCATGCCGAGCACGAGGCCGTCCGACGCGTAGCGGTGCAGGCTCCGCATGACGCCGCCGAGGTACCACTGGTCGCGCGTCAGGTACTCGACGGACGCGTTGGCTTCGCTGACGCCGGTCTTGAAGAAGACGTACAGGTAGAGACCGCTCGCGACGACGATCCAGAACAGGAAATAGGTGATCGCGCCGAGGTAGTAGAGCGGATTGTTCGCTTCACCGAACGCGCGGTTGAAGAGGCGCTCGAGACGAAGGAAGAGAAACTGGCCGGCGTGCTGAATCGCCTTCAGCATCGTGCCGGATCGTTCGAATTCGGGAGAAAGATCCCGGCGGCGAATCCAGCGTTGCGATCGCCGCCGGGCGGAGGAGAGACTTGCATGCGCGAAATGCTATGCGCGCGGTGCACCTTTCGATATGACGTGGATCAAAAGCCGCACCTCTGACACGTGTCAGAGGAGTGTCAGACACGTGTCAGAGGTGAAGTCCTGCGTTGCCGGCGCCATTCGCGCACGAGGTAGTGGAGCGTCGCGCCGAGGACCGTGAGGCCCGCGAAGATTTCGATGAACAGGCCGTAGTCGAGACGATACGTGCCGGTGCGCGGATCGTAGACGGTGCACAGGAGGCGCACCCGCGTGACGAGATCCGCAAAATCCTGGGGCGCGAGCGCCGCGCCGGTGGCGGCGCTGCGAACCGCGGCGACGAGCAGTTTGGGATCGAACGATTCGCCGTAGAGCTGCTGCACGATGCGGCCGTCGGCATCGACGACCGACAGTTGCGTGACGTGATCGAAGCCGCCCGTGCTCGCCGCGTACGTGAAGCCGAAGTCGTTGGTGAGCCGCTCGACGCTGCCGGCGTCCGGCGAGAGGAACTTCCACTGGGCGCGCTCGACGCCCTGGTGCCGCGCGAAGTCGCGCATCGCGGAGGCGTTGTCGAACGGCAGGTTGAAGCCGATCGTCGCGACGTTGAAGGCGTCGCCGCCGAGCGCGTCCGACGCCTGTCGTACCGCCTTGTCGAGGAATCGCGTCGTCGTCGGACACACCTGCCCGCAGCCGGTGTAAACGAAGCTCACGAGCAGCGGCTTGCCGCGAAAATCGGAGAGGCGCACGCGCCGGCCGTCGCTCGCCGTGAATTCGTAATCCGCCGGCGCGCGGCCGATCGCGGCGCGACTCTGCTTCATCGCAGCGTCGACTTCGAGCGCCACGGCCGGGATCGCGACGAGCGCGAGGGCGATCAGGCCGACGAGCGGACGGAGCGACTCACGCGAGAAGCAGCGCATCGGCGATCGCCGCGGATAGCAGCAGCGTCAGTTGCACGAGCGACGCGTGGAAGTTCGTCATCGCCGTGCGGCGGCACGGGTCGCGCACCAGGGCGATGCTCGTCCAAAGGAAGTACGCGCCGCTCGCCGCCGCGGTGATCGCGTAGAGCCACGACAGTCCCAGCATCGCCGGCACCAGCGACGCGACGACCAGCAAGACGGTGCCGACGAGCACCGCGCGCGCAGCGCGCACGTCGCCGACGACCGCCGGCAGCATGGGCACGCCGGCCGCCTCGTAATCGGCTCGGTAAGCGATCGCGAGGCTCCAGAAGTGCGGCGGCGTCCAGAGGAACAGCACGACGGCGAGCGCGAGGGGAACTGCGCCGAGACCTTCCGGCACGACGGCGGCGGCGCCGGCGAGCACGGCGAAGCTGCCGGCGAGGCCGCCGATCACGATGTTGAGCGGCGTGCGGCGCTTGAGCCACACGGTATAGACGACGCCGTAGACGAACGCGCCGAGGAAGGTGTACAAGGCGGACCATGCGTTGAGCGCCCACCATGCCGCCGCGGTGGAAAGCGCTACCAGGGCGAGGATCAGGCCCAGCCATGCCCGGCTGTGCGGCAGCGCACCCGTCACGAACGCACG